>CAYWBU010000073.1:0-7909 GCA_964456565.1 uncultured Bacteriovoracaceae bacterium | reverse complement strand
GCCGGAGCCGATGCCAATTTGCAGACCCTGGCCCGCGGCATCAATGTGGTGGCCCTGAGCCAGCAGCCGCGCGACATTATCGACCTGCACGCCAAGATGTTCAAAAAACACGGCATCACCACCATCAGAAACTTTGACGCCCTGAACGATGTCCGTAATCTCAAATATTCTTCCGAGCGCATCAAGGCCCATGGTCTCAAGCACGAGGTTGTGGTCACCATGATGGATCTTCCGCCCGGATGCGAAGGCGCCCACACCCCCGAGTTCTACATCCAGTGTATCCGCAACATCCTCGACGAAGGCGTTCCCTTTGATTCGATCTGCTTCAAGGATGCCAGCGGCACAGCCAACCCGGACAAGGTCTACAGAACCATCAAGCAGACCCGCGAACTGCTGGGTGAGGAGGCCACCATCTGGTTCCACAGCCATGACACGGCCGGGGTGGGCATCACCCAGTATATGGCCGCCGTCAACGGTGGAGTCAGCGGAGTCGACCTTTCAAAGGCCCCGGTCAGCGGCGGCACCTGCCAGCCCGACATCCTTTCGATGTGGCATGCCCTCAAGGGCACCGAATATACCCTGGATATCGACCATGAAAAAATCCTCAAGGCCGAAGAGGTCTTCAAGGAATGCATGGCGGATTACTTTGTCCCGCCCGAGGCCAAAATGGTATCGCCCAATATTCCGCTCTCGCCCATGCCCGGCGGCGCATTGACCGCCAACACCATGATGATGCGGGACACCAACACCCTGCACCTCTATCCCGAAGTCATCCGGGAGATGTCCGAGGTGGTCAAAAAAGGCGGCTTCGGATCATCGGTAACCCCGGTATCCCAGTTCTACTTCCAGCAGGCCTACACCAACGTCACCCAGGGACGCTGGAAAAAGATTCAGCAGAACTACGGCGACATGGTGCTGGGTTATTACGGCAAGACCCCGGTCGAACCCGATCCCGAGATTGTCAAGCTGGCCAGTGAACAGCTTGGCAAGCCGGTTTTCACCGATGATCCGCTTGATATCCTGGAACCCGGCATCCCCGGGGCAACCAGAATACTGGAAGAAAACAACCTGCCGGTATCCGATGAAAATCTGTTCATCATCGCCAGCTGCGAGACCAAGGGTCTGGATTTCCTGCTTGGCCGGGCCAAGAAAAATATCCGCAAAATATCAGAAGAACCTGTTGCAACAAACAAGGAGGAGAAAATGTCTGCCAAAGGTCCGAGAAACTATTCCATTTCCATTGACGGCAAAACCTATAATGTGACGGTCAACGAAGGCCACGGTGCCGTGAGCCAGCCTGTTGCCCAGCCTGCAGAGGCAGCACCGGCAACAGCAGCCGAGGACCTCGATGCTCCCACCCCGGGAAATGTGCTGCAGGTTCTGGTGGCCGAAGGTGACGAAATCGAGAAGGACCAGACCGTTGTAATCCTTGAGGCCATGAAGATGGAAACCGAAATCAGGGCTCCCCGGTCCGGAAAGGTTGTCGCCCTGCATGTGAGCGCGGGAGACACCGTCCAGGCCGGCAACCCCCTGATCAGCATAGCCTGAAAAAGGGTATAAGGATTATGAGCAGAAAAATCATATTTTTCCTGGCATGTCTGCTGGCCCTGGCTTCAGCAGCCTATGCCGAAACAAGCATGGATATCCTGGCGCCTGAGGACGCCAAGGTCCTTAAGGTGAAGGTCAAACCCGGAGACTGTGTCTACAGCGGGCGCGAAATCATCACCCTCAAACTCAAGGACGGCAACAAGATCCATATGAAGGCCGGGGTCTCCGGAAAGATCGACGCAGTCGTCATCAACCCCTATGACCATGTCAAAAAAGGTCAGGTCCTGGGACGCATGACCGAAAGCAAGATTGTGGCCGACTCAACCCAGTCCAATGGTTCCGACAGCCTGCCTTCCATTGGAATGCTGGCCAGAAACCTCTACAAATCCACCGGATTCGCAGAATTTATCCGCAGCCAGGGGGTCGACTGGACCATCGGGATCGGGCGTTTCATCATGATCCTGATCGGCGGCCTCTTCCTGTATCTGGGAATCAGTAAGGGCTTTGAACCCCTGCTGCTGATCCCCATCGGCTTCGGCGCCATCCTTTCCAATATCCCCCTGGCAGGCATCGCCGAGGATGGCGGTCTGCTGTACTATTTCTACGAGATCGGCATTACCACCGGGGTCTTTCCGCTGCTGATTTTCATGGGTGTCGGCGCCATGACCGATTTCGGTCCCATGATCGCCAACCCCAAAACCGCCCTGCTGGGCGCCGCCGCCCAGTTCGGAATCTTTTTCACCCTGCTGGGCGCCCTGGCGCTCAACTTTATTCCGGGAATCGACTTCACCCTGCGGGATGCCGCATCGATCGGCATCATCGGCGGAGCCGACGGACCAACATCCATCTTTGTATCCAGTCAGCTTTCACCACGGCTGCTGGGTTCCATTGCGGTGGCGGCCTACTCTTACATGGCGCTGGTTCCGGTTATCCAGCCGCCCATTATGCGCCTGCTCACAACCGAAGAAGAGCGCAAAATCCAGATGACCCAGATGCGCTATGTCTCCAAACTGGAAAAGATTGTATTCCCGCTCATCGTGCTGGGCCTCTGCATCCTGCTGCTGCCTTCGGCCGCCCCGCTGATCGGGTGTCTGATGTTCGGCAACCTGGCCAAGGAATGCGGCGTTATTGACCGCCTTTCCAATACAATCCAGAACTCTCTCATAAACATCGTGACCATCTTCCTGGGCCTGGGTGTGGGCAGCAAGCTCTCGGCCGACAAGTTTCTCAACCTTGAAACCATCGGCATCCTGGTCTTGGGCGTGATCGCCTTCAGTGTGGGAACGGCTTCGGGAGTCCTGATGGCCAAGGTCATGAAACGTTTCAGCAAAACTCCCATCAATCCCCTGATCGGCGCGGCCGGCGTTTCGGCCGTACCCATGGCGGCCAGGGTAGTCAATAAGGTGGGACAGGACGAGAATCCACATAACTATCTGCTGATGCACGCCATGGGACCAAATGTTTCAGGTGTTATCGGTTCTGCCGTTGCGGCAGGTGTTCTGTTGTCGGTACTCTAGGATAGATCTAGTCACGCAGGCAGCATGGTGCCGATCTGCTGTGCTGTCTGCGTGGAATGTACAAACCTGACCGCCATGCCGTCATAGGCCTTACGGACAACCTGGCTGCGAATCTTGAAACTGCTGCCGCTTTGATCATCCAGATGCATTATGACAAATTCACCTTCCAGAGCCGGATCAACGGTTGTAACAAAGGCTCCATGCTGACTGAGATTGGTAACGACCCCCCTGTTATCTTTTGCGGATGCGGACCCCATCCGAAAGAGGACCTGCACGTAAGTCCGATAGCGCTGATCTTTTCTTCTTTCCTTCATACACCGCCCCCCGCAGAAAATGATAAACTGTATGGTAATATTACTGCACCAACCCCTAAAGACAAGCATTACCAAAGGCAAACTTCAAATAACTATTAAGCCAATTATTACAGTGTTTACATGCAAATTTAAAGCAAATTTTATCAACATCATTGATTTTAAAAACTCATTCTGTTAGTTGAAAAAAATCCCGGCTGCAAATTCAAGGGAACCCGGTGCAATTCCGGGACGGGCCCGCCGCTGTGAACGGGGACGGACAGCCCATCAAAGGCCACTGCGCTATGCGGGAAGGCCGGGCTGGTCGGATGATCCGTGAGTCAGAAGACCTATTTGCAGCTGAAAGGCTATATCTGCGGGAGCCGGATATTGGTCCAGGGGTAGGTGATTTGAGTTTGCCCCATGAAAAAAATATATGCACTCACACTATTATTGTATCTGACCTGCCTGCCACTCAGGGCCGAGGATATTTATGTCCTTGAACCGGTACAGGTGAACGCCGATGAGCGGACAGCCGCTGACCTGGAACCGACCGCTTTTTCCCAGACCATAGACCTGACAGCCTACAGCGACAGTTTTTTCACCACCGAAGAAATCCTGCGTGGCTCCGTCGGGGCCAACGTGCGCTCAATCGGCGGTCTGGGGGGATATTCAACTATCGCCCTGCGGGGGTCCGGAGCCAACCAGACCCTGATCCTGCTCGACGGCCAGCGGCTCAACGCCAGCACCGGCGGCGGAGTTGATCTCTCCAGAATTCCGGTTTCCGATGTTGAGCGCATTGAAATCATAAGGGGCAGCGATTCGGCCCTGTTCGGGAGCAATGCCCTGGGGGGCATCGTCAACATCATTACCAAAGATCCCCGCCGGGAACCTTCGGCCAACATGTCCGCCACCATCGGCAATAATTTCACCCGCGAATATCAGGCAGCCGCCAGCGGGACCATTGCGGACGCTGCCGGGATCGCCGTCAACCTTTCACGCCGCCACTCGGACAATGATTATGACTACCAAAACAATAACGGCACCGAATTTGACCCGCGCGACGACTACGAAACCCGCAGAATCAATAACGAATTTGATGATTATTTCGGTTCCGTAAAAATCAGGGGCGGCGGAGAGAACTGGGAAGTCAACGCCGGGGCCAGTGCCTACCAGTCCGACAAAGAGATTCCCGGCATCGTAACCTTTCCCACGCTGCTGGCAGACCAGCACACCATGCGCAATACATATTCATTGAAAGGCAAATACACCCTCAACGAAAAGCTGACCTGCACTACGGGCATGGGACGCATTTACCAGTCCGACCGCTACAAGGACCCCGAGGCCCTCACCGGTGCTTATTCATTTAACGAAACCACCACCGATCAGTTCAGTTTTTTTAGCGACTGGCGGCAGGGCGAACTGACAGTCACCCCGGGCTTTTCATATCTGCGGGAGGCCATGGACGACATCGCCATGCCGGACCGCACCCGCCATACCCGCTCCGGCCTTTTGCGATTTGACTATCGCCATGATCCGGTGCAGATCCTGCTGACCGGCCGGTTTGATGACAACTCAAAATATGACACCCGCTGGACGTACCGCGCCGGGACAACCTTTTTCTTCACCGACCATATCTGGTTCAAGGCCAATACCGGGCTGGGGTACCGCATGCCAAGTTTTTATGAACTCTACTATTCACAGGGTTTCATCACCGCCAATCCCAATCTTAAACCCGAGGAATCTGTCAGCTGGGATATCGGGCCCGTCTTTGATTTCAGCCGGACCGGGGCGACCCTGAATCTCTTTCTGCACCGCTATTCCAACGAGATCGTCTACATCCTGCAGTCGGGGTTTTATTACAAACCCTACAATATCAGCCGTTCGCGCACCCGCGGACTCGAATTTTCCGCCTGGGTCGAACCGCTGGACGGCCTGCGCATTTCGGGCAACTACACCTACTGCAAGGCCGTGGACACCACCGGTGAATACAACCATGACGGCCGCCAGATCCCCGGCCGCCCCCGCAACCTGGCCAATATCCAGGTGGATTATGCCTTCAAGGTCAAAAAAATCGCTGTCAGCCTGTACGTCAGCCACAACTATACCGAAGGCAACTTTATCACCCGGGCCAATACCAAGAAACTTGATGACCGCCGCATATCCAATTGCGGATTGAAGATCGAGCCTTATGAAAAACTATGCATCAGCCTCGATCTAAAAAATATCACCGACGAGATGGTAACCGACCTGCGGGGTTTTCCGCTGGAAGGCCGCAGCTGGTATGTTACCGCCAACTTTAAACTTTAAGGAGATCGCATGCGAAAGACAATCATAGCCGCACTTGCTGCCATCCTGCTTTTATGTGCCTGTGACAAGGCCGAGGAAACCGTCTGCCCCGGAGGCTTTGTCGCTGCCGAAGCCATCTCCGGCAGCATCCTGGTGCTGAACAGTCTCGGCGAAACCGTTTCGGTTTTGACTGAGGATGCCGGTATTATCAACGATGTATTCAAAACCGGCAGCAGTCCCAATGAGATTATCGTCGATTACCCCCACGTCTGCATCATCAACTCCCTGAGCAATTCCATCCTGGTGCTGAACGCCGACACCCTGACTTTGACCGCCGAGACTGCTCTGGGTCCCAACCGCAACCCCCACTACGGGGCAACCGTCGAGCATGGGGTACTGGCGGTAAGTTGCTTCAAACAGGGTTGTGTCGCCATTGTCGACCTGAACTCCGGCACGGTGCAGGCCAGCATCCCCCTGAATGATATCGTTCTGCCGCGCGACGATGCCTCTGTTGCGGGCCGGTGTTATCCCTCGGGAGTCGCGGTGGCGGGCGACAGAATCTTTGTGACCCTGACCAACCTGGATGACCACCAGGGCGGCCTGACCGCGGCCGGCAAAGGCGCGGTGGCCGTGATCGACACCGAGACCTTTTCGCTGATCGACATCAACCCCGCAACTGCCGCAATCGATCCTTTGATCCTGAACGGCTGGGATCCGGTCTATGCCGCCAGCCACGGAGGACGGATCGTCGTGGCCTGCGCCGGCCATTACAGCGGCAACATCTCCGGCACCACGCCCGGCGGATTTGTCGGCGACGGCTCCTTCCACCTGATCGACAGTGCCAGCCTGAGCATCACGGATATCTTCCCCGAAGGCTGTGCGCCCTTCACCTTCAGCATTGATTCCGAGGGCCTGCTCTTCGCCTCCAATGCCATGGCGAGCGGAATCCCGGTCATCGACCTGACAGCTGCACGGGCCCTGGACAACATCCCCTTCAACTCGGCCTATGTATCGGCCGTACTGGCCGATAAGGGACTGCTCTATGCCCTGGATTTTGCGGGCGACCTTTTGACTGTCCTGGAACCCCAAATCGACCGGACGGAGGGGACCACTACGGCTACCCGCAAGACAGCCATGCTCACCGGCGACGGCCCCATTGCGCTGGCCGCCATGCCGGCTGTCAGCGCCGAGGAATTTCTCGATGTGCAGTTCAGCATCACTCCGCAATGCGCCAATGCCGGCCAGGAGGTCAGCTTCGATGCATCGGGGACGCTCTATTCCGGCGGCCTGAATGATCTGGATTTTCAGTGGGATTTCGGCGACGGATCAAGGGCCAGCGGGATTACGGCTACACATAGCTACAGTGCTAATACTGAATATGAGGTTACACTCAGGGTTTATTCTCCGGCCGGGACGGTTGTGGAGATATCAGGCGCGGTGACAATTTCTGACCTGTCACCCTTTGCTATCGAAGTGGTTGATTTCAGTCCGGCTCCAGGTCAGTTCGTCACTAATCCGTCTTATAACAACCCGCAGACAACCCTGGGTGAAACAGATGGGCAGATCTGCACCCTGGGCGGTTTCGGCGGCAGCATCACGCTTGCATTCAATCATGAGGTCCTTGATGATCCTCTGAATCCGGACGGCTATGATTTCATAGTATACGGCAATGCCTTTGCGGGCTGGAGCGAACCCGGCATAGTCGAGATCAGTCAGGACGGCTTGACCTGGTATCTGATTCCGGGATCATCCCTGCCGGTCAATGCTGGAGAGCCCCATTACACCCCGAGCGACTATACCTATGATAATGGGGAAACCTTTGCCGCCTATCAGCTGCCCCAGGGTCTCTCCGACGGTAAGGATGCCAGCGGCAATCCCATCTGGGGCTATGCCGACACCACGGCCGGCGGCGACTACTTTGACATCGCCTGGGCCGTCGATCCTGTCAGCGGTCAACCGGCCAACCTGGAATCTTTCCGCTATATCCGCATCAGCAACCCGGTCAACGAATCTGTGGGCGAATGCGGTGAAGTTTCACCGGAAATCGATGCGGTCAAAGATATATAAAAAATTTTTGGAGGATATTATGAATAAGAGATTTTTATCAATTTTGCTGGTAGCGCTCTTGGCGCTGGGAATGTTCGGCTGTCAGGACGAGGAAACGCAGTATGTGCCCTTTGCGCTCCAGTCTGCGGCTAATGAAGCGGGTAACACTGAGGAGCCGGCTCCCACATTTCCCTGGAACGAATACAGATGCCCGATCAC
>CAYWBU010000072.1:0-12277 GCA_964456565.1 uncultured Bacteriovoracaceae bacterium | reverse complement strand
ATCAGAGGAAATTCCGGCCGGATTCATTGAACCGGCCCTTGCTTTTATATGCCGCCGGCTGACGGACCGGTTTGCCGAGATCGGCCTGGCACATGAAACCCCGGAAGTCTTCGGGACGCCCCGCCGGCTGGCGATCCGCATCGACGGTCTGGTGGACAAGCTGGAAGACAAGGCCGAGACCCGTATGGGGCCCGCCAAGAACGTGGCCTTTGACGCCGACGGCAACCCCACCAAGGCCGGTCAGGGTTTTGCCCGGTCCGTGGGCGTGGATGTCAAGGATCTGGAGATCCGCGCAACCGAAAAGGGCGAATATGTCTGTGTGGAACATGTGATCAAGGGCAGCGCCACGGCCGAGATCCTGCCCCCTATCCTGAGCGAGCTGATCCCGGCCCTTCCTTTCCGCAAGACCATGCGCTGGTCAAACCCGGGGGTGCGTTTCGCGCGCCCGGTGCACTGGATTGTGGCCCTGCTGGGGGAGGAGATCCTGCCGGTGGAGTTCGGCAATATCAAGGCCGGGTGCAAAACCCGCGGCCATCGTTTCATGGCGCCGGATGAGATTGAGCTCAGGAGCCCTGCGGATTATGAAAAACTGCTGGAGGCCCGCCGCGTGATCGCCGCGCCGGGGGCGCGCCGTGAAATGACCTGGGCGGCCCTGCAGAAGTCCGCCGCCGAGGTGGATGCGCGCATCGAGGATGAGGACCTGCTGGATGAGGTGATCAATCTGATCGAGTATCCGCATGTCATCCGGGGCTCTTTTGATGAAAGCTTTCTCAAGATGCCGCCCGAGGTGCTGGTGACGGTCATGAAGCATCATCAGCGTTATTTCCCGCTCTATGATGAGGACGGGAAGCTGAAACCCTATTTCCTGGCGGTCAGCAACATCATTCCCGGTGATGATGCGCTGGTGCGCGCCGGCAATGAAAAGGTTGTGCGCGCCCGGCTGAATGATGCCGAATATTTCTTCCGCGAGGACCTGAAGGTGCCCCTCAAGGAGTATGCCGAGCGCCACAAGAATGTGATCTTCCAGAAAGATCTGGGAACTTCCTATGAGAAGGTGGAACGCTTCAAACATATTGCGCTCTACCTGGCCGATTTCCTGGCCGCCGAACGCAAGGACAAGGTGGCCCTGGCCGCCGACCTCAGCAAGGCCGACCTCAACAGCCTGATGGTCTATGAGCTGCCCGAACTCCAGGGGATCATGGGACGTGAATATGCCCTGGCCCAGGGGATCGATGCCGAAGTGGCCCAGGCGATCTATGAACATTATCTGCCCACCAGCGCCGAAGATGAGCTGCCGCAGGATGTGATCGGCGACATTGTCGGGATTGCCGACCGCATGGACACCATCTGCGGCTGTTTCGGGATCGGCATGACGCCTTCGGGTAATTCGGACCCCTATGCCCTGCGCCGGCAATGCATTGCCATTGAAAACATCCTGCTGGGCAAGGGCTACCGCATATCGGTTGCCGACCTGATCGACGAATCCCTCTCGCTGCTGTCGGCCAAGGTGAAGAGACCGGGCACCGCGGTCCGTGAAGATGTGCTGGAATTTTTCAAGTCGCGTTTCGTGGCCATCCTGCAGGGCCGCGATATCCCGGGCGACGTGATCGAGGCCGTGCTGCCGGGCTTTGACGATCCGGTGGACATCTTCATGAAGGCGCGCGCTTTGACCGCGGTCAAGCAGGAGAGCTGGTTCGGCTCCATCAGCGCGGCCTCCAAGCGGGTTGAAAACATCCTCAAGAAGGTTGATGCGACCGCGGGCGTCAAGGATGATCTTTTGAGCGAAGCGGCCGAAAAAGAACTTTTCAGCCGGCTGAAGGAAGTGGAGGGGCCCTTTGTCAGCTATGTGGGCAAGGGCGAATATACCGCGGCCCTTAAACTGCTGGTGGGCCTCAAGGATCCCATCGACAGCTTCTTTGACAACGTGCTGGTGATGTGCGACGACGAAGCCGTCAAACAGAACCGCATTGCCCTTTTGAAGCGCCTGGTGGAGATGTTTGACAAGATTGCGAGGTTCTCCTCGATAGCGGTTTGACCATGACAGAGGCAGGTTTCCCAGAGATCACCGTCCGCCGGCGCAGCGAAGGCCCGGGGGATATGCGGGAGGCCTTTGCCATCGATGTCGACCGCATCCTGCACTCCCAGTCCTATACCGCCTATATCGACAAGACCCAGGTGTTCTCCCTGGTTGGGCATCAGGGCATTTCCCACCGCGTGATTCATGTGCAGCTGCTCTCGCGCATTGCCCGCACCATCGGTCAGCGTCTGGGGCTCAACAGTGATCTGGTGGAGGCCATTGCCATCGGCCATGATATCGGGCATCCGCCCTTCGGCCATGACGGCGAGACCTATCTGGACGAACTGTGCCGGGAGAGCGGCATCGGGCGTTTCCGGCATAATTTGCAGGCCATGCAGATGCTTGAAAAGATTGAAAAATCGGGCCACGGCCTCAATCTGACCCTGCCGGTGCTGGACGGTATCCTGTGCCATAACGGGGAGATGAGCGAACAGTGGATCGGGCCGGACAACGCTTCCGGGGATTTTGCCGGACTGGATGCCAAGATGCGCCAGGTGCACGAAGGCGGCAACCCTTCCCCCATGACCATGGAAGGCTGTCTGGTGCGGGTGACGGATACGGTCAGTTATATCGGCCGCGACATCGAAGATTCCATTGCCCTGGGCATTATCCGGCGCGACGAGCTGCCCGCGGAGGCGGTTCAGATCCTGGGCGACACCAACGGCAAGATTGTCTACTCCCTGGTGGAAGATATCACCAACAATTCCGGCCACGGCCGGATTGCCTATTCGCCGGAGGTCTACGGGGCCCTGCAGACCCTCAAACAGTTCAATTATGAGCGCATCTATCTCAATCAGCGGGTCAAGGCCGAATCCCGGCGTATCCGGACCCTCTACCGGCTGCTCTTCGAGCTGCTGGTGGACGACCTCAAGGCCGCCAACCGGCAGTCGCCGATCTTCAGGCTTTTTCTGGACCGGCTGGACGACGGCTATGCCGCGGATTTGCAGCCGGCCGAAATTGTACGCGATTTCCTGGCCAGTCTGACGGATTCCAATTTTCTGCGGCTGTTTGAAAACATTTTTCTGCCGCGGGTGCCGGAGCAGGTTTAGGATTTCAAGGGCCTGGAAAAGCACATTATTCCCTTGATTTTACCGGCATCCCGTTTACAATAGGCCTTCTGTGATCCGGCCCCGGCCGGTTTTGAGCCTTTGCAGGCAGGCGGATAAAGTTTGAATGAGAAGAGGAGATGATATGAAGAGATTCTGGATTGTTTTGCTGGTTATGGGGGCCCTGCTGTTTACGGGCTGCAACAAGAAGGCCGAGGAACAGGCCGCAACTGAGACCGCAAAGCCTGAAAAGGCCGTTGAACTGACCTACAGCATCTTTTTTCCGCCGTCACATGCCCAGTGCAAGGCTGCTGTGAGCTGGGCCGAGGAGATTGAGAAGCGCAGCGGCGGCAAAATCAAGATCAATGTCTTCCCCGGCGGGACCCTCACCAAGGCCAATGAATGTTATGACGGCGTGGTCCAGGGGATATCCGACCTGGGGATGTCGTGTTTTGCCTATACCCGCGGACGCTTTCCGGTGATGGAGGCCTGTGACCTGCCCCTGGGATATCCGGACGGCATAACCGCCACCAGGGTTGCCAATGAATTTTTCCGTCAGGTCAAGCCGGCCGAGCTGGCCGATGTCAAGGTCCTCTACCTGCATGCCCACGGTCCGGGACTGCTGCATACCCAGAAACCGGTCAACCGGCTTGAAGACCTCAAGGGCATGAAAATCCGTTCCACCGGCCTGAGTGCCAAGGTGGTGGAGGCTCTGGGCGGCATCCCGGTGGCCATGCCCCAGAGCGGCACCTATGAGGCCCTGCAGAAAGGCGTGGTGGAAGGCACCTTCGCCCCGATCGAGACGTTGAAGGGCTGGAAGCAGGCCGAGGTGGTGGACTGCACCACCGACTGCCATACCATCGGCTACACCACCACCATGTTTGTGGTCATGAACAAGGCCAAGTGGGAAGCCCTGCCCGAAGATGTGCGCGTGCTGATGGACGCGGTCAGCGCCGAATGGGAAAAGGTGCATGGCGAGATCTGGGACGAGGCCGACACCAAGGGCCGGGCCTATACCGTTGAGCTGGAAAACAAGATCATCGATCTGGATGCAGCCGAAAGCGCCCGTTGGAAGGCGGCTGTCCAGCGGGTGATCGACGGTTATGTGTCGGTGGCCAAGGCCAAGGATATTGCGGCCGATGACAATGTTGAACTGCTGCGCAGCCTGATTGCCGGAGACAAGGGCTAAGGGTGGACCGCCTCCAGGGTTGGCAATGATATCATTTATCCGCATTGAACGTTTCACCAGGCTTATGGCTGCCCGGGTAAACTGGCTGGCGGCTGCCGCCGTCAGCTTTATCATGTTTCTGACCACGGCCGATGTAATCCTACGGTTTTTTCGTCATCCCATCCCGGGGACGTATGAGATCGTGGCCTTTACCGGGGCGCTGGTGATCGCCTTTGCCATTCCCTATACCACGGTGGAAAAGGGCCATATCGCAGTGGAGGTGCTGGTGCAGAGACTGCCGTGGCTGGCGCGGGTGATCATCAATGTGATCAACGATGCCCTGGCCCTGATACTGTTCGCCCTGATAACCTGGCAGAGTCTTGAATATGCCCGGGACCTGAAGCTGAGCGGCGAGGTCTCGGCCACGCTGCAGATGCCCACCTATCCCTTTGTCTATGGAGTGGCCCTGGGCTGCGGACTGCTGTGCTGGGTGCTGCTGGTGGAACTGGTCCGCGAACTGCGGGGAGCTGAAGTCGGATGAGCGCAACCACCATTGGAGTTATTGGCATCATTGCGCTGTTTGTCCTGATCTTCCTGCGGATGCCCGTGGGTTTTCTGATGGCGATCATCGGTTTTGTGGGCTTCGGGTCCATCGTCTCCTATGATGCGGGCCTGAACCTGCTGGCCAAGGATGTCTTTTCGATCTTCGGGTCCTACAGTCTGACGGTGATCCCCCTGTTCGTGCTGATGGGGCAGATCGCCTTTCATTCCGGGATATCTTCAAGGCTCTTTGATACGGCCTACAAGTTCATCGGCCACCTGCCGGGCGGCCTGGCCATTGCCACGGTGGGGGCCTGCGCCGGTTTCTCGGCCATCTGCGGTTCCACCAATGCCACGGCGGCCACCATGGCGGCCGCCACCCTGCCGGAGATGAAACGTTATGACTATAAACCGGAACTGGCCACCGGAGTTGTGGCCGCCGGCGGCAGTCTGGGCATCCTGATCCCGCCCAGCGTGATCTTCATTGTCTACGGCATCCTGACCGAGCAGTCCATCGGCGAGCTGTTTCTGGCCGGGGTCCTGCCGGGGGTGCTGCTGACCGTGCTCTTTGTGGCGGCCATCCTGATCTGGACCTGGATGCGGCCCGAACTGGGCCCCGCCGGCCCGCGCACTTCTTTTAAGGAAAAGCTGGCCTCCCTGGCGGGTGTGGGTGAGACCATCGTCATCTTTGTGCTGGTCATGGGTGGACTTTTCGGCGGGATCTTCACCCCGACCGAGGCCGGGGCCGTGGGGGCCTTCACCACCCTGGCCGTGGCGGGGCTGCGCCGCAACATCACCTGGCGCGGGTTTAAAGAGGCCCTGTTTGAGACTACGCGCATCAGCTGTATGATCATGGTTATCGTTGCCGGGGCCACGATCTTCGGTCATTTCCTGGCGGTTTCGCGCATCCCCTACGACATCGCGGGCTGGATCGCGGCCTTCAATCTGCCGGCCTGGGCCATTATGGGACTGATCGTGCTGGTCTATTTTGTGGGGGGCTGCTTTATCGATTCGCTGGCGCTGATCATGTTGACCATTCCGATCTTTTTCCCGGTGGTGCTGCAGTATAATTATGATCCGGTGTGGTTCGGCGTGATAATCGTGATGGTCACCCAGATCGGGGTCATA
Source organism: uncultured Bacteriovoracaceae bacterium (assembly GCA_964456565.1). Lineage (GTDB taxonomy): Bacteria > Desulfobacterota > Desulfomonilia > UBA1062 > UBA1062 > CAYWBU01. Next base: position 6,318 of record CAYWBU010000072.1, on the reverse strand, counting down.
ACTCCGCCCGTGGGCGTCAATGTCTATGTGGTCAGCGGGGTGGCGCGTGATGTGCCCCTGGGGGTGATCTTCAAGGGTGTGGTTCCGCTGCTGATCGCCATGCTGATCGGGACCCTACTGCTGATTCCGTTTCCGCAGATCGCGCTGTTCCTGCCCAATCTGATCCGCTAGCTCAGTATTTCATGTAGTGGAAGGGCTCGATGTTGGCGAGCGCCTCGGGTGTCAGGGTCTTGATGTGATGCTTTTTGAGGATGGATTCGGTGCCCTTGATATCGCTGACATCAATCACGAAGACAGCATTCTTGCTGCTTTCCAGCACAAAACCGTAGGCATTTTCCACATTGATGCCTTCCTGTGCCAGAACCTGGAGCAGCTGATCCATGCCGCCGGGCCTGTCATCGATCAGGACGGCGATGATCTCGGTCAGCTCGGCGGTAATGCCGTTTTTGGTGAGGACCTTGTGGGCAAATTTGGGATCATCAACCAGGATGTTGAAATAGCCCTTGTCGCCGAAGGATGAGATCGTGATGGCCCGCAGGTTGATTTTTTCGCGGGCCAGGATCGAGCTGACCTGGGCCAGTCTGCCGGGGGCATTTTCCACGGGAACAGTCAACTGATATGCAATCATCTCTCTTCCTCCAGTCATACAGAAAACATTAAAGGTGTTTATTTATATGATGATTTTTGACTGACATCAAGCGCTGATGGCTTGGGAGAAAAAGAAGTGATGAGGCATCAGCGGGAACGACTGTGCCTCATCCAATACAAGCAGGCAAGTTATCCTATTCCCTTGAAACACTTTTCAACGTGTTCCTCGGGGAGGGGTCGGGTCAGATAGGTGACAACGACGGTCACAATTGCCGAAAGCGGCAGGGCGATCACGATCGGGTCAATGATGGCCCAGGCACTGCCGAGCGCCAGGGAATCGGTTCCGAAGAGCATCTGGCAGAGCATCAGGGGTTTGGATTCCTTGTCATGGATGAAGAAGATCCAGAAAAAACTGGCCAGGAATCCGACTGAGAAGCCGCTGATGGCCGCCGGTGTTGTGATGCGTTTTGAAAACAGGGCACCCCAGTAAATGGGCAGGAAGGCACTGGCGCACAGGCCGAAGAATATGGCGGTGCCGCGGGCGATGATGGCGGTGCCGCCTTCAAAGAAAAGCGGCAGGCCCCAGGCCAGGAAGAGGCTGATGAGAATGCCCACCAGGATGCCGATCTGGGTGATCAGGATTGAGTTGCCCCGGCCTTTGAATGTCTTCTGATAGAGGTCGCGGCCGATGGCCGAGCCCATGGCATGGAACTGGGAACTCAGGGTGCTCATGGCGGCCGAGAGCAGGGTTACCATGAACAGGGCCGTAAACCACTGCGGCATGGCCTCCTTGATATACAGCGGGATGATGTCGGCGACATTTTTGCCGGCCGCCACAATGGCAATGGTTCCGTAATCGGGATGATTCTGGAAATAGACATTTGACAGGGCGCCCACGACGAAGGCCACGCCGGTCATCAACAGGATGAAGACTCCGCCCACCAGGACGGCCCGGTTGAGTTCCTTGCCGCTCTTGACGGTCATGAAACGCACGATCAGCTGCGGCTGGGCCAGGACCCCGATGCCCACCCCCAGCACCAGCGTTGTCACCAGCACATACCAGAATTCGCTGCCCAGGGTGGGGAAGGCTGTCCAGCCGGTGTGCCCCTTGGCACCGAAGATCTTGATGGCAATGGGCGCCATATCGGTCAGCTGACGGTGGGCTTCAACTACCCCGCCCAGTTTGGCATAGGTGACCACCAGCAGGATGGCCATGCCGATGAACATCAGCGATCCCTGGAAGGCATCCGTATACATCACGCCCTTGAGGCCGCCCATGATCACATAGACAGTGATGATGGCGGTGAAGAAAAACAGGACCTGCTCATAGGGAATGCCCAGGACCTGGGCCATGAATTTGGCCCCGCCCATCAGGACCACGCTGGCATAGAGCGGCATGGCAATGAAGATCAGGGCGCCGCCGGCTCCCTGCAGGAAGCGGGAGTTGAACCTGAGGCCCAGGAATTCCGGAAAGGTGTGGGCATTCAGGTTGAGACCCATCATGCGGGTGCGTTTGCCGAAAAAGACAAAGGCGATAAAGATACCCACAAAGATGTTGAAGACCGTCAGCCACAGCAGGCCCATGCCGAAGACCGCGGCCGCGCCGCCAAACCCCACAATGGCCGAGGTGCTGATGAAGGTGGCACCGTAGGAGAGGGCCATGACGTAGGGATGGGTATCACGGCCGGCTACCAGATAGTCGGCGGTTGAATTTGTGCCCCGGTAGCCGAAATAGGCCAGAAAACCGATGATAAACATATAAATGACCACAATTGTAGCAATCAAAAGTATATTCATTACAAGCTCCTAGAGAATATCTTCCAGGTTGTGTTCTTCTTCTGCCCAGTCCCTGGCCTCCTGCAGTTCATCGTCGCGGGGCTCCCCCTGATTCCAGGTCAGGATTCCGTAGATTACGCACAGAGCAGTACTTCCAAGCATGAGATAAAAGGCAGCTGCAATGATGGCGTCCCCAAGCCCCAGCATAAAAACCTCCGTTGTTTTAAGTTTTTATATATCATAAATGAATGAACATTCAATATTATTTTGGAGGCCGGGTAAAATTTCCTGCCAAGGTTGCCCGCCGGGAAACTCTTATGCTAAAAATCGAAAAATGAAGATCCAATATACGCCCATTGGTGTGATGCACTGTGAAATTCGGGATCCGGCGGAGGCTCCCCGGTTTTATACCATATCCGATATTGGCGGAGTCATTGAAGTGTATGATGAATATGCCCCAGGATTGCAGGGACTGGAGCAGAATGACCATATCATGGTGGTGTTTCATTTCCATTTGTCCGAAGGCCAGGACCTGCTGCAGCGCCGGCGGGGCAACGGTGAATTACAGGGGGTCTTCAACCTGTGTTCCCCGCGGCGGCCCAACAGTATCGGGGTTTCGGTGCTGCAGCTGGAAAAAATTGAAGGCACAAATCTTTTTGTCAAAAATGTGGATCTAGTTGATAATACACCGATCCTTGATATAAAACCCTATAAGTCGCCCGGGATTGACACCGTTTAGGATTGCAAAAATGGTTCGGGTGTGGTTTACGGCTCTCGATTTGTTTAGCTCTGGGGGTGCTCTTTGAGTATAAAGATGTTCTTCGAAGTTTTTGGCGGACTGGGCATGTTCCTGTTCGGTATGCGGGTCATGTCGGACGGTCTGCAGAAGATTGCCGGCTCCAGGATGCGTCATATCCTGGAAAAGGTCACCAGCAACCGGGTGGTTGCGGTGCTGGTGGGCGGCCTGATAACCGCAATTATCCAGAGTTCGAGTGCAACCACGGTTATGACCGTAGGTCTGGTGAACGCCGGCCTGCTTTCGTTTTTTCAGTCGCTGGGAATCGTCCTGGGTGCCAATATCGGAACCACCATCACGGCCCAGATCATCGCCTTCAAGCTGACCAAGATCGCCCTGCCGGCCATCGGTGTCGGCGTCTTCATGCGGCTGCTGTCCAAACGTGAGCAGACCAAGTTCTGGGGTGATTTTCTGGTGGGCTTCGGTCTGATCTTCTACGGCATGCTGGTGATGAAGATGGGTGTGGGGCCCATGAAGGAGGCGGTCTGGATCAGCGATCTGTTTGTCAAGTTTGCCGCCCAGCCCATCCTGGGAGTGGCGGCCGGCGCCCTGATCACCATGATGCTGCAGAGTTCCTCGGCCACAGTGGCACTCACGATTGCCCTGGCCTCCAGTGGCGTGATCGATTTTTTGGGTGCGGCAGCCCTGGTGCTGGGCGAAAATATCGGAACCACCATCACGGCCCAGCTGGCGGCCATCGGCACCAACGTCAGCGCCAAGCGGGTGGCGGTCTCCCATCTGATATTCAATGTTTTCGGAGTAGGCATCATCCTGCTGATTTTCCCCTGGTATGTGGATTTCGTGCAGTATGTTACCGCGCGGTTTGTCAGCGGAGAGGTGAGTGTCGACCGGCTGATCGCCAATTTCCATACCCTGTTCAACGTGACCAACTGCCTGCTCTTCCTCCCATTGCTGAAATTGCTGGACAAGGCGGCCACTTTTCTGGTGCCGGGTGAGGCCCAGCCGCGCAAGTTCCGGCTGGAATCTCTGGATGACAGCATCTTCAAGTCCATCCCCGTGGCCCTGGATGAAGGCCGTCAGGAATTCATGTATATGGCGGAAGAGGTCCTCAAGATGCTGGAAAAGGCCAAGCTGACGATTTTCCAGGCCAAGGGACGCGATTTTGCGCGGGCCCTGGATGAGGTCAAGGAAAAAGAGGTCTATGTGGATGATCTGCAGAAGGAGATCAATTTCTACCTGACCGAGCTGTCCCGTAAATCCATCACCGAAAAACAGTCCAAGGAAGTGTTTTCCATGATCTACATGGTCAGCAACCTTGAAAAGATCGGGGACCATATCGAGGCGCTGGCCAAGCTTTGCAACCGGCGCAATGATTATAACCTGGAGTTTTCGCCGGAGGGCGTGCGGGATCTGCATGAGATCTATGAGCACACCCAGAAATATCTCTCGACCATCATTGATGCGGTCCGGCATACCCCGAGTGAGCTGATGAGCGAGGTCCGGAGATATGAATCCAGCCTGAACACCATGCGCTGGGAGATGCGCAAAAATCATATGGACCGGCTGCAGGCCGCAACCTGTAATGCGGATGCCGGACTTGTCTATGTAGACATGATCAACAGTTTTGAAAAGATCGGCGACCATGCCTACAATATGGCCGAGGCCCTGTCCGGCCTGAAATAAGGAGGGTTCCGATGCAATATGACCTGCCCCTGTACCGGCCGCCGTCAGAGGCAGATTCATTGATATTGCAGGTGACCCTGGGCTGCTCCTGGAACCGCTGTCTTTTCTGCGGCATGTACAAGGAAAAGCGCTATTCCCAGCGGGACCTTGATGCCGTGGCCGCCGATATCAGAGAAATGGCCGCTGTCTGTCCGGAGACGCGCCGGGTCTTTCTGGCCGACGGTGATGCCCTGGGCGCTGACACCGCTTTTCTCGCGGCGGTCCTGGAACTCCTGAATGAAAAATTTCCGCAGCTTGAGCGGGTCAGCATGTATGCCGGACCCACCAACCTGGCCCGCAAATCAGTGGCTGAAATGCAGCAATTGGCCGAACTTGGATTAAAGCTGATCTATGTGGGACTTGAGACGGGCAACGACGACCTGCTCAAAAAAATCTGCAAGGGCACCGATGCCGCCGGGTTTATAGCGGGCTGCCTGAAGGCCAAAGCGGCCGGAATCGGTCTGTCCACCATTATCCTGCTGGGTCTGGGCGGTGTGGAGATGAGCCGCGTGCATGCCAAGGATTCGGCGCGCATGGTGAATGCCATAAATCCTGATTTTCTGGCCTGCCTGACCCTGATGCTGGGGCCTTATAAAGAGGTGTATGAGGAGAAACTCATGGGCGGCGGCTTCAGACTGCCGGACAGCCAGGGCGTTCTGCAGGAGCTGCGCTGGCTGGTGGAGGATCTGGAGGTTGATCACTGCCGCTTCGGGACCGAGCATGCCTCAAATTATCTGCCCATCGGGGGGAGCCTGCCGCAGGACAAAGAACAGATTCTTTCCCTGATCGACAAGGCGCTTGATAATCCGGCCCGCTTGCGGCCGGAATGGCTGCGTGGACTCTGATTGACTTATGATCGCGCCATGTTATAAGGGGGCATCCCGCTGGAGGTGACAGGCTTGATTAAGGCAATAAGAGGAATGAATGACATCCTTCCCGATGAAATGGCCAAGTGGCATTTTGTCGAGCAGAAGGCCCGGGAAATCTTTGAGAGTTACGGTTTTTCCGAGATTCGGACCCCCATTGTGGAACGCACCGAGGTCTTCAAGCGCGGAATGGGTCTGGATACGGATGTTGTCGAAAAACAGATGTACAGTTTTGAGGATAAGTCCGGGGCATCTCTGACCATGCGGCCCGAAGCCACGGCCTCGGTTATGCGGGCCACCATCGAGAACGGCCTGCTGGGGCGTGATCCGATTCAGAAACTGTATTCCATCGGGCCCATGTTCCGTTATGAACGGCCGCAGAAGGGCCGCTACCGCCAGTTCCACCAGATCAATGTGGAACGCCTGGGCGAGGACAGCTATATCAGTGATGCCGAAACCTTTGCCATGGCCTATGACCTGGCCTGCAGCCTGGGGCTGAAAGATGTGCGACTGGAGGTCAATTCCCTGGGCTGCGCCAGGTGCCGCCCCGGCTACAAGGAGACCCTGAAAAAATATCTTGAGGAGCGCAGGGATCAGCTGTGCGGCGAC
>CAYWBU010000071.1:0-12406 GCA_964456565.1 uncultured Bacteriovoracaceae bacterium | reverse complement strand
CCGAGGGGCTGGCAACCTTCACCGCCGCCCTGCATGATCCGCAGCTCGGCCTTTCCATCGCCGTTGCCATCGCCATCCACAACATTCCCGAAGGCATCGCGATTTCATTTCCGGTCTACTTTGCCACCAACAGCCGCAAAAAGGCCTTCTACCTTTCATTTCTTTCCGGAATATCAGAACCCCTGGGGGCCCTGGTCGGCTATATTTTCCTGCGGCATTTCTTCAGCGAAAATCTCTTCGGGATCATCTTTGCCGGCGTGGCCGGGATCATGGTCTTCATCTCACTGGACGAACTGCTGCCGGCGGCCAAGATCTATGACGAACATCATCTTTCGGTCTACGGTCTGATCTCCGGCATGGCGGTCATGGCATTGAGCCTGCTCCTCATGTCGGGCTGATCAGTCGGCGCACATCGTACAGCATAGATGCACATTATTCAGCCCGCCGCCCAGCTGTTCGGGTCCGGTCAGATTGGCCACCTGATGCGCATTAGCGGACCAGACCACATAGAGGTCCACCGTCTTCACTTCCGCTGATTCGTCCACCTGCCAGTAACAGCCATAGCTACAGCCCCTGGCAGCCATCGGATTATCATCATCCGCATGCCAGGCTGCTGCAAGTTCAGCGTCATTAAAGGCCAGGTTTTCAAGTTCCGCAATCTTCTGACTGCCGATAATGGCCGCCCGGGTCTGCCGGTCGGCATAGGAATCGGTCTTCATGGTCAAGGTTACCAGCCGGGCAACTCCGGTCATCACAAAACAGATCATTGCCAGGGCCAGCAGAACTTCCAGTAGAGTAAAACCGTTTTTCATTCAACCACCCTCCATGCTCCCTTATATTCCCAGCGGACAACCGTACCCGAGGCCGGCAGGATGCGAATTGCCCGTTCTGCGGCTCCGGACCTGAGATAGACGGTTCCGGCATTACAGGTGCCCATTGGCGAAAAAACCAGGGTATTGGCTGCCAGGCTCACCCCGTCCTGCGGTATCACCGAATTGTTGGGTCCTTTGGATGCGGTACTGCCGAACTCAATTCCGGCCGGCAGTGTGCAGGGACCAAGATTTCTTTCACCCGCATCATGCAGCTTGTTATCGTTGAGATCCTCAAAACAGTAGTACCCCGGAGATGCCGGATCGAAAACAATGCGCCAGCGGGAATCGCCCCGCATGGTTTCCAGCCGCGTACGGCTGATGAAGCAGACGAGCTCATCGCTGGATTTTATCAGGGATGAGCGGGAAAACCAGCCGCTCATGTCCGGCACGGCAATGGCTGCCAGCACAGCCAGCACCGCAATCACGATCAGCAGTTCTGTTAGCGTTAAGCCTCGGTTATTCACTTCATTACGGACAGCCAAACCGGTCGGACCGGTTAAGATCCTTCAGAATCCCATTGGCTATACAGACCCCCCAGAGAATTTCACCTTCAATATCAAGTCCGGCATCCTTGAGACGGTCACAGGCAAAAACCTTCTCGGCCGGATTTATAAATTTCTTACGCCCCAGGAAACCGGGAGCCTTGACATTTTCACAGCTCAGAAACCACTGTTTAGGCCGGTTATCCTCACAGGCATCCGCCTGTTGGCCCCTGACCTTGTAGTTGTCCATGAAGGGTATCACCTGCACAATCCGGTCCCTGACCCTGGCGGCATATTTGTCCATCTGGGCGGCATCATATTTATCCACCTTGGTTGACGCATTAATATGCGCGATGGCTCCGCTTCTTGATATATGCAGCGTAACCGGGGCAACCATTCCCGCGGGAGGAGATAAAATCGCCATATCGGCCATCCCCACCGGAATGGCTTCCTGATCAACTTCATAGCTAAAATACAGCGACAGACATTCGGACCTGCCGTAATCATGCATCTCATTCAGGTAATAGCGTCCCTTCAGCAGGGAATCGCCAAATTTGAGACCGCCGGCCTGGTTATTGCTGAATTTCAGATTCACCCCGCCAAGCTTGACATAGTCGCCTTTGCCGGAGGCCAGGGAATCTCCCAGTACATCCTTGAATTCTCCGTAACCAAGCCGATACAGTCCCCGCATGGCCGTCATCATCCTCAGATAAGAGAGCTTACCGCCCCTGAGGGTCCGCGAAAAACCGTTCAGGGCATTCAGCTGCCAGCCTTCAAGTGCCGGCGGGGCCGTCTTTTCAATATTGAAGGTCTGCCAGGGTTTGTTCATGGCAGATTTAACTATATCCTGATATTTCTGGGAACATTCCGTCAGTCTGACAGGATCGCAAAAGCTCTCTTCGGCCGCCAGATCTATCCGGGTCCCAGGCACAATGCTTTGGACTGCACCAATGCGCTGCGGCATGAGGCTTTCGGCCAGATCCAGGTCAATGGGCCTGACAAGCGGTCTGAAACATTTGTCAAAAAAATCGGACGTCACGGTCCCCACTATATTGTTTTGATAGGACTCCTTTTGATTGTCAGCCGCAGTATCTATCCAGAGGCAGGAAAAGCCCTTGCCCCCCAGCAGGACACAGGCCACCAGACCTGAAAGGGATTCTCCGGCGCCAACCACATCATAAGATTTTTTCATATAAAAAAGTCCTCGTTTGTCAGTTCAATCCCCATATCCAACAGCCTGGCGGCGGTGACTCCGCGACCAGACTGTAATACATCTTCGACAGTCACCAGATTAATGCCGCAGGAGGGGCTCTTCTCTTTCAGGACTGCCCGGCGGACGCCTAGCATGACCGCAATCCTGCACGTCATATCACTGCCCTGTATAAAATTGGCGGTTACATCAAGACCATCACTGTTTACCAGACAGGCCTTGCCGGCAATAACTGCCGCGCCATCACCGCCCCTGAAAACAGCAGGAGATCTTGGAGTGGCCAAACCGCCCAGCTGTTCCGGACAGACCGGTATGGGCATATATCCGGCTTCAAACAATTGCTGTGAAAGATCCTGTTTCATGCTGCCGTCATAACGACAGGCCAGGCCGAGCAGACAGGCACTGACCAGAACAGGTTCCCTCAATCCATAAGCGGAGGATTTGTCAGGCAAGCATCTTCCTCCCGTTTCCAGTCTTTAATATAAACCCGGCGGCCATCAATTTCCAGCCGACCTTCGGCAAACAGTTGAACGGCCCGCGGATAGATCTGATGTTCCAGTTTCAATATCCTCGCGGCCAGAACTTCCTCGCTGTCATCCGGATAGACGGGGCAGACCGCCTGGAGTATAATCGGCCCCGTATCCACACCTTCGTCGAGGAAATGGACCGTACAGCCGGAAAAACGCACCCCATGATCAATCGCCTGCTGTCTTACTCCCAGCCCCGGGAAAGACGGCAGCAGCGCCGGATGGATATTCATTATCCGTCCCGGGAAAGCGCGCAGGAAGACCGGCGTCACAATCCTCATGAACCCAGCCAGCACAACGAGGTCAATCTGCTGCGCATTCAGGAGATCAACAATCTCATGGTCAAATTCCTCACGGCTGGAGAAACTCTTGTTGGGAACAACAGCGGTTGCTATCCCGGCATTGCGGGCCCTTTGCAGGGCATAGGCATCGGGATTGTTGCTGATCAGAATTACAATTTCACCATCAATCCGCCCGTCTTCACAGGCATCAATTATTGCCTGGAAATTGGTCCCGGACCCCGAAGCCAGTACACCGATACGAATCAATTGTCAGTTACTCCGAAAAAATTACCGGATCGTCACCTTTTTTGCGGGTATCGATATAACCGATGATGTGGGCTGATTCCTTGAGTCCCTTCAGCCGCAGAAGCACATCGTCCGCCACCATCTCGGAAACGATAATGGCCATGCCGATACCCATATTGAAGGTGCGATACATTTCATCATCTTCAACTTTACCGAGATCCTGAATCATACTGAAGATCGGCAGCACATCCCATGAACCGGTATCGATCACCGCACGGGCCCTTGCCGGCAGAACCCGCGGAATATTATCCACAAATCCGCCGCCGGTGATATGCACCATGGCCTTGATCTCAAAGTCACGCAGGACATTCAGGATCGATTTGACATAAATCCGGGTCGGAGTCAGCAGTTCCTCGCCGAGCGTTTTACCCAGATCATCCACATAATCATCCAGTTTCATCCCGGCCTCATCGAACAGCACCTTGCGGGCCAGGGAAAAACCGTTGCTATGCACCCCGGAAGAATTGATCCCTATAATAACATCATTTTTAGAGGTCCTGGAGCCGTCGATCATCTTATCGGCGTCCACAACCCCCACACCGAACCCGGCCAGATCATACTCATCATCCTTATAGAATCCCGGCATCTCGGCGGTTTCTCCGCCCACAAGGGCACAGCCGGCCTCTTTACAACCTTTGGCTATACCGGAAACAACGGTCTTGGAACGCTCCACATCAAGTTTGCCAACTGCCAGATAATCCAGGAAAAACAGCGGCTGGGCGCCATCAACCACCAGGTCGTTGACAACCATGGCCACCAGATCAATTCCCACCCCGTCATGTTTGTCAGCCATGGATGCGATCTTGAGTTTCGTACCGACGCCATCGGTCGATGAAACCAGGATGGGATCTTTGTAATTTGATGGATCAAAGCGGAAAAGGCCGGCAAATCCCCCAATATTTCCAAGCACCTCAGGGCGGGAAGTGGATTTGACAATGGGTTTAATCGCCTTGATGAAGGCATCCTGTCTATCAATATCAACCCCGGCATCTTTATAAGTCAAACTCATCAATCCACCTCCACGTGTGAGACTACTATAGGATATTCGGCTCCGTCAATTAATCAATGGCATCGGGTGCCTAGACCAATGGCCACCGCTTTTAAACAGTAAATAGTCTTCCGCGTCAACACCTAAGTCAAAAGGCAGCGGGCCTTGGCACCGTCAGCTATTGGAATGTTAGAAAACGGTCAGCAGAATGAGCACCGCCAGGAATATTCCCAGCAGCAAACTTGCCAGGCCGAAAAATCCCATAACAATCTTGGTGAATATGCTGGGATGCTCATCACCGATATCTGCAAGTGCATCCTGAGCTGCCAGGCGCTCATATTCAGCCGGCCTCTCGGCTGCCATCTCATCAAGGGAGTAGCGCCCGGTAAAGATGGTGGTGTCTATGGGAAATTTTTTCGGAATCAGATGGGTATTGAAAAAATGCACCGTGAAGATGAACAGGGCCGCCAGCAAAGCCTCTTCGGAATGCATCAGGGCCGCCACATTCAGAACCCATCCCGGAAACAGATATGAGGTCCACTCGGGCGCCATCAGGAATATCCCCGAACAACCGATAACAAACATCCCCCAGAATACCGCCAGGAAGTCAAACTTTTCCCAGTAGGACCAACGATCGAACGCCGGTTTCTCGCCCCGGTTGAAAAACCACAGGAACATATCTTTGATATCCTCGAAATCCTTACGGTTCGGGAAAAGCGACTCCGTGCCAAAGAGTCTGGCCTGCCAGCCTTCCCGCCCGATGCCCTTGGGGAGGACAAACCGGTAGCACCGCCAGAGCACATAGACAAACTGCGCCGACATGATAATGGCCGCAATCCGGTGGAAAATTCCGGCCATATGGGCGCCACCCCAGATTCCCATCATGTATCTGGCCCAGCCATAGTCATGGTATTTGAGCGGGAAGCCGGTCAGCACCAGGGTAAAGAAAGAGATAATCAGCACAACATGCATCAGGATGTCCCGCCGCCTGAAGCGCCGCACCACTGTGCGGCCGCCTGCGATATGATATTCGCACTCGGTGTCGATCCCCATGCGTTCGAGGCGGTCTTTCTCCCAGTAGGATTTACGCCACCACAGCAGCGTGTGCATCCAGAAAAACACAAAAACACTTACCAGAAGCCCCACCATAAACACATTGGTCCAGAACAGCACCGGATATTCGCGGCGATCATGATAATCGGGATGGGCCTTGTATCTTACAAAACGCGGATGGAAACTGCTGTGACAGCGCCCGCAGTTGGCAACCAGATTATCCGGATGGATGGTTGATCCAGGGTCATCCTTGGGCAGGATATTGTGTGACGTGTGGCAGTCGGCGCACCCGGCCACCTTGGTGGGAAACCCCGCATCCTGGACCTTGCCGTGATAGGTTTCCTTGTAAAACCTGACGGTATCGGCCGACAGTTCGTTGCGCTCCATCATGGCCGCATCGGCGTGACAATGGATACAGGCCATGCTGTAAAATTCCCGGGCCTCATCCGGATAATATTCCGTCGAGGTATGGTAGACCTTTGTGGCATGCAGTCCGTGACAATCGGAGCAGGCCGCGGCATCATTGTTGCCTTCCATGACTGCCCGGCCATGACCGGAGGCAGCATACTCCTCATTCCCGTGACATTCGGTGCAATTTTCAATCACCGCCTTTTTCTGTTCCGTTTTCAGACAGGCCACGGCATGGATATCACGATGACAGTCGTAACATTTGAAATCCTGATGAAGATAGTGGTAACTGGCATTATATTCTTCAGCAATGCCCTGGTGACAATTCCCGCATGAAATCAGCTCCGGCGGAATGCGCCCCTCCATATGGGCATCCAGGTCATTGCCGATCTCATGACAGCTGTTGCAGCCGTTGCGGCCATGAACTGAATCCGGAAACTGCTGCTGGAAGACATAGTCATCATGGCACTGCATACAATCGATTACCGGTTCTGCCGGCCGGATGCCGGCAAACACTGCAGGACTGCAGAGCACAATGATGAGCAGCGCCGTAATCCTGTTCATATTGTCCCCTGCCCTTTTTTATGCCAGAGATCCCAGGCCCGCATGCCGCCAAACAGTCTCACGATATCCACATAGCCTTTCCAGTGGAGATAGGCCGCCACCAGAAAAGAACTGTACCCGTTGGCGTCAACGACAATGATGCTACTGTTCAGTGGTATTTCATGATACCTGTCGCGAAGATCATCCACCGGCACATTGATGGCCCCCAAAATATGGCCGGTTTCAAATTCTTCCGGGGTGCGGATGTCGATTATGCTGACATCCGCTTTACTGTTCACAAAATCAGTAAATTTTGCCGGTTTGATCGACCAGATACCCGTCCTGGGAACCCTTTTATCCGAGACCACCGTATAACCGGCCGCCTTCCAGGCCGGAAATCCGCCGGCCAGCACATAGATATCCTGATAGCCTTTTTCAATGGCTGAGAGATAGACTCGCCGACTGCGATGACAACTGGAGCTTTCACAGTAGAAAACAATCGCCTTGCCCTTATCAGGCAGAACATCCTCAACGATTGCCTCAAAATCAGATGCCGGGATCAGGATCGAACCCGGGATATGGTGATCCATATAGTGCAGGGAACTCATCACATCCACCAGCACAACCGCATTCTCTGCCAAACGGGATTTCAATTCAGCAGGAGTGATCTCCCGCAAGGGTTCTGCTGCATTGGCCGGCAACGCAATCAGCAGCATAAAGGCAAGTTGCATGATCTTTCCGGCCACAGACTACTCCCTCTTCTCAAGGTCTTCAGGGACAGGTACGCTTTTAAATCCCCAATGGTGCATCTGCGGCATGGAATTGGGCTCCCGGGCAACAGGATAGTCCTCAACCAGGAAACGGCCGATATTCTGCACCTCCATCTTGGTGAAGAAGGTTGCCCCTGAGGCATGACAGTCATAGCACCCATTGGGTTTTCCGCCGGCCCCAAGGGTGGCTTTCTGTTCAACCGGCACAACATTGTGGTGGACCGGGAAGGTATGGGCATGGGCCACCAGGGGATCCTTATAGCCCTTCAGCTTGCCGTCCATTGATTCATATACCTTGTCAGCCACATACACCACATTTTCAAAACCCATCTCCGTCAGGATCGCGATCATCCTGAGAATGTCTTCCGGACGATACAGGGTGGGCCGTTTGACCTTTTTGCCGTCGGTCCGCATGACTTCCACCGTGGTCGGGTTCTCAAGCCTGGCATAGGCCTTTTTGACATATTTGAGGGTAATCGGCCGGACCTCCATATTGGGCATCTTCTCACCAAACCACTGGGTAACCTTGGGTACCTGCGGAATATACTGGGCACCCAGCCCGTTGCGGGCATCAAACAGGGTGACCCACGGCTGCCAGGGCACCGGCGCCGGCTTGCCGAAATCACTCGACCAGACAATCGTTTCAAGCGAGGCCGCCGTATACCAGATCTGATTGCCCATGGACATATCGATCAGATAACCTGATTCGGCCGGCTGTTTTGTTGAGTGACAGGTGGCGCAGGCGATCATATCCAGGTGGAACATCACATCCGGGAATTTCTCCTGATGTTTCAAGGTAGGATCTTTGGCCTTCTTTGGCATATCGCTGCGGGTCTGGACATATTTTCCCTCCAGGTGACAGCCGTAGCAGGTCCGCATGTCCCGGCCGTCAAGGTCATCCCGCACACTGCCGAGCGGATGCCAGCCCTTGGCGATATTGTGCTGCAGCCGTTCCCGATCCGTTGATCCCGCCAGCCCGTGACAGTCGGTGCAACGCAGACCGCCTTTGGCATGCGCGTCATATTCGGGCAGATGCACCCAACCGACCTTCTTGGCATCCGGCCCGGCATGACATTGACGGCAGTTGGCGGGCAGAACCTCTTTGGAAATCACCGCGCCCCGTATCCGGCCGTCACGGCCAAAGATGCTGCGGTCGGTCCAGTTGTAAGCAACTGTGGGACGCGTTTCAAAATTCCAGGTCCCCTTCATAAAATCGGGACTCGCGGCCCCCGCCGCCGGATCAGCATAGGTAAAGACCGCTCCGTTGACCTTGCCCATCCCGGCCCCGGCAGTGGCGGCCCAGCGGTAGTTTTTGGCATTTATCTGCTGAATCCGGGCCCCGAAACTGTAATCCTGCTTGTGGCACAGCAGGCAGTCGGCTTCCACTATCCCGCTTTCCTTGAAGTGGCTTCTGTTGTCAGGGGTTATGTTTGAATAATAATCCCCGTCCAGCTCAGCTGCATTGCGCAGCTCTCCCTGGATCAGGGTTCTGGACCAATCCGGTGATCCATCCGGCTTGCGGCCATATTCAAGGGGTCCGCCCCCGGGATGACACCAGCCGCAGGCCGGCTTCTTGATCTTGGACTTGGGGTTGAGTTTACCATAAGCCCCGATCCAGTCGTAGGTAGTCAGGTCAATCTGTTTGAGATCATCATTTGTTTTTCTGGCAGCCCGGCCAGAGCGACTTGCAGGCGGTCACCACTTGCCGTACATGCCGGGCGACAATAACCACGGCCGGCATGTATCATAGCTGTCACTCATGACATCAAAACCCTGCTGGAAATGATAACCGGAGGTGATTGTGGAATATGGATGACATCTTCCGCAGGTTTGCCGGGGACTGTAGGGATCCTTGGAATTCTCGGTCGGTGTGATCTTCTCACCCTGCTCATTCTTGAGCCAGACATCCCGATGCACAGACTGCGCAGCCCAGAGGGAGGTTGTGCTTATCATCAACAGCAGACCAATAACGAGTACCAGCAGACCAGACCTTCCTGCAGCCATAAAAGCTCCTTTTCTGTCGGCAAATCTCATTACAGCAGAATCAAATCATTACATTAAATCTAAGAGTATAATAATCTTATTCAATTTTATTGCAAGTCCGGAGCAGAAAATCAGGCATTCAGGCTGCGGTAATCAAAGGTCTTTCATTTTCTTCAAAATTACCGAATTTTTCCAGATTGGCGGCAATCACTGTACGCACCTTTTCCAACAGGAGGTCCTTATGTTCTTCAGTACAGCCCCGGGTATCAATGGGATCACCGATGATTACATCTACCTCTCCGGGAGTGATAGCAACACTTTTCTTGCCCAGCAGACGGCAGCTGTCCACAATGGTCACCGGGACTATCGGCAGACCGGCCCGCAGGGCCATCATGACACCGCCTTTTTTAAACTGCCCCAGCCGGCCGCTCGTATTGCGCTGTCCCTCGGCGAAGAAACAGGCACTGATTCCGTTCTTCAGCTCTCTTAACGACTCATTGAGGGTTTCGATCGCGGCCTGAGAGTTGTCGCGGTCAATATAGATCATCCGGGCCATCTTTGACGCCTGGCCGAAAAAGGGTACCTTGGTCAGGGATTTCTTGGCCACAAAACGCACCACATTATCGACCGACAGCGCCATTATGGGCGGATCCAGATTACTGGTATGATTTGAGATAAATATATAGGACCGGTCCTTAGTGACCTTGGCGCCTCCCATGACATTGAGGCGCACACCGTTGCTCTTAAGCACCAGCCATGACCAGAATTTTCCAAGATAAAATGTTACACGTCCGTCTCTGCTGAACGGTGCTATGACAATTATGACAGAACAGACCAAGACAGTGTAAACAACCGTTGTCAGGGTGGTCCAGATTCCCTTCAGCAGTTTTTGCAATCGCGGCATTCTTCCTTCCCCTCTTCCTCAGACTTCTGCTGATCATAGATATCACTGAATTTCTGCAAATTAGCTTGGATGGCAC
The DNA here is from genome assembly GCA_964456565.1 of uncultured Bacteriovoracaceae bacterium. GTDB lineage: Bacteria > Desulfobacterota > Desulfomonilia > UBA1062 > UBA1062 > CAYWBU01. Next base: position 2,003 of record CAYWBU010000071.1, on the reverse strand, counting down.
TGTAAACCCGATTCAGAAGTTTGTCACGATCTTCTTCCGAATATTGCGACGTGTCGATCGGCTCACCCACAATCACTTTCATACGCCCGGGGCGGATATGCCAGCTCTTGCGGGGCATCAGTTTATGGCTGTCAATTATGGTTATGGGCACCACGGGCAGTTTTGATCGGATGGCAAGCATGACACCGCCTTTCTTGAACGGCAGCAGCCGCCCGTCAAAACTCCGGGTACCCTCGGCAAAGACAAAGGCGCTGATGCCATCCTGCAGTTCCCGCACCACATCATTTATCTTTTCAATGGCTTCCTTGGTGTTTTTACTGTCGATAAAAATCATGCGGGCAAGTCTGGCGGCCTGGCCGAATATGGGAATTCTGGTCAGAAAATCCTTGCCGACAAACCTGATGGTGTGCGGCACCGCCATTGATGCCGCCAAAGGATCAAGGAAGCTGCTGTGATTGGCAATAAAGATATATGATCTTTCCTTAAGCACATTCTGGGCACCGATCACCTGCAGTCTCACCAGATTGGTCTTGAATACCAGCCATGACCAGATGCGGCCGATCCTGTAAGGCGTCACCCCCCGGCGGCTTGTCAGGGCCGCCAGCATAACCGGAACTCCGACCGCAATCGTATGCACCACCGTGGTTACGAGGGTCCAGAAAGTCAGAAGGCTGTCAGCTATTTTTCTGGTCATAAATCTTTTCCGTTTGAAGATGCGGGCCGTCCGGACCGATCCAATCAATGCTGTTCAACAAAGGGGCTCGGGTTTCCATGTAGAGATTTTTTTCGGACACAAATGCATATACCTTTAACCCCGGCCGCCACCAGATCACTAACGGCCCTTCATTCAGCGCCCCTCTGTTTCAGGGTCTGATTATTGCCCGTTCCGTTATGATTGCCGTGATCAGCGCATGGGGCGTCACATCAAAGGCCGGATTAAAGACCCCCACATCCGGTGCGGTGCGGCAGGCCGAAAAACCGAGCACCTCATCGGCGGCACGCTCCTCGATTATGATCGCATCACCTTCCGCCGTCTGCGGATCACAGGTGGAAACCGGCGCGGCAATATAAAATGGGATCTTATGATAGTCTGCCAGTACCGCCAGTGAATAGGTCCCGATCTTGTTGGCGGCGTCATGGTTGGCGGCAATACGGTCGGCTCCCACCACCACGGCATCGATGCGCCCCTGACGCATGACCCAGCCCGCCATGTTGTCGGTGATCAGGGTGACCGGAATGCCATCTTTTTCCAGCTCATAGGCCGTTATGCGCGCCCCCTGCAGCAAAGGCCGGGTTTCATCGGCATAGACTCCGGCCAGGCGGCCTTCGGCATGCAGCTGGCGGATGATGCCCAGCGCCGTGCCCATCCCCCCGGTGGCCAGGGCCCCGGCATTGCAGTGGGTCAGGATTGTATATTCCTTATCACCGGGAAACAGTTCCATGGCATTGCGGGCCATAACCCGATTGGCCTCGATCTCCTCTTCCCAGATCAGGTCCGCCTCGGCCTTGAGCACCTCGTAGACCGTGCCCGGCTCAATACCGGCAACCTTTGCAAGCATGCGCCTTACGGCCCATTCAAGGTTGACGGCCGTGGGCCGGGACGCCATCAGAGCCCTGGCCGCATCTTCCAGCTTGGCGCTCCCGTCGCTGCCCGCCAGAACCATCCCGTAGGCGGCCGCAATGCCGATGGCCGGAGCCCCCCTGACTGCCAGGGTCTTGATGGCATCGGCCACCTGGGCGGCATATTCACATTTAAGCCAAACTTCCTCCCGGGGCAGCCGGCGCTGATCCAGGATGAAAAGGGCCCGGTTATCAAAATAAAAAGGTTTAATCATCTTCAAGCATCTCCATAATCACTCTGTTGGTAAGTTTGGGATTGGCCTTGCCCCCGGAGAGCTGCATGACCTGCCCCACAAAAAAGCCCAGCAGGCCCTTCTTGCCGTCGCGACCCATGCTTCTGTGTTAACAAACCATCCGCCTGACCATGCACCTGATATAGGATT
>CAYWBU010000070.1:5387-12545 GCA_964456565.1 uncultured Bacteriovoracaceae bacterium | reverse complement strand
TGCCGGATGAGAATTCCCCGGCCTGGCTGAAAAATGCCGGATAGGAGGGAGCTATGTCCAGAATAGTGTTTTTCGGCGCTGGCGCCATCGGCGCCTCGGTGGGCGGCTGGGTGGCTCCCCATAATCCCGATACCTGGTTTGTGGATCAGGGCCAGATCAGCGAGGCCCTCAAGACCAAGGGCATCACCCTCTATGAGGGCGATCGCAAGGATGAAACCATGGCAATGGTTCCGGTAAATGTCATGGAGGATCTGTCCGAACTCAAGAGTGCCGATTATATTGTGATCGGGGTCAAGAACTACAGCCTGGAAAAGGTCGCCGGTCTGATCAAGGAACATGCCGGCGATAATGCCGTGATTATCTCCATGGCCAATGGCGCCGAAAACCAGAAGATCCTGCCCAAGTTCTTTTCGCGCGTGATCTACTGTGTGATCAGCTATAACGCCTGGATGGATTATCCGGTCTGCGTGGGCTATCAGAAAAAAGGTCCGCTCATCCTGGGGACCCCGGACAACTCTCTGCAGGCCGAGATGCGTCAGGTCGCCGCGGAATTTAACCGGGGCGTGGAGACGGTGGTGACCGACCATCTTGAAGATGCGGTGCACTGTAAGATTATCGTTAACCTGACCAACTCGCTCACAACCCTGGTGGGGCACGGCTTCCGCGAAATCTCAGATTTTGAGATCTTCCGGAAGCTGTTGACCAACATGCTCTATGAAGGGGTGCAGGTGGTCAAGGCGGCCGGCTACCGTGAATGTCGTCTGGGCGGGATGCCCTCGTGGTCAACCATGCGGGCCGGTGCCAAGCTGCCCGGTTTTCTGGTGCGCGGCACCTTCCGTAAAAATGTCTCCAAGATGGTGCGTTCCAGCATGAGTCAGGATATCCTGCAGCGCGGCGGTACCGAGTCGGAACTGGAGTCCCTGAACGGCTATATCCTTGACCTGGCTGACAAACATGGCGTTTTGGTGCCCTATAACCGGGCGATCTATGATCTCTGCCGTGAAAATTTTGGACAGAGCGGCTTCAAGCCTCTGGATGTCACCGAGGTCTGGGACCGGGTAAAACAAGAACTTTAATTACCACTTTCAATGTTGCGGGTCATCACTTCGGTGATGGCCCGTCTGGTTTTTAAGACTTCCTTGCGCAGATAGGTGATCTGGGAGGCCAGAAAACCGAAAGACAGGATCTGCATGCCGCCCAGCACAAACAGCAGCATCATGTTGATGATCGGCCGGTTGGGGTTCAGGGCCGCATTCAGGTAAAGGGCCAGGATGTAGATGCCCATAGCCACTCCGATGATGGTCAGGATCAGTCCGATGATGCCGAAGAGCAGGGCCGGTCTCTCAAAGATGGTGAAGAGCAGGTGGGAGGATGCCGTGGAGCGGAAGGCAAATTTGGATTTGCCTTTTTTGCGGGCCTTTAGAGTGGCCGGGATTTCCACCACTTTGAAACCCATGGCCAGCATCTTGGAGAGGATCTCCAGGTGGATTTCCTTGCCGTTGCTCTCCAGGTCCAGGCATTCCAGGACTTCCCGGCGGTAGCAACGTACCACGCAGGTGATGGTGTGGATATTCTCGGGCATGGACAGGTTGAGAACCCAGTTGCCCAGCCGGCTGATCCACAGGCGCTTCAGGGGCACCCCCTCAGTGCTGCCACCCGGCATGTAGGCGCTGGCCAGAACCGCATCCATGTCGGGATTGGCTTCAAGTGTGCCTAACATGCGGATTATATATTCAGGGTCATAGGACAGATCGGCGTCCAGTGATGCCACATAGGTTCCCCGGGCGGCCTTGAACCCATAGCGCAGGGCCTTGCCGCGTCCGCCATTGTTGGGATAGCTGACCGGGCGGATGCATGTGTCGGTATTTGCCAGCTGCTCAATGATTTTGCCGGTCTGGTCGGTGCTGCCGTCATTGACCGGAATGATCTCATAGCCGCCGTCAATATTTCCCAGGGTATCCTTGATGCGGGCAATCGTGTGGGCGGCATTGTCGGCTTCGTTATACATTGGGATGACAATGCTGATCCGGGGTTTCTTTGTAATGGAGCTCTGCATAGTCAATTAATATAAAATTATCGTGCTATTGTATAGTTATATTTCCCAGGGGCATAGCGCCCCTGGGGTTTAGATCAGCGAGGTGCTGAAATATCTTTCAACCCGGTCGGGCAGGACGGTTGCGATGATCTTGTCGTTGCCGTATTTTTCGGCCATCTTCTGGCAGGCCCAGACATTGGCGCCGGAGGATGTCCCCACCAGCAGTCCGGCATGTTTGGCCAGATGCCGGCAGACCTCAATGGCATCATCATCGGTAACCTCGATAACCTCATCCACCAGCGAGGTGTCCAGAACCGGCGGGATACACCCGTAGCCGATGCCCTCAATGCGGTGCAGGCCGGGTTCGTGTCCCAGGAGGGCCGAGACATTTTTGGGTTCGACGGCAACTATCTTGGTCTGCGGATCGCGTTCCTTCAGAAATTTGCCGACTCCGCCCAGTGTCCCGCCACTGCCGAGGCCCGAAACAAAGATGTCCACCTTATGGCGCAGCTGATTCCAGATTTCGGGACCGGTGGTGAGGTAGTGAGTCAGTGGATTGTTGGGGTTTTCAAACTGCTGCGGCACGTAGACATTGCCTTTTTCCTTCTGGATCTCACGGACTTTCCTGATGGAGCCTTCCAGGCTCTCATCGGCCGGGGTGAGGATGACCTCGGCCCCGAGGGCCTTGATGATCTTGCGGCGTTCCATGCTCATGTTTTCCGGCATGGTGATGATGACCTCATGGCCCATCATACCGCCCACCAGGGCAATGCCGATGCCGGTGTTGCCCGAGGTCGGCTCGGCAATGATGTCCCCGGGTTTGAGTTCGCCTTTCTTTCGGGCCTCTTCCAGCATGAACAGGGCAACCCTGTCCTTGATGCTGCCGCCGGGATTCAGATATTCGGCTTTGGCGAAAATGTTGCTGCCGAGGGCCTGCTGCAGGCAGACTATGGGGGTATTGCCGATCTGGTCAAGTACGTTCTTGGAAAACACAAATCACTCCTTGTAAGGTGCACGAAATTTAGTGTTAATTTGTGATAGTCAACTTGTATACAAGGTGTCAAGCCGGAAAGACTAGGAAATGACTATGATGTGATGGTTGGGGCGATATTTTGCCATGGTGTGCTCTTGCATCCGGAGTGCAGCTTATTAAATTTATAAACTACAGCAGAGCAGTTTTTTGCCGATTCTGTTAAAATTTTAACTCGAGCTGCTAAAGTAATTGCAGGATGTGACGATGGGTATATTACAGCACGAAACACGCAACCACGAAAGGCTGCCGGGTTTTCCCGGCAGCGCCCGTAGGGGCGCTAGAGAAAAATAAAGAACCCTTTTTCCGGTCTTTTACATATCTTACGGCCACGTTGTACGTGGCCTTTTTTATATGTTATCTTGATGTCACACCGCAAATGATGAGCAGGGGGTGCCATGGCTTCGGTTTTTGATGATTTTTCCGATCATTATGACAGCTGGTTCGAAACGCCCATTGGTATGCGAGTCCGGGAGTATGAACTGGACCTCCTGCTGGAACTGCTCGAACCGTCCGAAAATGAAAAGATTCTGGATGCGGGTTGCGGCACAGGGATGTTTACGCATGATTTCATCAAAAAAGGATCCTGCGTAACCGGCCTGGATCTCTCCGGCAAGATGCTGAAAAAGGCATCTGTAAAACTGAATATCAGCCGTTTCGATGGTGTCGTTGGCGATATGACCGCCCTGCCTTTCGCTGATGCGGTTTTTGACAAGGCGGTTTCGGTCACGGCCGTGGAGTTTGTTCCGGAAAACATCGACTGGGTTCTCGGTGAACTTTTCAGGGTGGTCAAGCCCGGCGGAGTGGTGGTGGTGGCCACCTTGAACAGTCTGAGTCCCTGGAACCTGAAGCGTATGCAGGAAGTGCGCGAAGGACGCAATCATATCTTCAGTTTTGCCAAATTCAGGTCTCCGGCGGAGCTGCTGGGTTTGCGTCCGGAAGCCGGACTGGTCCGTACCGCAATACATTTCAGCGAGGATGAACTGCCGGGAAAAATTGCTGCCGTCGAGGCCACCAACCGGTTCAGTATGCTGGGGGCATTTCTGGCGGTGCGCTGGCAGAAGGCATGCTGACTCGAATTGATGAGGGGTCCAGGGAGAGGGATGATGTATCCCTGCCCCCCGGACGGTGGTTGGTCTATTTTTGAGGCGGCTTGTTGATTATTGTAATGCCGGCGGCGATCAGGCAGCTGACGGAGGCAATCATGAAGGGAATCAGCCAGGCATTTACGTCACCGGCGGAGCTGTCTTTGAACCAACCTGCGATCTGCGGTCCGGCAATGCCGGCAATACCGTAGGAGAAGAAGATGAAACCGTAGTTCTTGCCCACGGTGGTGTTGCCGAAGTAGTCGGCAGTGATGGCCGGGAAGAGGGCAAAGTTGCCGCCGAAATTGAACCCGATTATGCAGGCACCGATAATCAGGCCCAGTTCGGAGGCGCCCATTTTGAAAAAGAGTGCCATAATGATGCCCTGGAAGAGACACATCAGGCCGACTGACATGCGGCGGCCGATGTGGTCGGAGACCGAACCCCAGGTGATGCGGCCCAGGCCGTTCAGGATTGAGTACCAAGCCATGGCGGTTCCGGCTGCCGCCGAAGCGGCAGCTTTTGTCATGCCCTGACTCTCCTGCAGCGCATCAATGCCGAAAAGTTTGATGCAGTAGATTACCATCAGACCGGCCAAGGCGCTTAACAGGAAGGTTGTGAAGGTGAACCAGAACTGCGGAGTCTTGATCATTTCGTCTGACTCGAAGGGCACGGCGCCGTTGCTGGCGCCATTGTTGGGATCGGCGACCGGAGGAGTGTAACCTTCAGGCAGCCAGTCCTGGGGCGGGTTGACCATGACCAGACTGCCCAGACCGACGACCACAGCAAAAATGACGCCGTAGAGCATGAATACGCTCTGCACGCCGCCCTTGCCCATGAAGTCGAGGGTGCCGATCAGGTTGAACCAGGCGCCGGCGGATTTGACCCAGATGACAGCACCGAAACCGAAGAAGGCAACTGCCAGACCGGTGATCATGCCCTTCTTGTCCGGGAACCACTTGACACCGACGGCGATTGGCACAACATAGGCCAGGCCGATGCCGGCACCGCCCAGGATGCCGATGCAGATCATCTGGGCCGCAAAGGTGCTGCCGAAGAGTCCGCCCAGGATGTAGCCGGCACCCAGAATGAAACCGCCGGCAGCAGCCATGGTGCGCGGGGTCATCTTACCCTGCAGGCGGCCGGCGATGATCATGACAACGGCGAAGACAAAGAGACCCATGGAAAAGATCCAGGCGGCCTGGGTTGCGGAAAATTTGTAGAGTCCGTCTGGGTCCGTCAGCGCCGGGGTGAAAACCGACCAGGCATAGATTGCTCCCAGGCATAGCTGGATGGCGATGGCTCCGATCACTACAAGCCAGCGGTTCATGGTTTTATTATCGTTCACCTTAACCCTCCTTTAAATCTAAATCTATTACAATTGTGCAGATATTAACGCGGTTGCTTTTTGGTGTCAATGAAAAATGAATGTTCATTCATCGAAGTTGCCAAGGGTTAGCTATAACGGTAGTTTCGGGTGAGTGTTTGTAGAAATTATCTTTTTGTGGATCGTATAAATCTGATACGGGGAAGGCGTGGAAGGCTCTCCTGCTTTCCACGAATTGAAGGAGAGATTCGGTCAACACAGATCTCCGGGGGGCAACCGGATATCTGTGGCCGGGATTGCGGAACTGCAAGACAGCAGATTCCACGCCTTAACTCTCCCCGTATCAGCCCGCTGGCATTATTTCCCGGAAAAGGACCTGCCTGTCAGCTCTGACAGGTCAGGTATCCTCCCGGGTCTCAGGCCTGATTCTGTTTCAGTCGGCTTTTTTCCTCAGGAAAGTCGGAACATTATAGGCATCATCGTCCAGGATGCTTTCGTCAACAACCATGCCCATCTGGATGACTTCTTTGATCTTTTTCTGTTCCTGCTGTTTTTCCATCTTGCGCATGAAGATGCTTTTTTCAGGCTCCTCGTTTTCGGTTTCTTCGCTCTTGAAAAAAGATTTGTGCTCGGACGGGCTTCTGCGGCCGTTCCGCATGAAGGCCGGCGTGTTGTAGTCGGTATAGTCGATCACCCGGCTGTTGCTTCCGGGTACGACCATATCGGAATTGTTGAGGTTCTGCGAGTCGTCGCTCTTTTCAAGCATGACCGGTTTGCTGGCAAATCCGGTGGCCACGACCGTGATGGAGATCTCGTCAGTCATGGTCTCGTCAATGACCACACCCCAGATCACATTGGCATCTTCATGGGCGGCGGACTGGATCAGCGAAGAAGCCTCGTAGATTTCGTCCATGGTCATGTTGGGGCCACCGGTGATGTTGATCAGCAGGCCCTTGGCGCCCTGGATATCCATGTCGTCAAGCAGCGGGCTTGAAATGGCTGCATTGGCGGCCTCCTGGGCGCGCCCTTCGCCGGAACCGGACCCGATGCCCATCAGGGCCTTGCCCTTTTCGCTCATGACCGATTTGACGTCATTGAAGTCCACGTTGACAAAGCCGGTGTAGTTGATCAGGTCCGAGATGCCCTTGACGGCATTGATCAGGATTTCATCGGCCTTCTTGAAGACCTCGAGCATGGGAATATTCTTGCCGGCCATACTCAGCAGACGGTTGTTGGGAATTACGATCAGGGCATCGACGTTCTCGGCCAGGGCCTTTTCGCCTTCCTCTGCCTGTTTCATCTTGCGTTTGCCTTCAAAGGGGAAGGGTTTGGTGACAACCGCGACGGTCAGGATGCCCATTTCGCGGGCAATTCTGGCCACCGTCGGCGATGCGCCGGTCCCGGTTCCGCCACCCATGCCGCTGGTGATAAAGACCATATCGGCCCCGTCCAGATGCTCCCTGATCTCGATCTCGCTCTCTTCAGCGGCATCGCGCCCCACTTCGGGTTTTCCGCCTGCTCCCAGGCCTTTGGTGAGTTTTGACCCGATCTGGATGCGCATGGTGCTCAGTGATGATTTCAAGGTCTGGATGTCGGTGTTGCAGGCCATGAAGTCAACGCCCTTAAGTTTGGCGCTGATCATGTTGTTGATGGCGTTACAGCCGCAGCCGCCCACGCCGAT
>CAYWBU010000070.1:0-5287 GCA_964456565.1 uncultured Bacteriovoracaceae bacterium | reverse complement strand
CCTTTGGCACCCCGGGGCATCCCAACGCGTACCGGCATATGCATGATGCCTTCGGCCAGTTGTCCCACACCTTCCAGTGAGCTGGCACCGCCGGTGATTACCAGACCGGCCGCGATCTGATCGGTGAGTCCGGTATCGCGGATCTCATTGTAGGCCAGCTTGAAGAGTTCCTCCATGCGGGATTCAATGATCTCGGAGAGGATGCGGCGTTCAACAGTATTGACCGTATCCCCGCCGATGGAAGGCACCTCGATCTGTTCATCGGCCGAGACCTGGCTGGAAATGGCATGGCCATATTTCACCTTGAGCCGTTCGGCCTCGGCAATGGGGGTTCTGAGCCCCACGGCGATGTCGTTGGTCACATGGTCGCCTCCCAGGGCCAGGACGGCGGTGTGCCGGATGGCCCCGCCCGAAAAGACCGCGATGTCGGTGGTGCCGCCGCCGATGTCCATCAGGATGACACCCAGCTGTTTTTCGTCAGAGGTCAGGATGGCACTGGAAGAGGCAATCTGCTGCAGGACGATGTCCTGCAGGCCGAGACCGGCCTTGTGGGCGCATTTGGTGATGTTGCTGACTGCGGCAATGCTGCCGGTCACGATATGGACCCTGACTTCCAGGCGCGAACCCGACATGCCGACCGGATTGGCGATGCCACTGACATCGTCGACGGCAAATTCCTGCGGCAGTACATGGATTATCTCAACGCCGACCGGCTTGGCAAAATCCTTGGCCTGTTCCACCACCCGTTTCTTGTCGGCCTCGGTGATCTCATCACCCTTGACGGCGATGACGCCGTTGGTGCTGATGCCCTGAATATGACCGCCGGCGATACCGGTGTAGACATCATCCACCCGGATACCGGCCATCTTCTCAGCATCTTCGACCGCATGTCTGATAGCCTCAACCGTATCCTCCATGTTGACCACCAGGCCGCGTTTCAGACCTTTGGAGACGGATGTTCCGAAACCGATGATTTCCAGATCTCCGGATTCCTTGAGTTCGGTAATCAGACAACAGATTTTGGTTGTTCCGATATCCAGGCCGACGATAATTCTATCCCTAGCTGCCATATGTCATATTCCTCAAAACGATTTTATCCTCACAGGTGAGGTCCATAACCTTTTTCCCCATAAGACCGACCTTGCGGATTGTGTGTACTGCCATCTCAGCCTTGTGGGGCGACATTTCGTCCAGAAATACAATGTGAATCCCGTCTGCAAGTCCGATGTCCATGGTGCCGCCGGAATCGATCGTCAGGTTCAGGACGTTGAATTTTTGGTCTTCCACGATCTTCACGGCGTCCATTCCCTTGCGGACCATCTGGCTCAGCTGGTCGCGTCCGTCGGGACTGACATGATCCTTAACCTTTATTTGCAGGCCCTCAAATTTTTCTTCAGCCGGGGCAAAGATCTGTCCGTTGGCGTCCAAGAGGTATTCCTTGCCTTCCAGCAGCAGACTGGCGACCGGGGTGTACTCATCGATCGCAACCTTGACCGCTGCCGGAATAAAACGTCTTGAAATCCGGACATCCCTGACCCAGGGATGTTCCTTGATCTTGGTCCTGGCCCGGTTCATTTCCCAGGCGAAGATGTTGTCGCCTTCTTCAAGTTCGAGCATCGACATGATCTCGTCTCTTTCCACATGGCTTAGGCCTTCGATTGTTACATGGCCTACATGGAAGATGTCACTGTTGGAGATGTAGGACAGGGCGCAGAAAAATACCATTGCCAGGGACAGGGTCAGACAGGCCCAGATTGATACCCGCAGGACATTGATGATGTGCGAGACCTGCTTCTTTTTTGAGCGGGTGCGTCTCACCCTGGGTTTGTAGTCATTAAACAATGATTTTGACCTCCTCCCTGAGTTCGATGCCGAAATGTTCCCTGACCTGATTTTTGACCGCGCGGATAAGTTTCCGGATCTCATCAGCGGACGCTGTGCCGTCATTGATGATGAAATTGGCGTGGGTTTCCGAAACAAAGGCCCCGCCGATGCTGGTACCCTTGAGCCCGGCGGCATCGATCAGCCGTCCGGCGGAATCGCCCTGGGGATTTTTAAAGATGCAGCCGCTGCTGTACCCATGGGGCTGCAACTTGCGGTTTTTCATCTTTTCATCGATAAGGTTCAGGACGGTTTCTGGCCTGGTCCTGTCAAGTTTGAAAGAGATTTCGGTGACAACCGCCCGTTTGGGCAGGCTGCAGTAGCGATAGCCGAAATCAATCTCGGAAGCCTCCAGCTGCTGGAGACCTTCATTGTCAATAAATTTCAGGCTGTCGACATTTTCCATTATACCCCAGTCACCGGTGCCGGCATTCATGCTGACCGCTCCGCCCAGGCTGCCCGGAATCCCTGCCAGGGGCTCAATCCCGCTGAGGCCGTTTTCGGCGCAGTAGTTCAGCAGCCGGGCCGTGTTGGTGGCCGCCCCGGCGGTGATGATGTCGTTTTCTTCGTGCAGGTAGTCAAAATCCCTTCCCAGCACGATTACGGGCAGTTCAATGGTGCCGTCACCAAAGATGGTGTTGGTGCCGCTGCCCAGGACATAAAAGTTTTGATGTTCAGAGACAAGGGCCCGCACATCGTCCACGGACTGGGCCTCGTAGAGGTATGCCAGGCGTCCGCCGCAGTGCATGGTGATCATCTTACTGGCGTCAATGTCTCTGTATTCACGCATTATATCATCTCCAGAAGTTTGAGCCCCTGCCGCCAGGCATCCCCGGCACCCAGAAAGATGACGATGTCGTCACTTTTGAGTTCAGGGATCAGAACGGTCGGGATATCCTCTTTGTTTTCTATGTAGTGCACATTCCTGTGGCCATGCTCCTTGATGCTGTCGTGCAGGGCCCTGCCGGTCACACCGGGCAGGGGATTTTCGGATGCCGGGTAAATCTCGGTGATGTAGAGCCCGGAGGCATCATAGAAGGCGGTTACGAAATCATCGAACAGGTCCCGGGTGCGGCTGTAACGGTGCGGCTGGAAGACCGCCACGATCCTTTTTTCCGGGAAGCCGTTCTTGAGGGCCTCCAGGGTCATCTTGATCTCGGTGGGGTGATGCCCGTAATCGTCCATGACAGTGATGCCGTTTTTCTCGCCACGGATATGGGCGCGGCGCTGGACGCCCTTGTAGGCGGCAATACCCTCGCAGACCTTGCCAAACGGTACGCCCAGCTCAATGGCGGTACCCATGGCGGCCAGGGCATTCAGACAGTTGTGGGTGCCCGGTACATTCAGCCGGACCGTGCCCAGGGTATCGCCGTTGCGATGCATCTTGAACGCTGACGAAAAACCGGTGAAACTTGGCTCGGTATAGCGGTAGAGCGCCTGGGTGTGGGTCCCGTGGGTGACCGCCTTGCGCTCGAGGCGCGGCAGGATGTGCTGGATGTTTTCATTGTCCAGGCAGACCATATTGAAGCCGTAGAAGGGGACCTTGTTGAGAAATTCCACATAGGTGTCCCGGATATCGTCGATGTCGCGGTAACAGTCCATGTGTTCTTCCTCGATGTTGGTGGCCACCGCCACAATCGGTGCCAGTTTGAGGAAGGATCGGTCGCTTTCGTCGGCCTCGGCCACCAGCAGTTCGCCATCGCCCAGCTTGGCATTGGACTGGAAGATGTCCAGTTTGCCGCCGATGATGGCGGTGGGGTCAAGGTCGGCGTGCGCCAGGATCGTGGCCAGCATGGAGGTGGTGGTGGTCTTGCCGTGGGTTCCGGCAATGGCGATTGAATGTTTCATGCGCATCAGTTCCGCCAGCATCTCGGCCCGCGGGATGACGGGCAGGCCTTTGTCCTTGGCGGCCAGACATTCCGGGTTTTCCATGGTTACGGCCGAAGAATAGACAACCACCTCGGCCCGGCCGATATTGGCGGCGGCATGTCCGATATAGACCTCGGCCCCCAATTCCCTGAGACGGGTGACATTATCGTTAACGGCAATATCTGAGCCGGTTACTTCAAAATCAAGGTTGAGGAGCAGTTCGGCGATTCCGCTCATACCGATTCCGCCGATACCGATGAAGTGGATCCTTTTTATTCCTTTAAACACCTAAAATTTCCTCCGCGATTCTGCGGGCACCTTCACCCAGACCCAGGGCCTGCATGGCAGTACGTTTGCGATCGAGTTCCGTTTGGTTGAAAAAATATTCTCTGACCAGCTGGGCCATCTTTTCCGGGGTAAATTCATGATCCGGCACAACCCAGCCGCCGCCGGAAGCTTCGATGTGGCGGGCATTGGCCATCTGGTGGTCGTCGGCGGCCTTGGGAAAGGGCACCATCAAAACCGGGATTCCCATGCGGGAAGCCTCGGCCAGGCTTAATCCGCCGGCGCGGCAGATGGCCATGCGGCTGCGGCTGTAAACGTCTTGCATGTTGTCGATAAAGGCGCGGGCCTGAATGTTCTGGTTATCGCCGTAGGCCTGGCTGACCCAATCAATATCAGCCGGCCCGGTTTGGTGAATGACCTTGATATCGATACCTTCTTCTTTCAGCAGGCTGAGGGCCTTGACCGCGGTGCGGTTGATGCTGGCCGCCCCCAGGCTGCCTCCCATGATCAGCAGGGTATCGCCGGGAAGCTCGCCGGGTTTGATCTCCTTGCGGACCGGGTTGCCGGTCAGAATCTTTTTGCCGGCCGGGAAAATATTGCGGATGTCCGGGAAGGCCAGATAAATCCGACTGGCAAGTCTGGCCAGGAGGCGGTTGGTCAGGCCCGGAATGCTGTTCTGCTCATGGAGGGCGCATTTTGCGCCGCTGAGACGGCCGGCCAGGACCACCATGCCGGTTATGTAGCCGCCGGTACCGATCACCCAGTCGGGTCTGAATTTTGTCGCCAGAACGAGCGCCTTGATAAAGGCGCGGCAGTTAACGGCGACGGCCTTTATGATCTGGCCGGCAGATTTGCCCTTGATTCCGAGGGACTTTACGGGAATGAAGTCAACCCCGTACTGGCGGGCAAACTTTTCTTCCAGGCCGCGGTCTGTGCCGACAAAGAGGAAGCCGGTATCCGGACGCAGGTCGCGCATTGCCTCCATGATGGCCATGGCCGGCATAATGTGCCCTCCGGTTCCCCCAGCTGTCAGCAGGATCCTCATAGGCGGGCGCTCCTGGATACGGAAAGGATCAGTCCGGATATGACCATGGTGGTCACCAGGGTTGATCCGCCGTAGCTGAAGAACGGCAGGGCCAGTCCGGTGGTGGGTAGCACGCTCATGGGCACCCCCAGGTGTAGAAGGGCCGGCAGGCCAACCAGAGTTACGTATACTATCACCAGAGAGAATCCGAAAGAATCAGTGGAGCCG
>CAYWBU010000069.1:7347-12549 GCA_964456565.1 uncultured Bacteriovoracaceae bacterium | reverse complement strand
AATTGCCCGGATGGCGGTGGGCGCCGTATAGAAGATATCGATATTATATTTTTCAACAATGGCCCAGAAACGCCCCGGGTCGGGATAGGAGGGAACACCCTCAAACATGACCGAGGTGGCGCCGTTGGCCAGCGGACCGTAAACAATGTAGCTGTGTCCGGTTACCCAGCCGATGTCGGCGGTACACCAGTAGATATCATCCTCATGGCAGTCAAAGACATACTGGTGGGTCATGGCGGTATAGACCAGATAGCCGCCCGTGGTATGCATGACACCCTTGGGCTTGCCGGTTGACCCGGAAGTATAAAGGATGAAGAGCGGATCCTCGGCATCCATCCATTCGGGCTCACAGTAGAAGTCCACCTCATCCATCATCTCATGGTACCAGGCATCACGGCCATCTTCCCAGGCAACCTCTGTTCCGGTATTCCTGACGACCAGCTGTTTTCTGACACCGGGGCATTCGGACAGGGCCTTGTCGGCATTGGCCTTCTGGGGCACGGCCTTGGCGCCGCGGTAGGTGCCGTCACAGGTAATCAGAATCTCCGACTGACAGTCATTGATCCGATCTCTGAGCGCCTCGGCCGAAAAACCGCCGAAGACGATGGAATGGATGGCCCCGATCCTGGTACAGGCCAGCATGATGATCGCCAGCTCAGGAATCATGGGCAGGTAGAGCGTAACCCGGTCACCCTTTTTAACGCCCAGCTTTTTCAGGACATTGGCTGATTTATTAACTTCACGATACATATCCGCATAGGTAAAAACACGGCTGTCATGGGGATTGTTGCCTTCCCAGATAATGGCGGCCTTGTTCTTGCGACCGTTTTTCATGTGGCGATCGATACAGTTATAGCTGACATTCAGCTTCCCGCCCTCGAACCATTTTACATGGACATCGCCCTCATAGGTCCAATCCATGACATTGTCCCACTTCTTGTGCCAATCCAGCCGTTCGGCCTGCTTGGCCCAGAAGCCCTCCGGATTATCGATGGACTCCCGGTACATCTTCTCATACTCTTCCTTGCTCTTGATGTATGACTTTTCCCTCACCGGATCCGGCACCGGAAAAATCTTCTCGTACAGACTCATTGTATCTTCAGACATACTTCCCTCCTTTCATTTCACCAATTCAGATAATAACATTTTATATCCAACACAAAAAAGAATAGCAAGATAAAAATGAATGTTCATTCATTTTAAAATTCCTGTTTCCGGTTTCATCCTCCGCCCCAATCATGCTAAGCTGGCAACCACTTTTAATGAGGAGTTTTATATGACAAAAACTAAGATTATTTCATCGATTACCTGTTTTATCATATTCATCTCAACCGCGGCCATCGCCGGCACGACCGCCATTGAAATCATCGGCGCAGACGACCTGCAGGCCCTGCCGGCGGCCCTTGAAAAAACCATATACACCAGATGTCTGACCCGCGGCGTGGATCTGAGCAAACAGCCCGATCTGGAAATCACCATCAGCAAACTGGGCCCGATCATCTCATTCGATGCCCTGCTAAAAACCGACCCACCGCGCGCCCACCACAGGGACCTGCAGGACAGCAGTGAAATCTCAGCGGCCGTGGACGAAATGATCACCGTCATATTTGCCGTGGCACCGCCGGAAATCCCGGCCGTTGTGACCCGGAAAGAATCCGCCCCGGCCGCGCAGACCATCAACTATGAGCTGCCGTTTGTGGCCACCAGCATCATTGCTGTCAATAACCAGATCTACATCTCGGACAAAAAAAAGATCTACACCTTTTCCGAAGGTAAAACATCCACCTGGTGGGAGGCCCCCAACCTGGACAGCATTCTCAGGCTGTATTCCTTCGGTGATGACATCTATGCCCTCACCTCTCACAGCAACAGCTTCTACACCTACCGTCTTCACAACGGGACAACGGCCGAATCATGGTCAAACCCCGTCGTTCCCATGGGAGACGGCCTGATAACCGCCAGCCTCAGGATCCCGCCTGACTTTGCCGGCAACCGTTTCCGCTGGTCAACCACATCAACCATCAGCGGGAACCCCCTTGATATACCCGCCAACGCCGACATCCTGGCCTCGACCATCGGCGATGTCCTGCCCACCTATCCCGGCAAAGAACTCATATCCTTTGACCGCTCCGGTAATCTGGTGATCCAATCGGAAGGGGATACGGTCTGGAACAATGACGTCAGGATGGGCAACACCCCGCTGTACATTGAAGACTCCTACAAGGTAAAGGGTTATGTCACCAGCGGCAAGAAGAGCGAGACCAAATCCTACACCCTGCGGTACTATCTGCCCAACAGAATCCTGATAACCCCGAACAACACCATTATAACTGTCCAGAACGGCAAGGGGATGTACTCAATCCTGAAAAATGTCAATATCTTCAAATCATCAAAACTGCTTGCCTATCGCTGGCAGGACTCCGACATAACAGAGAAAGAACTTGCAAAATCCTCAATGGGTTACTGTGCCGACATCGCCATCGATTCAGAAAAATTGCTCTATCTGGCGGTAAGCAAGAAAAAGAGTTACCTCAAAATCACCGAGCTAGATTGACCATAGCCCTTTCTTAGCACTTTTATTCGAGGCCGCCGGGGTCTCTTCGGAGGCCTCGGCATCTTTGACATTCAGGTCCCTGCTGAAATCCGGGCAATTTATCCCGCCGCCGGGTTTATACTGTTTCTTGCAGTCCTTACGCCACGCACATATGGCACACATCTTTCTATCCATAAGATGGATATAGAGGGTATCCGCCAAGAAGTCAATTATCCGAAATCATTAGAGCCTGATGCCTCCAGGCTGAAATCTTTTTCATCCGGCCCTTTCAATCAGACACCTTGGCATTAATTTTTAAATAACTCAAAACCAAAGCCAGGTCAGGGGGCATTGAGAATGAAAATCCGGCATGCAGTATCAAACATCTTGCTGCCCGCAGCATTAATTCTGCTTGCAATGATCCCCCCCCTGGCGACTTCCGGCAATGATCATACAACCATCCCTCCCGTCATCCGGATTGCAACCTCAGCATGGCCCCCCCATATCAACAATTCCCCCACGAACCCCGGAGATATCAGAAAGACAGTAGACCGGGTTTTCACAGAGATGGGAATCAGCCTCGAATACCATTACTATCCATGGGAACGCTGCCTGCTGCTCACCCTCAACGGCACTGTCGATGCCTCCTACCCCTACTACAGCACCCCCCGGCGCCAGCGCGACTTCCTGGTATCCAAGCCGATCTACACTCTCCGGGAAACTCTCCTGTTCTTCAGCCGCAATGGAAACATCCCGAACATCAGGACCATCGAAGACCTCAAAAAATATCGTGTGGGGGGCATCGTCGGCTACGCCCACCTCGAATATTTAAAAAACTACGACATCCCCTTATATTATGCTAATAATGAAATTGAGGCTCTGTGTATGCTTAAAACCGGCGAAATCGACATCGTTCCAATGGAAAGTGATAATGCCCGCACCCTTATCGCGACCCACTTCCCTTCTGAAAAAGATTTTTTCGGAATGACCCCTTCACCGCTAGAAAATGCCCGGCTGTACCTGCTCATATCCCCCAAACATGAGTATTCCAGTCAACTCCTTGAAAAATTCAATGCGATTCTCACAGAATCCTCCCACGGGAGCACACCATGAAATCCGCCAAGGGCATAACCTATAAGGTTGTGATAATTCTGATTATCAGTATTGTCATCTCCGTATCCTGTATCGAGACGTTTTATCTGCTCAGCCGGCGATCCAACATCATCAAAGAAATTGAGACAAATGCCACCCTCGCAACCGAAAGGATCTCCTATTCGGTAATGTATCCCCTCTGGAACATGAATGTCAGTGAAGTCAGCCGGTTCATATCAATGGAAATGACGGATCCGAATATCATGGCCATCGTGATCACCAGCTATGATGAATCCCTCCTGGCCGGACAGATAAGGTATCCGGGCACGCCTGTACGCATGATTGATCTGCAGACCGACCAGGAAAGCCTCACAAAAAGTTTTCTCTCGATTGAACGCAACATCAGCTATCACGGCGAATATCTCGGCAAGGCCAAGGTTTACCTGACAGACCTGCCCCTCAAAACCCAGATCCGCAACCTGATTATGGGATCCATGATCCAGGTCCTGCTGCTCTGCGGAGTCATCGTCCTGGCAATCTTCATAAGTCTCAGAAAGATAATCCTCAAACCATTGATCGATCTGACTTCGGCCGCCTCCGGACTGGGCCGGGGCGATTTCAGCATCAACCTTGAACAAAAATCAGATGACGAGCTGGGCACCCTCGCCCAAACCATCAACACCGCTGCCAAGGAGCTTGATGCCAATTTCCGGCACCAGCTGCTGCTCTATGATCAGCTCAAGGACAAAAGAGACAGTCTGAAACTGTCCGAGGAGAAATATCGCACCATATTTAATGCCTCCAATGACGGCATCGCACTTAAAGATGCCGAGGACGGCCACATCATCGAAATAAACGACAAGATGCTCAAGATGCTCGGCTACACCCGCGACGAGATCCTGGAGGTGCCGATCGATTCCCTCTATGCCGAAACCCCGCCCCATACCCTTGATGACGGCCTGCGGATCGAAAAAGCCGCGGCCCTGGGCCCCCAGCAAATTGAATGGCGCGTCAAAAAGAAAAATGGTGAACATATCTGGGTTGATGTTCACGTTCAGCTGGTTTCATTCTGGAACAAGGAGAGTGTCCTGCTGGTGGTCAGGGACATCAATGACCGCAAGCTCTCGGAAGAGGCCCTGAAAGAAAATGAACGCATGCTGGCAACCCTGAGGAGCAACCTGCCCGGCATGGTGTTCCGCTGTCTAAATGACCGCGACTGGAGCATGCAGCTGGTCAGCGAGGGCTGCCGTGATCTGCTGGGATGCGAGCCCGAGGAACTGACCGAAGACAGGCTCTCCTTTAATGACATGATCCATCCGGATGATCGTCAGTATGTCTGGGACGCAATCCAGGAGGCCCTGGATGAACACCAGCACTACCAGATCAACTACCGCGTCAGAAAGACTGACGGCAACATCATCTGGGTCTGGGAAAAAGGCCGCGGAACCTATGCCGAAGACGGCCAAATCCTTTTTCTGGAGGGCTTCATCACCGACGTCACCGAACTGAAACAGAAAGACCAGCAGCTTGTCCAGGCCCAGAAGATGGAGGCCATCGGCACCCTGGCCGGAGGCATT
>CAYWBU010000069.1:0-7337 GCA_964456565.1 uncultured Bacteriovoracaceae bacterium | reverse complement strand
AATATCCTGACCGCCATCATCGGCTATGCCGAGATCATCGCAGAAGATTCGGTCAAGAACAGCACCCTGCATGAGTATACCGAGCAGATCATAAATGCCGGCGGCCGCGCCCGGGATCTGGTCAAGCAGATCCTGACCTTCAGCCGCCAGGTGGAAATCACCAAGGAACCGGTGCAGATCCATCTGATAGTCAAGGAGGCCCTCAAGCTGCTGCAGGCCTCCATCCCCACCACCATTACAATCAGACAGGATGTCGATCCGTCCTCCGGCCTGATCATGGCGTCGCCGACCCAGATTCACCAGGTGATCGTCAACCTGTGCACCAACGCCTACCAGGCCATGGGTGAAGACGGCGGCATCCTGAGTGTCAGTCTCAACCCCGTCCAGCTTGACCATAACTTTGCCCACAGCAATCCGCCCCTGCAGGAAGGCGAATATATCCGGCTGATGGTCAACGATACCGGCAGCGGCATCGACAAAACCATCCAGGAACGGATCTTTGACCCGTTCTTCACAACCAAACGCAAGGGCGTCGGCACCGGCCTCGGACTCGCCACAGTTCACGGCATAGTCACAGAACTTAACGGATCGATCAGCGTTGAGAGCGAACCCGGCGAAGGCACCTCCATCACGGTCTACCTTCCCAAGATCAAAAACAGATCCAGCATCAATTCCGAGAAGAAACCGATCAATATCCCTGCCGGCAAAGGTGAACATATCCTGATTATTGATGATGACCATATGCTGCTGAAGATGACGGATCAGATGCTCAGAAAAATAGGATATCGCGTCACCGCCAAACATTCATCCAGGGAGGCTCTGGATACCTTCATGAAAGATCCCGACAGCTTTGACATCATCTTCACCGATCAGGTGATGCCGGAGATGACCGGGGCCCAGCTGGCCAAGAAGATCCTGGCCGTCAGGCCGGAAATCCCCATCATAATCGCCACCGGTTTCAGCGAGAAAATCGATCCGGAAAGCGCCCGCGCCCTGGGTATCAGGAAATTTATCCAGAAACCGTTCACCCGCACCATCCTGGCGGAGACCATCCGGGAAGTCATCGAAGAATCAGGCGAGTAGGCCCTCAATTACATCAGCATACCGTGCGGTGATGCCGCGCATTTTATGCAGTTCACCCAGGGCGGCACTCGCCCTTGCGCCATAGACCTCGGACCGTTTAAAGACATCAATTACACAACTGCCCAGTTCCGATGCCTTTGCAATCCGCACCGTATTGTGACCCAGGGCTTCCAGGGCCCAGCTGAAATTATCCATGTAAGGCCCGTGCACCACCGGAACCCCCCAAACGGCCGGTTCCAGCACGTTCTGCCCTCCGAGGTCCACCAGCGACCCGCCCACAAAGGCCACATCCGCGGCCCCGTACAGCCGGAACAGTTCGCCCATGGTATCGACCACCACCAGATCCGCCCCATCTTCCATCCGACTGCGCCGACAGACCTTCAGCCCGGCCTGTCTTCCCAGATCACAGACCAGGGCCACGCGCTCGGGATGGCGCGGCGCCACCACGGCATAGAGACCTTGAACCTGCGCCCGAATTTCAGTGACGGCCTTAACCACCAAAGCCTCTTCACCTTCCCGCACACTGCCGGCCACAAAGACGGGGCGGTCCGCCGGCAGGCCCAGTTTCGATCTGATATCTGCCCGGGCCTCATCATCGGCGGCCGCCAGGGTATCCAGTTTCAGGTTACCCAGCTGGCGTACCGCCCCGGCCCCCAGGGCCCTGAAACGCCCGGCATCCGCCTCGGCAATGGCCAGAACATCTGCATCCCTTAAGATATGCCGCATCACAAAACCAAGCCGCCGGTAACCCCTGAAGGAGTGTTCCGTCATGCGGGCATTGGCAAAGACCACCGGCACGGAAAAACTGGAGGCCGCCAGCAGCAGGTTGGGCCAGATCTCGGTTTCGGCGATCAGCAGCAGTTCCGGTCTCAAATGCCTGAAATAACGCCGCATCACGCCATTCAGGTCAAAGGGAAAGGGCCAGACCAGATCAACCGCCGCCAGATCCCCGGCCACCGACCTGCCGGTGGCGGTCATTGAGCTCAGCACGATGAAGCACTGCGGCCTGCGGGCCCTGATTTCCGCCAACAGTCCGCCGACCGCCTTGACCTCGCCCACACTGGCGGCATGCACCCAGATTACGGGCCGGTCATGCGCAACCGGCGGCAGGTCGAACGCCAGCCTCTGTCTGAGGGTGCCCCTGAAGTTGGGATGCTTCCGGAGCCCCAGGGCCAGCGGCAGCACCAGCAGATCCGCCAGCAGGCGATAGAGCCATACAATCAGTCTTGCCAAAACTTCAGCAGCCTTTCGCGGTCGGCCGGGGCATTGATCTCCTCAAACTTGCCGGAGGCAATAATCACCCGGATGGGGATGGCGTTTTCCAGGGCCCGGAGCTGTTCCAGGGATTCGGCCTGTTCCAGCGCACCGGGCGTGAGGGCCGTGAACCTCTCCAGCACCGCGCGCCGGAATCCGTAGAGCCCCACATGCTTATAGGTGGGGATGAACCCGGCATTGCGCACATAGGGCAGTGCTGAACGCGAAAAATAGAGCGCAGTGCCCTTCAGATCACAGACCACCTTGACGCAGTTGGGATCATCGATCTCGTCGGCAGCCGCTTTGACCGCAATGGTGGCCATGCCGCAGCCGGCCCTGAGTTCCTTGACCATCATGCCCACGGCCGCCGTATCCATAATGACCTGGTCTCCCTGCACATTGATGATGATGTCGGCCTCAATATCCTTGATTGCCTCGGCCACCCGGTCGGTGCCCGAGGGGCACTCCGGCGAGGTCATCACGGCCCGGCCGCCGAACCCTGTCACATGGTCAAAGATGCGCTCATCATCGGTGGCCACCAGCACCGCATCAATACCTTCACACTCCGCAACCAGCTCATGGATGCGCCGGATCATGGTCTTTCCGTTCAGATCGACAAGCGGCTTGCCCGGAAAACGACTCGAGGCGTAGCGCGCCGGAATTACAGCAACAACTTTCATTACAGTTTAATTTCCTCCAAGGCCTTTTCATGCACGGCACAGCTGCGTTCATCATACAGGACCATGCGCACCAATCTGACGTTCTCGGCCCCTTGCAAAAATTCGGCGATGGTGCGCAGCGCCACCGGTGCCGCCTTGTCCACCGGATAACCGAAGATCCCGGTGCTGAGCGCCGGGAAGGCCACGGACGCCAGGCCGTTCTCCTCGGCCAGGGCCAGCGAGTTGCGATAGCAGTCGGCCAGGTCGATCTCATCCTGGGCAATCCCCGAATATACCGGGCCCACCGTGTGGATCACATGGCGATTGGGCAGATTATAGGCCGCCGTAATCCTGGCCTGGCCGGTCTCGCAGCCGCCCAGCTTTGCGCATTCCTGCCACAGTCCCGGGCCGGCCGCCGCATGGATGGCACCGGCCACCCCGCCGCCCGGAGCCAGATGCCGGTTGGCGGCATTCACCACGGCCGCCGTATCCTGGCTGGTGATATCACCGACTATAACCTGCAAGCGTGCATTTCCTATCTTTTTCTCTTTCATCAGCAAACCTCCCGGAAAGACATTAAAACCAGAAGATAATGCGTCTTAATTATACCTTAAGCCCCCACAATGCAAGCCGACACCATTGACTTTTCTACGTATTCGGCCATACTGCCGGCATGGACATCAATGCGCTGGTAGCAAAAATCAAGGCCCATCCCGACCATGAAAAGATCGGCATGATCCTGACCCATAACGGCGTGGTGCGCGCCACCGCCCGGGACGGCCGGCCGGTAAGCGGCCTGAAGGTCGAGGTCCGGCAGGCGGTCATCGATGAGATCGTGGCCGAGCAGAAAGCCCGCCCCGGCATCGTCGAGATCCTGGTGGAGGTGGCCAGCGGCGAACTCACCATCGGCGACGACCTGCTGCTGATCGCCGTGGCCGGAGACATCCGCGAGAATGTGATCCCGGCCCTCTCCGACACCTTAAATGCCATCAAGGCCCGGGGCACCCTCAAGACCGAATATTTTAAATAGGCCGCACCTTAAAACGCCCGATAGCGGATCTGATTGAAGACCTTCTCCGCCGTATTCAGCACCATCTTGAAATCATTTTTTAGATCCAGCATGGGATGCGGCAGGCCGAAATAGAGCGGCAGCAGCGAAGCGCCCTTGACCGCCCCGATGGGACAGCCGCCGATGCGTTTGATCTTGCGCGCCTTGATGGTTCCGGTAACCTCGGTACAGTCGCCCAGCAGGATGCAGTAGCCGTTGCCGGCATCCACATCGCCCTCATAGATTCCGGTGACAATGGCGCCTTCCCTGGCATTTTTGAGCGCGCCCGGATTGGCGGCATCGATCATGCCGAAGGCGCCCTTGACCGCGGCGATGCAGCCGCCGTAACAAATCTCGCCCGTATTGGGCCCCACGCCCTCATAAAAACGGATGGGCGTATCCAGCTGCTGGATATCCTGGAACTCGCTGACAATATCCTTGGTGCGTTCGGCCAGCTCGGCAATGCTCACATCGCCCAGGACCTACACATCCCGGGGATCGATCGAGCCGTAGCCGCGCTCCGAGGCCTTGCGCAGATGATGGACCTCTTCGGGCCGGTAGCCCAGGATCTGGGCCGCCACCACATCGGCCGCCACCGGGTCGTTGCTGATCAGCATCACGCCCAGCGGAAAAGGCTTGGCGCAGGACTCGAACCCGTGGCCGATGATGATGCCGTCCGAGATGACCATGTCCGGATAACAGGGTTCCAGCAGGTCAACAATCTTTTCGTCCAGCCGGTCATCATGGCAGTGCATGCGTTCCTTGTGCAGCAGACTGCCGATATTGAGCTTGAGGGCCTGGGTTATCTGACAGCAGATATGATACTTCAGCTTGGGCATCCAGATCTTGAAATCCGCATCATGGATCAGTTCCGGGCAGGCATAGGTCTTGTGGCAGTAACCCTTTTCCAGTTTCATATTCACGGATGGGCGCTCATTGAAATCCACCAGCTCCACATTGTGATCCTTGGCCATCTGGGTGTAGCCCGACTCCTTGAAAAGCATGCGGGTGGGCACGGCAAAACCGCCGGACTCCCCGATGGCTACCTGGCTGACGCCATCCGCCCGCAGCTTGTCCACCACCAGCCCCACCAGCTCGGGATTGGTATAGGCATAGTTGGAATAGCCCTTGTTGGCATAAACCACATTGGGTTTTATCAGCACCCGGCCCTGGGGCTTTTTATCCATCAGTTCAAAACCCTCGTTGATCACTTCCCGGATCCGGGCGGTGTTGTAGCCGTCGACCTTACGCAACAAGACCCATCTTTTTTTCATAAGTCCTCCCTCTGTCCTCCGGCGAAGACCCCCCCTTTTCATAACAGGTAAATTCAATGGAATGCTGCCGCAAGTTAACTTTGTATACCAATTTTATATTAATTTTACTAAATATGAAATATAATTTTACCAAATGATGCGCAGGTGGATTTTGAAATAAATTTCATATTGTGAGAGAATATCTATCAAGAGGTTGATATGCAGACAATAATCTTCGATCCAGCGGGCGGCGCCAGCGGCGACATGATCCTGGCCGCCCTGATTGATCTGGGCTGCCCGCCCGAATATCTCCGTGAAAACCTTGGCCGTCTGGACCTGCAGGGCTGGAAAATGGTCACCGCCAAACGCACTGTACACGGCATCACCTGCGGCAAGGTCAACTTCGAGGTTCCCACGGAACACAGCCACCGCACCTATGCCGCCATCAAAGATCTCATTGAAAAAGCCGGGCTATCGCAAGGGATCACAAACCGCGCCCTCGCGATCTTCGAACGCATCGCTGCAGCCGAGGCCAAGGTACACGGGATCGCCCCGGAAGAGGTCCATTTTCACGAGGTGGGTGCCATGGATTCCATCCTGGACATCGTCGGTATTGCCGCGGCCATTGATTACCTCAATCCCGCGACTATTTACAGCCGGCCGGTACCCCTCGGCACAGGCACCACCCGATCCCGGCACGGCATCATTCCCCTGCCGGCCCCGGCCACGGTCGAGATATTGAAAGATGTCCCGGTCAGGTTCACCGATATCAAGGCCGAGCTCACCACCCCCACAGGCGCGGCCGTCATCGCGGCCCTTTCCCGGGGTCTTCCGCCGGCCGGAATCACGCTCAAGGCCTGCACTTACGGCGCCGGCGACCGCGAACTTGAAGACTGGCCCAACCTCTTCCGCGCCATTACGGCAGAACAAACTACCTCCGAAAAAATCTATGTGGTGGAGACCGATATCGACGACATGTTTCCCGAAGACTGGGAGGCCCTCACCGAACGTCTGTCAGGCATTGCCCTGGATACCAGCCTGACCGCCCGCACCATGAAAAACGGCCGGCCCGCCACCGGGCTCAAGGCCCTGGTCAATCAGGCCCGTCTGGATGAGGCCACCGCTGCCATCCTGCAATATTCCAGCGCCATCGGCGTGCGTTATTATACGGTGGAACGCCGGGTCCTCGAACGCCGGAGCAGTCAGATCCAGACCTCCCTGGGCCCGGTCAACGTCAAGACCGTCACCACCCCGGACGGCCGCAGAAGGTCCAAACCCGAATACCGTGACATCCACCGCCTGGCGGCCGAGCACAACCTTTCCCCGGCCGAGGTCCGCAACATCATCAACAGCCAGCTCCCAGGAGAACCTGAAAATGGATGACCCCAAGAACTTCAAGGACGGCACCTACACTGTGGGAACCAACTTCATTCTGGATCATGACCGCCATGAACGCCTCGGGTTTCCTGAAATCATCATGGCCGCCACCAAAGATCCCGGTGACCTGATCGCCATCGTTACCAAGGCCCTGGAACATGGGGCGGTCTTTGTCTCCGGCGTTGACGCTTCAACAGAAGAACTGCTGCGCGAAACCTTCAAGGACCGGCCCATTGAAAAGGGCGGCCGCATGCTGCTGTTGGGAACCCTGCCGCAGGCCGAATCCCTTGGCCATGTGGGTCTGATCACGGCCGGGACTTCGGATGTGCCCTATGCCGAGGAATGCGCCCTGCTGCTGGGCCATCTGGGGGTCAGGATCTCGAGAGCCTATGACGCCGGGGTGGCCGGCATCCACCGCCCGCTCATGAGCCTGGAACATGTCAAGAATGCCGACATCCTGATCGTCTTGGCCGGCATGGAAGGCGTGCTGCCCACCTTCATGGCCAGCCTGACCGACCGGCCCGTGATCGGGGTCCCCACCCCCATCGGCTACGGTTTCGGCGGCGAAGGCCTGGGCGCACTCACCACCATGCTGCAGACCTGCGTGCCGGGCGTGCTGGTGGTCAATATCGGCAACACCGTGGGCGCCGCCGCCGGGGCCCT
>CAYWBU010000068.1:1531-12671 GCA_964456565.1 uncultured Bacteriovoracaceae bacterium | reverse complement strand
CCGTCGGTAATGGAGATAACGTTGGTCGGGATATAGGCCGAGACGTCGCCGGCCTGGGGCTCAACGATCGGCAGTGCGGTCAGCGAACCGCCGCCCATCTCATCGCTCAGTTTTGCGGCGCGCTCCAGCAGACGTGAATGCAGGTAGAAAACGTCACCGGGGAACGCCTCACGGCCCGGCGGTCTTCTCAGCAGCAGTGAAAGCTGGCGATAGGCCTGGGCCTGTTTGGTAAGGTCATCATAGATACACAGGGAATGTTCGCCCTTGTGCATGAAATATTCGCCCAGGGCGGCACCGGCATACGGCGCAATGTACTGCAGCGGGGCCGGCTCGGAGGCCGTGGCCGCGATAATGGTGGTATATTCCATGGCGCCATGTTTTTCCAGCGTGGCCATAACCTGGGCCACGGTGGACTGTTTCTGGCCGATGGCCACATAGATACATTTTACGCCGTTGCCCTTCTGGTTGATGATGGTATCGATGGCAATGGCGGTCTTACCGGTCTGGCGGTCGCCGATGATCAGCTCACGCTGGCCGCGGCCGATGGGTGTCATGGCGTCGATCGATTTCAGACCGGTCTGCATCGGTTCGGTAACCGGCTGGCGTTTTACAATGCCGGGCGCCTTGACGTCCACGGTGCGGAACTCGCTGGCCTCAATCGGGCCCTTGCCGTCAATCGGCTCACCGATAGCACTGACAACCCGTCCCAGCATGCCTTCGCCCACCGGAATGGAAACGATCTTCTTGGTCCGTTTGACCTGGTCGCCTTCTCTGATGGAACCGATCTCACCGAAAAGAACACAGCCGACATTATCCTCTTCAAGGTTCAGAGCCATGCCCATAACTTCGCCGGGAAACTCGATCAGCTCGTTGGCCATGACATTTCTGAGACCGTAAATGCGGGCAATACCATCACCGATCGAGAGAATGGTGCCGGTTTCGGCGACATCGATCTCCTTCTCGTATCCTTTAATCTGGTCCTTTATAATTTTACTTATTTCTTCAGCCCTTAATTGCATCCTAAATCTCCCCTTTTAATCCCTGTTTTAGTTTGGCAATCTGCGTCCTCACGCTGCCATCATATATCATACCCTGAATGTCGGCGATCACACCGCCGATGATTGCAGGATCAACAGAAACATCCACTGCAACCTCCTTGTTTACAGCCCTGGACAGTGCCTCGGCAATCCGCTGCTGCTGAGCCTCACTCAAATCCACCGCACTGGTAACCACGGCCTTGATCTTGCCTGAGGCCGCATCCAGCATCTCCATATAGGCAGTCCGGATATCGGCAACATGCATGAAGCGGTCTTTTTCCAGCAGCAGATTCAGCAGATTGGCCACATAGGCCGAGATCGAAGCCCGTGCGATAATGTCCGCCAGGATCTGTTTCTTGAGGTTGATATCATAAAGCGGACTTTCAACCACTGCACTAAACTCTGCACTCTTCTCGATGATAAGGGTAATCTGCTCAAGTTCCTGCCCGATCTTTGATTCAAGGCCTTCCTCTTTTGCCAGATCATAAAGTGCCTTGGCATACCTCTTAGCAACCATTTCAGCCTTCAATTTATTTCACCACCTTATCAAGATATTCTTCAATCAGCCGGCCCTGGTCATCCGCATTCATGCTTTTGGAAACCAGCTCGACGGCCATGTCACCGGCCATATCGACCACCTGATCGGTCAGCTCCTTGCGGGCTTTGAGAACCTCCTGCTCGGCGGCCTTGCGGGCCTGTTCGATAATGCTGTCGGCCGCGACCTTGCCTTCTTCGATAATCCGGCTCTTTTCCTTCTCGATCTCGCCGATCAGCATATTCTTGATCTCCTGGATGTCCTGTTCAACATTCCGGAGTTTTTCCTCATATTCGGCAAACTGCTTCTCGGCCGCGGCCTTGGCGTTCTCCACCTCTTCCAGCGTGGTGGCGATATCCGTACGCCGATTACCGAAGAAGTCCTTGATCTTGTCCGCCAGCAGCCACCACAGCAGCCCCGCCAGGACAAGGAAATTTATTACCCGCCAGACCAGATCCCAGATCTTGCGGCCGTCGGATGCACCTTCGGAAGCAAAACAGACCGTGACGGCCGTCAGACATACCAGTCCCAGCAGCAAGGCGATCTTTTTAAAACGTGACATCATGCCACCTTCCTTCCCAGAACCTGCTGGGCGATGGTTGCCGCCAGTTCCTTGAGTTCAGGCTCGATTTCCTGCTTGGCCCGCTCAATCTCCTGCGCCATCTGGACCCGCATCTCGGCAACGATATCCTCGGCCTGTTTGCGGGCCTCGTCGATGATGGCGTTGCTGTCGGTCTGGGCTTCCTTGCGGGCGGCACTCTGGACACTCAGGGCATCCACCTTGGCATCGTGCAGCTTGGCGTTATATTCCTTGAACATAACGTCGCCGCGCTCCTGCAGATCCTTTGTTTTCTCCTGACCTCCGGAAATCCTCTCATCCCGTTCATCCAGAATCTTAAGGATCGGTTTATAGAGGATCTTGTCCAGTACAACCATCAGGATCAGAAAGTTGATCATCTGGACAAGCAGAGTCCAATTAAGTTCAATCAAAACGGGCCTCCTTAAACAACCTTAAACAACAAACAGCAGAAGCAGGGCCACAACGAGAGAATAAATACCGGTCGACTCGGAAACGGCCTGGGCCACCAGCATTGTTCTCGTCAGCAGACCGGCTTCGTCAGGATTCCTTCCGATAGCCTCACATGCCTTCCCGCCGACAAAACCTTCACCGACACCAGGTCCGATTGCACCCAGACCCATGGCCAGGCCGGCACCGAGAAACGCCGCTGCTTTTACAAATTCAGCTCCAGTAATAGCATCCATCTGATATTTCCTCCTAGTAAATTCTTTTCTATATTACGACAAAAATCAGGACAAAGGCCACAACCAATGCGTAGATCGCGGTTGACTGCGCCACTGCCTGCGCCACCAGCATGGTCCGCATGAACAGACCCTGTTCCTCGGGATGCAACGCCAGACATTCACAGGCCTTGGCCCCGGTCAGACCGTTGCCGTAGCCGGGTCCGATCGCGCCGAATCCCATGGATATTCCAGCACTCAGGAGGGCCACCGCACCAGAAAGCGTGGCGGCACCCGCCGCAGTGTTGAACTTGAAGATCAGAATAAAGGACACCAGCAGGGCAAAGATGACCGGGGTCTGACCGACCGCCTGGCCCACCAGCATGAAGGTCATCATGGGCCTTGAAACCGAGGCCTCCTGGCTGACGGCGTCACAGGCCGACTCAGCGTTGATGCCGTTGCCCATACCCGAGCCGATGGCCCCCAGACCCATGGAAAGTCCGGCGCCCAGCATGGCCATGGTTACCATCAGGTTGCCGTTTTCCGGTCCGATGCTGATGAGCATGATCGACACCAGCAGGGCAAAGATGGCCGGCGTCTGGGCCACGGCCTGGCCCACCAGCATCAGGGTCACCAAAGAACTTCTGGTATTCGGCTGGCGGGCATAGCCGCGGCAGGCCGCGCCGCCGCACTTGCCGCCGCCCCAGCCGGAGCCGATGGCGCCGAAGCCCATGGAGACCCCGGCTCCCAGCAGACAGGCGCTGTAGGGCCAGACTGCCAGACCGGTACAGTCTTTAAAGATCAGCATGAAGGCGATGACCATCGCAAAGATGGCCGGGGTCTGACAGACCGCCTGGCCCACCAGCATGGTGGTGGTCATCTGCGAAGCGGTTTCCGGCTGGCGTGAAACGCCCCAGACCGCTTCGGCTCCCGGATAGCCGGCGCCGATGCCGGAACCGAAGGAGCCCAGCCCCATACAAAGTCCGGCGCCGATGGCCGACGCCCAGGCACAGGCCCCGCGTCCCGACATATCGGTAAACAGCAGCAGCACCGCCACCATCAGGGCAAAGATGGCCGAGGTCTCAGCCACGGCCTGGGCCACCAGCATGTTTCTGGTGAAGGCCGAAGACATCCCCGGTCTTCTGGATATTCCCGTATTGGCGTAGCCGCCGGCCATGCCCTCACCGAGGGCGGCTCCGATGGCACCGAAACCCATCGCCAGACCGGCACCCAAAAGCTGGCCGGCAGTAACAAACTCATTAGCACTGATATTCATAAAAGTTACCCTATCTGATCTGAACCGAAATATAAACCAGCGTCAACATCGTAAAAACAAAGGCCTGGATAGTTCCGACAAAAAGTCCGAAAAACGCATACAGAAACGGCGGCAGCACCAGCGAGTACACCAGATGACTGACCACCAGGATGATGATCGAACCGCCCATTATGTTACCGAAGAGACGGAAGGAGATGGAGATCACCTTGGAAAGCTCACCAATTATATTAAGCGGCGCCATGAAGAAGATCGGCTCACAGTAGGCCTTGAGGTAGGGACCGAAGCCCTTGGCCTTGATGCCCGAATAGTGCGCCACAATGAACCCGATGATCCCCAGACTCAAGGTGGTGTTCAGATCCTGGGTCGGCTCCTTGAAGCCGGGCACCACTCCGATCATGTTGCAGATCCAGAAAAGAATGAAAACCGTACAGACAAGCGGGAAATATTTGCGATCTTCCAGCCCCAGAGAATCCTTGACCAGATCATCCCAGGTCCCCACCAGAAGCTCCGCAGATGACTGCAGCCCGCCGGGAACCAGCTTGGTGTTGCGCGTCGCCAGCAACGCATAGATAATGATCAGAAACATCACGGCCCATGTGAAGAAAATAAATTCATAGTTGAATACGCACACATGACCGAACAGTTCGGGTTTCCATTTTGCAACTACACCGATTTCATCCATTATTAAACTTCCTCTGTTTCAGCTGTTTTTATCTGATAAAGAATAAAGACCACATGCACTGACAACAAGCCTCCGGCAGCCGCAGCAAAGCAGGGCATGGAAATCCAGCCTCCCACGAAGAAAACCGCCCCGATCAGCAGATACCGCAACAGAAATGAACCGACAGCTCCATCTTGATTGAGTACGGAATGCGCCATCATAAAAGATTTCAGAATTCCACCGCCAATGCCGAGCGCAATGCCGAGGGAAACATCCGGGTATCCGGTAAACAGGAAAATCAAGGCGATTACTAATCCGAGAGGTCCGGTCAGGCGCAGAGTCCCCCTCACCAGACCGAAGGAACTCACGTCAGCGTTTCCTTCCTGACCGGTAGAGGTCACGAATCTGTCTGTAAACTGTCCAACCGCCACCCAATATCCCCAACACAATAGAAACAGCCAGTACTACTCCGTGGGACCCCAGCCACTGATCCAGCTTATATCCCACAAAAAAACAAAAAACCAAACACAGCGCCATGGTGAAACCGAGCTGACTCACCAAAGCAAAATCGTCCAGTGCATCATGGTCACCCTTCTCTCTCCGTTTGAAGAGCCCGTGCTGCCTGGACTTATTTAATGGAGTCTCTCCCATTAATTGCGAGTTCTCTATAACACCGGTTTACACAGTGTCAAGAATTTTATTCTTAGGCAGATCCTGTGAAATGATGGGTTTGGCGTCCTTGACATTCATCTGGCAACTGCCCTCGAAGATGACACCTTCTTCAACGATGAGGGTCACGGTCTTGATGTTGCCATAGAGCCTGCCCGGGGAACGGATCTCGATTCTTTTGGCGGCTTTGAGGTTCCCATGGACCTCTCCGCTGACGATAATGGTGTCCGCCTCAACCTCGGCATGGACCACCGCCCCCTCGCCAATCACCAGGACTCCCTTGGTAAAGACCTCGCCTTTAAATTTACCGTCGATGCGGACAGTTCCCTCAAAGACAAGTTTGCCGTCAAATTCGGTGCCTTTTCCAAGAAGACCTACGATGTTATCCACACTTGAAATGCCTTTTTTCGCCACCGCTCACCTCCCGTTCAGTTCCGAGACTATTAACATAATAGCATCCTGATTTTCAATAAATAAGCTTGCCTGACCCACTGTCAAGCACAAACGCCCTCAGCAGGACTGTTTTGCATTATCGGACAGGCGGCTCCCACTCTTGATAGCAATCTGGCGTTATGCTATTTCATTTCGCATGGATGAAATGCAAACGCTCAGAATCCGGCTTGAAAAAAGCTCGATTGCATATACTAAATTTATCCTGGAAGCTTATGACGGCCTGGGCATCCTGAGCGTTATCGATCCCCAGGAGGCCCGGGCCGTCCTGACTTACCCGGCCTGCCAAGCGGCAGACATGCTGGAATTTGTTGACGCACTTATCAAAGAAGGAGCAATTAAGGAGGCTGTTTAATGAAAAAGGTTCTCAGTATCATATTTGTAGTGGCAGCGGCGTTGTTATTCTGCGGGATGTCCGGCATGGGCGGCGGGGCCCAGAGTCCCGAAGCGTCCCCCTATTCGGCAAAGCTCACCGATACCGCCGGCAAGACCTTCGAAATCTCTTCGGTCACCATCGACGGCAAGACAACTTTCAACGGATATCTCGGCAAGGGGCGTTTGACTATCCCGCTTGAAAACATTGCCGCCATCACCATCGATCGGGACACGGCCGAGATCAGCCTCAAGCAGGACTCTCAAAAAGTCTCCCTCAAGATCAACGGCATCTCGAGACTCTACGGCAATACCGCCTACGGAAACTACCAGATCGCTCTGAAGGACATCGGTCGCCTGGAGATATCCAGAGCCAACCCGTGAACGGAATTGATCTGCTGACCATTATCTGCCTGGCCGGCTTTCTGGGGATGGGTATCCACAAGGGACTGCTCAAGAGCATCTCTTCACTGACGGCTCTGCTCCTGGGCATTGTGCTGGCCAAACGCTACGCCCCGCTGGGATCATCCCTGATGGAAAGCCTCAAGCTGCCGGACAGCCACGGTATCCTGGGCTATGTCCTGATCTTCATCATATTTTATCTTGCCATCAGGATAGTCTTCGTTTTTGTCCAGAAACTCTCACGGGCCACCGGCCTTTCGGTCATTGACCGCACCCTGGGCGGAATCCTGGGATTAATCAAAGGAACCCTGATTGCCGTAATAATAATAACAATCATGCAGTTGAGCCTGCCGCCGGAGAGTGTGGTCATCAAGGAATCACAGGCTGTGCCGTATTCCAACAGGATCGTCTCCAGTGCCGGGGCTCTGGTGCCGCAAAAGATTTATGCGCAGCTGAAAGGGACCTGATGAAAATAAGGAAGATTGACCCGCAGAGATTGCTCTCCCCGGAAAACCGCCGGACGATCAACCAGTACCGCAATCATGTCTGGACCATGTTCCGGAAACACAACGGTTTTCTGTGGTCCACCTCTCTCACCTACACAACCCTCTTCGCCCTGGTCCCCCTGCTGGCCGTGGCCCTTTCGCTGTTCAAGGCCTTCGGCGGATTTGAAGAGGTCCAGCAAAGCCTGCTGCTGCCAGTCATCTCGGAATTTCTCGATCCGACCCACAAGATCAGGGTCATGGAATATATCCAGGGTTATATCGACCGCATCAATGCCGGCGCCCTCGGCATCATCGGCACCGGGGTCTTCATTGTCGCCTTCGTGCCCCTGTTTCAAAATATGGAAACCGCCATCAACACCATCTGGGGCAAGGAGGAGGACCGTCCGATCTGGTTCAAGTTCGTGATGTACTGGACCATTACAACCCTGGGGCCCATGGCGGCGGTCATGATGATCAGCACCCTCTCGTTCTTCAACAAGTTCATCCCGGACCTAGCCATGATCCAGTCGCTGCGTCCCATGATCATGTTCTATGTGTTTTTCGGGCTGTTCCTGATCTACAAGCTGGTGCCCAACACCGAGGTCAAAAACAAGCCGGCCCTGACCGGAGCGGCCTTCGGCACCGTGGCCTGGGTAATCGCCAACTTCATCTACCAGACCTACATGAAGTATGCCACGACCCAGTTCACCATCTACGGCTCCCTGGGCGCCATTCCGGTATTCCTGCTGTGGGTCTATATCAACTGGATCATCATCCTGTTCGGGGTGGAGATCTGCAAGACCGCCCAGTATCCCGAATTTGCAAACCAGACCAACGGCATCACCCCCACCAAGCTGATGAGTGCGGCAATCCGGCTGTTCAGGATGCTTTTTGACAATACCCACAAGGGCGTCTACCAGAGCGAACTGGACATCAGCCGCAGCCTCAACTACCCGCCGGAGGTGATCTCGGCCCTGATCGGACCATTGAAGGAGGCCGGCATGCTGACCATCAAAGGCGGCACGCTTCTGCCTGGCAGGGCCCCGGAAGACCTTACCCTCTATGATATCGCCAGGGTCTTCATGGGCGACATGGATGACAACGCACTAGAAAGCCTGTCGATCGAAACCGACAGGCTGCGGGAAATCAGAATATCTGAACTGGAATAGCAGGTCCTATTCTTCCTCATCCAGGACGATATCCTCCATATCGAGGATATAATCATCGGAGTCTTCATCCTTGTCCGTCGAGGAATCGACAGCCGCTTCCGCCATCGGCTTTACCTCGGCCTTGCCCTTGGGCATGTTGCGGCGGCGTTTCTTTTTCAGCAGTTTTTTGGTCTCTTCATTGGCCTGGTCTTCGCCGCACTGCGGACAGAGCGCTTCGGGCTTGTTCAGGTCGTAAAATTTACATCCACATTTATAACATTTGTATTTTGTTCCAAGTTCTGCCACAGGAAAACTCCTTTACAGCGTAAAATTACGCCTACTTTTTTGCTGTTGTTCGGTTTTTGTCAAGAAAAATTTAACTCAAATATATTAATCGAGTAATATTGGGTCGTTATTGACTTAAAGAAAAAGCATCATATATTATACGCAGCATGAAAAAGCTAATAACCCGACCGGTAAAGTTCTGCACGGTAATTGCCTGCTGTCTTCTCATATGTGCCTGCGCCACGACCCAGCCCGTCATGGAGGCCCAGCCCGATGAGGATGCCGCCCTCACCTACGACAAGGCCCGCAATCTGCAGGCCACCGGCAGTGAGGCCCAGGCCTATGACATGTACCTCAGCATCTATCATAATTACCCGCAGCATGGAAAAGCGCCCGAGGCCCTCTATGCCGCCGCCCTGATAGCCGACAAGACCTCTCCCCGCCGGGCCGTGGACCTCTATGAAAAATATCTGGCCGATTATCCCAACTCCGGCCAGACGGCCAATGTACGCGAAAAGCTGTTTCTGGATTATATGAATCTGCACAATTACCAGCAGGCATCAAGCCTGTTCGGCAGCATATATGCCACCCACCCGGACAAAAAATGGACCGGCCTGGGTCTGGGACTGATTGATTCACTGCGCCAGCAGGAGGCCAGCGAGGCGGCCTTGAACGTTATCGCGGCCATCTACCCCAACAGTCAGGGCGATGTGCGCCGTAATCTCCGCAAGATCTGGGAAAGCGACCTGGAGAAGATAACCAGTGCCGCCGCCCTGGCCAACCTGGAAAAAAATGTCACCGATCCCGAACTGCTCGAAATCCTGCTGGCCCGGGAGGCCAAGATCTACCTGGAGACCAAGGATGAGAGTCTCGCCCAAAAGGTCATGA
This sequence comes from uncultured Bacteriovoracaceae bacterium, assembly GCA_964456565.1. Classification (GTDB taxonomy): domain Bacteria; phylum Desulfobacterota; class Desulfomonilia; order UBA1062; family UBA1062; genus CAYWBU01. Next base: position 3,224 of record CAYWBU010000068.1, on the reverse strand, counting down.
GCCGTCTGGGAGGTCTGGGAATCTACCGCGGTGATGAAGACGGGGTGGCCATCAGGAACTCCATCGGCGTCATCCTGCCCCTGAGCGGCAAATGGGAGGCCGTCGGGCAGAAGATCCTCAATGGCGTGGCAATGGCCTCGGGCGTCTTTGCTCTCGGCAACACGCCCAACGTCGAATACATCATCCGCGATTACGGCAGCGACCCTGAGCGCATTCCCCAGATCATCGACGAACTGGACCGCAACAGCAATATCCTGGCCGTCATCGGGCCCGTGGGGGAGGCCGCCGGCAACATCGCCGCCAAGACCCTGCAGCAAAAGGGTATCCCCGGCATCATGTTCAACCGCGCCGAACTTGAGCCGCAGGAACAGTCCTTCTCCTTCAACAACTTCGTCTCGATCGAGACCGAGGTCCGCACCCTGCTGGGGGTTGCCGCGGCCCAGAATATCACGCGCTTTGCCGTGCTCTACCCCAATGACAACTTCGGCAACCTCTTCACCAGGAAATTTGAAATGCTGGCGCCCGACTTCGGCATCGAGGTGGTCAGGAAGGTCGCCTACTCGCAACGCAATGTTGACTTCAAACAGGAGATCGCCTCCCTCTCGGAAGGCTTCACCATCACCACCGATGCCGAGGGCAAGGAGACCAAGATTCCGGACTTCAACGGACTGCTGGTTCCGGACAGCGCCATCAATGCCGGCATGGTGGCATCCTATCTTGAATATTCGGCCATTGAAGGGGTCACCCTCTTCGGCCCGATAACCCCGATTTCCTGCGCATCGGCGAAAACTACGTGGACGGTGCCATCTTTGTAAGCGGCTTTTTCCTGAAGAGCCGCCTCGACTTCGTGCAGGAGTTCAACGACTCATTCTACTATACCTTCGGCTACAATCCGTCGGTATGGGAGGCCTGCGCCTATGACACGGCCTCCATCCTGCAGAACCTCCTGACCGGCGAGGTCCACACCCGCGACTCACTGCGCGAAAGGATCGGGACCATCGAGGAATATCCGGGCGTTACCGGCAGCACCACCTTCTACTCCGACGGCACGGCCCGCAAGGATATCTTTGTGCTGACGGTCAGGGGCAGGAATATTATCGAGATCAGCAAACCCTAAAGGATCTTGCTCAGGAAGGCCCGAATCCGCGGATGCTCCATCTTGTCCGAGAAACAGTCCTCGGGGTGGCCTTCAAAGATGAACCGCCCGCTGTCCATGAAGATGACCCGGTCGGCAATCTCCCGGGCAAACCCCATCTGGTGGGTGACGATCAGCATGGTCATGCCCTCTTCGGCCAGGCCCTTGATGGTATAGAAGACCTCGCCCACCAGTTCCGGATCCAGGGCTGAGGTGGGCTCGTCAAAGAGCATGATCTTGGGCTGCATGGCCAGGGCGCGCGCAATGGCCACCCGCTGTTTCTGCCCGCCCGAAAGGAAGGCCGGATATTCATCCCGCTTATCCGCCAAACCGACCTTGTCCAGCAGCTCCAGTCCGCGCTTACGGGCCTTATTCCTGGGGACCTGCTTGACCGTGACCGGTCCTTCCATGATGTTTTCCAGACAGGTCATGTGCGGAAACAGATGGAAATGCTGGAAGACCATGCCGATCTCCGAACGCAGTTCGCAGACCTGCTGCTTATTCAGGACCGGATGTCCCTTGCGGTCATGGCGGTAGCCGACCTCTTCGCCGTAGATA
>CAYWBU010000068.1:0-1521 GCA_964456565.1 uncultured Bacteriovoracaceae bacterium | reverse complement strand
GCGCGGGGCTCGGCGACCGGCTCTCCAATGTCTTCGCCGACCTCTTCGCCGTCGATATAGACACTGCCGTCGTCCAGGGTCTCCAGGAAATTGATCATCCGCAGCAGGGTGGTCTTGCCCGACCCCGAAGGCCCGATGATCACAATCTTTTCACCCTGGGCAATATCCAGGCTGACATCATCCACGGCGACAAAATCGCCGAATCTCTTGGTAACCTTTTCAAGCTTGATCATCGGTTTTCATATACCCCCAGGCGTTCCTCCAGCCGGCTGAACAGATAGGTGAAAAAACTGGTCATCAGCAGATAGATGATGGCGGCCTGCACCAGGATAAAGATGTTGAAGGTCGCATTGAAGATCTGGTCGGCCGTGCGCATCAGCTCCACCATGGCAATGGTGGAAACCAGCGCCGTATCCTTGATCAGGGCGATGAATTCATTGCCCACGGGAGGCATCAGGCGCTTGTAGGTCTGAGGAATGATGATGCGGCGCATGGCCTGCCAGTAGGTCATGCCGATACTCTTGGCGGCCTCCATCTGGCCCGCATCAATACTTTGAATGGCCCCGCGGATAATCTCCGCCAGATAGGCCGAATAGTTGAGACCCAGGCCCAAGATGGCGGCCGTGAACGGCTTCAGCGTCAGTCCCAGCTGCGGCAGACCGTAGTAGATGAAGAACAGCTGCAGCAGCAGCGGGGTGCCCCTGAAAATCCAGATATAGAACCAGGTGAGCCCCCGTAGCGGCCCGAAACGGCTGATGCGCCCCAGGGCCACGAAGAGCCCGCACAGCGGGGACACAATCATGGTGATTAAGACCAGCAGCAGGGTCATGACGGACGCCTTGAGCAGCGACGGGAAATAACGGCGCACATCCTGCAGCAGCTTCAGCCAGGTGGGCGTCAGGGCCGCCTCGGCCCGCCCCAGCAGGTTGGCGGCCTCCAGGTTGTCGGGAAACAGGATCAGCACCTCCCGGCACAGCTTTTCCACCTGCCGGTAGTCCTCGCGGCTGAAATAGATCTTGGCGGACTGGATGCGGGCCCTCACAAAGGGCAGGCTGTCCTCACCGGCGGCGGGCTGTTCGACTTCTGCAAAATATTCAAGGGCCAGTTCCTGGTTGCCCTCATTCAGGGCCCGGGTTCCGCTGGCCAGCAGATCATAGGCATCCGCAGCGAAAACAGCACTTGTTCCCAGACATAAAAGAAGGCCCAGCGCGCCCGCAAGCGCGCCGAGCCGTTTAAGACCTATTTCCATGCCGTAATATCTTCACCAAACCATTTAATTGAGATCTTCTTCATGGTGCCGTCGGCATACATGGCTTCCAGAGTCTGCTGGATCTTGTTCTTCAGGGCCACATCCTCCTTGCGGATGCCGATACCGATGGGCTCGCTTTCCAGCGCCGTAGGCAGCACATAATATTCGCCGGGACGCTGGCTCAGATAGTAACGGCCCACCAGCTCATCCACCTCCTGTGCATCGATCCTGCCGATCTTGAGATCCATGAACGCAGAGGTGTTCTTGTCGTA
>CAYWBU010000067.1:0-12676 GCA_964456565.1 uncultured Bacteriovoracaceae bacterium | reverse complement strand
GGCGAATTTGCCGCCCTGGAAGGCGCCAGTTTTTCCGGCGGGGAGGTTCTGATCAACCGCCTGTTTGCCGAGGCCGGGTTCAGGATGACCATCGGCCTGGTGGAACCGCATTTCATGGCGGGGTTTTCCGGGGGGCGCAAGACCCTCTGTCCGGGGCTTTCGGCCCTCAAGACCATTGAAAATTTCCACGGCTACCGCTTTCTTTCCGATCCTGCGGCGCAGGTGGCGTCTCTGACAGGCAATCCCTGTCACGAGGAGGCGGTCTCGGTGGCGGCCCTGGCCGAAAAAGATTTCAGCCTCAATGTGGTGCTCAATGCTCACAAGGAGATTGCGCAGGCCTTTGCGGGGGACATCTTTGCCGCCCATGCGGCGGCCTGCGACTATGTCAGGCAGCGGGCCTGTCCTAAGGTCGGGGATCCGGCCGACGTGGTGGTGACGGGCTGCGGCGGCTATCCGCTGGATGCCACCTACTACCAGTGCACCAAGGCCCTGGTGACGGCGCTGCCGGCTGTCCGACGCAAGGGGACAATCATTGCCGCCGGCAGTTGTGTCGAAGGTGTGGGGTCCGGAACCTATACGCAGCTGCTGCGCAAATATGCCAACGACTACCGCCGGTTTATTGAGGATATCCGGACCTCCGGCACCATCATCAAGGACCAGTGGCAGATCCAGATGCAGGCCCGGTTTGATGCCTGGGTCGGCTGGCAGAATGTCCATTTTTATACTCACGGCATCAGCCCGCAGGAAGGCGCCTTTCTGGGGGTCAAGACCGCAGTTGTGGATGCGGCCGAGATCGGTGAACATATCCAGATGAAGATTGATGAGCTTGCCCGTCAGGGCTGCTCGTTTGCCGTAGTGCCGGAAGGGCCGTACTGCACCCCGCTTGGGGCCTAGGTCTTACCCGGAGATTAAGCCTTGCGGGGATCTGGTTTTGACAGTCTTCTGCGATATATTATTAATGGTTAAATGTGTTTTTTCGAAGGACTGCATGCGGACCATGCGGCCTGTTGGATGTTGGCGGGGGTGGAGATATGCTGGAAGACTTTTATAAACAGAGAACGGTTTATATCTGCATATTGGTGGCGGCAATTATTCTGGGGATCGATTACATCACCGGAAGATATGTCCGGTTCCCGATCCTCTATATTCTGCCGATTATAATGGCGGCATGGCAGCAGCAAAGGCCTCTGGCTTACGCCCTGGCCGTTGTTATGCCGCTTGCGCGGATCGGCTTCCATTTTCCGTGGCAGGAAACCCAGCTGCTTTCCTTGGCGGTGCTGAATGCCGTGATATTTATTCTGGCGCTGGTGTTCTATACATATCTGGCTGACCGGGTGGCCTGGCAGAATAAGGCATTGATGACCAAGGTCCGGACCCTGGAAGGAATCCTGCCGATCTGCGCATCGTGCAAGCGGATCCGCAATGAAGCCGGCGAGTATGTCCAGATGGAAAAATATATCTCCGAACATTCCCAGGCGTCCTTCAGCCACGGACTGTGCCGGGAATGCGCACGGAAGCTGTATCCGGATCTGGTTGATGAAGATTGAGCGGATCTGATCCGGGAATGGAGGCATCCGGCCGAAGGGATTGTTGCCGTAAGACAGGTTTTGCCGCCGGGGCCGGATTGTGTTAGGAAGGGCAGAACCCTTAGAGGCGGATGCAATCTGATTATGGAAACTGCGATACTCAAAACCCTTAAAGATGTCTTCGGCTATGAAAGTTTCCGGCCCTATCAGCAGGAGATCATAGCCGGTCTGATTGAAGGCCGGGATGCCTTTGTGCTGATGCCCACCGGCGGCGGCAAGTCGCTGTGTTACCAGATCCCGGCCCTTCACCGCGACGGTCTGGGGGTGGTGATCTCGCCGCTGATTTCGCTGATGCATGACCAGGTGGAGGCTCTCAAGGCCTGCGGCGTGAAGGCGGCCTACTACAATTCCACCCTGGATGAGAAAGAGGCCCGCCGGGTGCTGGCCCAGATGCATGCCGGCGAACTGGACCTGCTCTACATCGCGCCGGAACGCCTGATGAGCGCCGGATTTATGGAACGCTTGCAACAGGTGCCGCTGGCGCTGTTTGCCATTGATGAGGCCCATTGCATCTCTCAGTGGGGCCATGATTTCCGGCCCGAATACTGCCAGCTGGGGCAGTTGCGCCAGCTGTTTCCCCATGTGCCGCTGATCGCCCTGACCGCCACGGCCGAGGTCCATACCCGCAGTGACATCCTCGAACGCCTGGGTCTGCCGGAATCGCGCTGTTTTGTCGCCGGGTTTGACCGGCCTAACATCCGCTACACGGTTATGGACAAGCATAAGCCTTTTAGTCAGCTGAGCGCCTTTTTAAAGGGCCGTCCTGATGAGGCCGGGATTGTCTACTGTCTTTCGCGCCGCCGGGTGGAAGAGGTCGCCGAAAAACTGGTCAAGGCCGGATATCGGGCCGCGCCGTACCACGCCGGGCTCTCGGCGGCCGAGCGCTCGAAGGCCCAGGATGATTTCCTGCGTGACGATGTCGGCATCATTGTGGCCACCGTGGCCTTTGGCATGGGGATCGACAAGTCCAATATCCGTTTTGTGGTGCACTATGATATCCCCAAAAATATCGAGAGTTACTACCAGGAAACGGGCCGGGCCGGCCGCGACGGGCTGCCGGCCGAGGCCCTGCTGCTCTTTGGCTATGGCGATGTGACCGTGGCGAGAAGCCTGATCGAGAATACCGGTGATGAACAGCAGAAACGCATCGAACTCCACAAACTTAACGCCATGGTGGGTTTTGCCGAGGCCCTGAGCTGCCGCCGGCGCATCCTGCTGAACTATTTTAATGACAGCCTGGAAAATGATTGTGGCAACTGTGATGTCTGTCTGAATCCGCCCGAGGTTATGGATGTCACCGAGGATGCCCGCAAGGCGCTTTCCTGTGTCTACCGCGTGGAACAGCGCTTCGGCATGCAGCATGTGATCGATGTCCTGCGGGGTTCGCGCAAGGAGCGTATCCTGCAGCTGGAGCACGACCGGCTTTCCACCTACGGCATCGGGACCGACCAGAGCCAGGAATACTGGCTGGCCCTGCTTCGGCATCTGGTGCAGCACGGTTACCTGGAGCAGGATCTGGCCGATTATTCGGTACTGAAACTGAAGGCCGCGGCCCGGCCGCTGCTCAACGGACAGGCAAAGGTTTCCATGGCCCGCCCGCGTGTCAAACCGCTGAGCGCCAAGCGTTCGGCCCGCAGAAAACACAGTGATGTCGACTATGACGAGCAGCTCTTTGAACGCCTGCGGGGTTTGCGCAAAAGCCTGGCCGATGAGGCCGGAGTGCCGCCATTCGTGATCTTCAGCGATAAATCGCTGAGCGAGATGGCCGCCTACCAGCCCCTTGACGGCCACGCCTTCCTGCAGATCGGCGGCGTGGGACAGCACAAGCTGGAGCGCTACGGCGCCGAATTTATGGCCGAGATCGAGAATTATATTACCGGAAAATAAGGTATTCATATCCTTTCCTGCTTGCTGATTTTCTGAAAATATCCATATCCCGGCCCGAAGGTTTGTCTTGGCGGCAGCCGGATTTATTATATTGATAGAAAGGACGGGTATGCGCAGACAGCGAATTCTGATTGCCGATGACATGGCTCCCAATCGTGATCTCTTGAAGCTGATCCTCAATCCGCAGTATGATGTGCTGTTGGCAGTCAATGGCCAGGAGGCCGTTGATCTGGCCCTGGGGGAGGACCCGCCCGATCTGGTCATCCTGGATATCGATATGCCGGTCATGGACGGCTATGAGGCCTGCAAGCTGATCAAGGACAGCGATTCCGGCGGCAAAATTCCGGTGCTGTTTGTCACGGCGCTGGAGTCAATGGAGAATGAACGCCGCGGTCTCGAACTGGGCGCCGTCGATTACATTACCAAACCCTTCACTCCGGCGCTGGTCAAGGCCCGTGTCCGCAATCATCTGAGCCTCAAGAATCATCAGGATCAACTGGAGGAGCTGGTGCGGGAGCGGACAGAACAGATCTATCTGCTGCAGCAGGTCATGATTGAAAGCCTGGCCACCCTGGCCGAATACCGTGATCCGGAAACCGGCGGACATATCAACCGTACCCAGAGTTTTGTCAAGGCCCTGGCCCTTAAGACCAGGGATCATCCCGAGATATTCGAGTATCTGGACGACAAGACCATTGAGCTGTTTTACCGTATTGCACCGCTGCATGATGTCGGCAAGGTGGGCGTGCCGGATGCGATCCTGCTCAAGCCCGGGCCTTTGGATGATGATGAGTGGGAGGAGATGAAGAAACATACCATCTACGGTCGGGATGCCATCCGTCTTGCCGAAAAAAAACTGGGCAGCCAGTCCTTTCTCAAGATTGCCGAGGAGTTTGCCTACTGCCACCATGAAAAATGGAACGGCGAAGGCTATCCCGAAGGACTTAGCGGTGAAGAAATCCCTCTGTCCGGCCGGCTGATGGCGGTGGCCGACGTCTATGACGCCCTGATCAGCCGGCGTATCTACAAGCCGCCCATGCCGCACTACAAGGCCGTGGAGATTATCCGCGCCGGCCGCGGCAGCCATTTTGACCCCAATCTGGTGGATATTTTTCTCGAGATTGAAGAGGATTTCCGGCAGATCGCCATTGAATTTGCGGATTTTGATGAGGAACGCGAGCTGCTCAAGGGCAGTCGGGTGATCTGAAGACTGATCCTCTTTTGCCGGGGGCCGCGTCTCTCAGGAAAAAACCGTTAATGGCATCAGGGCCCGGGTAAAAGATCCGGGCGGAGTGCTGCTTATAAAAAATCTTCCAGAAGGTTCATCTGGCCGCCACTCCCGAAGTTTGCGGTATAGGCCGATATGGCCATCTGGTGAAGACTCATGGACGATGTACTCTGCTCATCCAAATAGGCCTGGAGTTCAGCGCTGCTCAGCACCCCGTCACCGTCGGTGTCATACTGGTCGATGACATTGTCGGCGTCTTCAGCCTGGGCGGGCGGCGGACCGCCTGCCATGCGCAGCATGCCCACGCCCTGCTGCATGCTGGCCTCCATAAAGGTCTGCATCTCTTCGTTGCTGAGTTCGCCGTCGCCATCGGCGTCGTAGGTCGTGAAAGCGTCTTCAGTGTCGATGGACTGTCCCGTTTTAAGGGACATGTCCTGGGCCATGGTTTCCAGTTCGGCCTGCGAGATTCCCCCGCTGCCGTCGGTATCAACCCGCTTGAACATCTGTTCCGGATCGGGGGCTGAGCGTGCCGGCGGTTGCAGGCTGTTTATGGCAGTGTTGTAACTGCCGATCCCATTAATCATTTTTGCCTCCTTTAAGTTATTTTCAGGACCTTCGCGAAGTCTGATAGGTATGAAAATGCCAGTTATATGCCATGTTTGCCGGTTTGGGGGGCCTGATTGTGATATTGCGGGTTTGCCGGGTAACTTATCGCCCGGCAGCATTATTTTAATCCGGGGCCACAAACGGATTTGCCGGAAGCGCCAAAGGGGAAACATCTTCCTTTTTCAGTGGAAATTTTTACTGTCAGCGGGGGCGATTTGCCACACCGGTATGCTACGGCCTGTAACTTTTATCCGAGCTGTGGCGATTAAGGGATGAATTGCGATGAAAGGGTGGATGATGTCAAAGCGAAGGAGTTATTCGGGAACGTTCAAGGCTGAGGTGGTGGTGCAGGCCATCAAGGGGGAGAAGACCCTGGATGAACTGGCCGCCGAATATGATGTGCACCCCAACCAGATCAAGAACTGGAAAACCGTCCTGTATCAGCGGGCCGCCGAAGTGCTGGAAGATCGCCGCAAATCGAGAATCTGAAAGGTCCCGGGGCCCGTTCAGTCGGAGAGGTAGTATTCGATGGTGGATACCACCCGGACCTTTTTGATCTGCGGATTGCTCTTGTCGCGGTCGCTTATGCTGAACTGGCCCTGGCGGGCCTTTTTGATTTTGCCGAGGGAGCTCTGGGAATCGGCGGCAAATTTCTGGGCCACGGCCCGGGCCTCACGGGTGGCCTCTTCAATCATCCGGGGCTTGACCTCGTTCAGCCTGGAAAAGATATATTCGATCCGGTTTTCATGGTAATTGCCGCTGAAGACGATCCCCTGCCTGCCCAGTTCGGACAGGGAACTCATTACTGGTCGCACTGTTGTCACGTTATGGGAGTAGACCGTGACGAGCTGGTTGGCGATGTAGCGGAAGGCTGCCCCCGTATCGCTGCCGTATTCCTGGGCGGACTTGTCGATTATGACCGGGGCGCCGAAGGTGATTTCCTCGGCAGTGATGCCCTTATCTTCCAGGAAAGCCTGGATTTTGCGGGTGTTGGCCTCAATGGTGGCGTACAGGTTCTCCAGATCGTTGTCGGCGGCCGTGAACTGGATCGGCCAGATTACGGTGTCGGCCTCATATTCATGCTCGGAGAGTCCTTTTACGGTGACGGTGCGCTCAAGCTGGCGAAATTCGATCAGGGCGGTTCCCACCAGATGTCCCAGCAGCCCCAGGCCGCAAAAGAACGCCAGGCCGATTATCAGTGCGCTGAACTTGCTGTTATCCTGCATGATTCCTCCATGAATGTTCGGTTATACACAATTATGGTCGCGCAGAATCGCCAGCAGGAAGTCCCAGAAGCGGGCGACACTGCTGATGCTGACGCGTTCCGAGGGTGAGTGGGCATCCACGATCTCCGGGCCGATGGCTATGGCCTCCATGTCGGGCAGGCGGTGGGTGATGATTCCGGCCTCCAGCCCGGCATGGATCACCTGGGAGACGGGTTTGCTGCCGAAGAGCCCGGTATAGGTGCGGATGGCGCTTTGCAGCAGCGGGGAATCCGGATCGGGCTGCCAGCCGGGATATTCATGATTGATGCGGCCGGTGGCCCCGGCCAGGTGTCCGGCGGCCAGGGTTATCTGTGATACATGCTCGATCTCGCTGGGGCTGAAGCTGCGCTGACTGGTGTGGATCTCCACCTTGCCCTGATCCAGGCGGCAGATGGCCAGGTTGGTGGAGGTTGCCACAACCGGAGATTCCAGGACCATGGCGGAGCGCATGACACCGTGGGGCAGACTGTAAAGCAGGGCGGTAAGGTTGCGGGAGTCGGCGGCCGAGATGGCCGGCCGGTCATCATTTATTTCGGCAATGGTTGTGCTGATGCCGGGATCGCTGTGATGCAGTTCCTCAGCGAAGATCTGCTGCAGACGTTCAGCTGTCTGCCGGAGGTTGTCGAGGTTGTCAGGGGTGATCCTGATCAGGGCTAAGGCGTCGCGCGGGATGGCGTTATGTTTGCTGCCGCCGTTAAGTGAAACCAGGCGGTATTCAAAATCCAGGTTCCACAGCAGCCGGGCCAGCAGCCTGATGGCGTTGCCGCGGTTGGCGTCGATATCGGTACCGGAGTGCCCGCCCTTGAGTCCGCATATCTTTATGGTGACGGCCGTGCAGTTTTCCGGGGCCGGAGCTGCAGGCAGGGTGTATTCCAGCCGGGTGTCGCGCCCCCCGGCGCAGCCGATGGTGATGACGCCGTCGGATTCGGAATCGAGGTTGATCATCTTGCGGGCGGAGATGCTGTCTGCATCGATCCCGGCGGCCCCGTTCAGCCCGGTCTCCTCGTCCACGGTAAACAGGAGTTCAAGCCCCGGCAGATTGTCGGTCTCCATGAGCGCCAGCATGGCGGCTACGCCGATGCCGTTGTCGGCCCCCAGGGTGGTGCCCTTTGCCCTGACCCAGTCGTCGTCGCGGATCAGGGTGATGGGGTCGGTGCTGAAATCATGGGTTGAGGTTGGATCCTTTTCGCAGACCATATCGGTATGGGCCTGCAGCAGGATGGTTTCCCCTTTCCGGCCGGGTTTGCGCACAATGACATTGCCGGCGGCATCGGTTGTGCAAGCCAGGTTCAGCCTACGGGCCTGCTCAATGATGTAGGCGTTTATCCCGGTCTCGTTGCCGGATTCGCGCGGGATCTGCGCGATGGCCTGGAAGTGCTGCCACAGTAAAGCCGGGTCAAGATCTTTTATCAGCTGCATTGGCGTTTAATATCATATGATGGCAGCTAAATAAACCGGGTGAAAATCTTGGCAGGGGTGCTTCTGTTCCAGGTACCCGGACCTCATTCAGTTTTTGGGGTTGCGACCGATATGGATATATGTTTAAACAGAATGGTGCTGTTAAAAATATAACAGAACAGTGCATAGGGAGAGTATAAAGGGGGATTTATGTCAGACATAGGCGTTATGAATATGTCAAATGCAGAGGCAGGCTTTTCGGTCGAACAGCTTGCCCAGGTTGATCAGATTATTGCCGCCAACAGGGGCAAGCCCGGTTCACTGATTCCGGTCCTGGAGCAGGTGCAGGAAATTCTGGGTTATCTGCCGCCGGCCACCCAGGCCCGGATCGCGGAAGGGCTTGATATCCCGGTGGCCAATGTCTACGGTGTCGTGACCTTCTATTCCTTTTTTACCATGGAACCGCGCGGTAAACATACCATCCGGGTCTGTCTGGGAACGGCCTGCTATGTGAAGGGCGCCCAGAAGATTCTGGATAAGCTCTGCAGCCTGCTGGATGTGGAGCCCGGCGGCTGTACTGTCGACCGGCGTTTTTCGCTCGAGAGCGTCAGGTGTGTGGGTACCTGCGGACTGGCCCCGGTGGTTGTCATTGATGAAGACACCCATGGCCAGGTGCAGGCCGCCGATCTGGAGCAGATCCTGGACCAGTATAAATAGGAGGACGACTCATGGCCAAGCTGACCATTGATGATCTCAAGAAGATAAAGGAAAGAGTGCATAAGGAAGACCTCTTCCGTTCCGGCGAACGGCGCGTGCGGGTCAATATCCATATGGGGACCTGCGGCATTGCCTCGGGTGCCAAGAAGATTCTCGATACCGTCATGGAAGAGATCGATGCCAACAATGTGGACGATGTGCTGGTGACGACCTCGGGCTGTATCGGAATCTGCAGCCGTGAACCGCTGGCAACCGTCGAGGTCCGGGGCGAGGAGCCCATTGTCTATGAATATCTGACCCCGGCCAAGATGAAGCAGATCTTCCAGCGGCACATTATCGAAGGTGCGGTTCAGCGCGAGTTCGTGATGGCCAAGGGCCGCGAGCAGGACAGCGGGGAGGGTAACTGATGAAGGTATTCAGAGCACATATTCTGGTCTGCGGCGGAACCGCCTGCAAATCCATGGGTTCCGAGGATATCCGCAAGGCCTTCATCAAGGAGATTGCGGCAAAGGAACTGAATGATGAGGTCCGGGTGGTGGATGCCGGCTGCATGGGTTTCTGCGCGGCCGGACCTGTGGTAGTCATCTATCCCGAAGGCACCTTCTATCAGAAATTTTCCGTTGCCGACGTCAAGGAGGTGGTGGAGGAACATATCGTCAAGGGCCGGCCGGTTGAAAGGCTGATGTACCAGGCCCATGAACGGACCGGTTCGGTGCCGCACATGAAAGATATTCCCTTCTTCGGCAAGCAGCAGCTGATCACGCTCAGAAACCGCGGTTTGATCGATGCCGAGAAGATCGATGAATATATCGCGCGCGACGGTTATATGGGCGCGGCCAAGGCCCTGACCGAGATGAGCCCGGAAGATGTGGTGAATGAGATGAAAAAGTCCGGGCTGCGCGGCCGGGGCGGCGGCGGTTTTCCCACCGGAATGAAATGGGACTTTGCGCGCAAGGCCGCTGGTGATGTCAAATATATCCTGTGTAACGCCGACGAGGGCGATCCCGGGGCCTTCATGGACCGCTCGGTCCTGGAGGGCGATCCGCATGCCGTGATTGAGGGCATGATCATCGCCGGCTATGCCATCGGCGCCACCCGGGGCTACATCTACTGCCGGGCCGAGTATCCGCTGGCCATCAGGAGACTTAATATTGCCATTGAGCAGGCCCGCGAATACGGCCTGCTGGGCGAAAAGATCCTCGATTCCGACTACAGCCTGGATATCGAAATCTACCAGGGTGCCGGCGCCTTTGTCTGCGGCGAGGAAACCGCCCTGATGAATTCGATCGAGGGTAAGCGCGGCATGCCGCGCCCGCGTCCGCCGTTCCCGGCGCACCAGGGTCTGTGGCAGAAGCCCTCGGTCCTCAATAATGTGGAAACCTATGCCACGGTGCCCCAGATTATCTCCAACGGCGGGGACTGGTACGCCTCCATCGGGACCGAACGATCCAAGGGCACCAAGGTCTTTGCGCTCACCGGCGATGTGAAAAATGTCGGCCTGGTGGAGGTGCCCATGGGGACCTCCATCCGTGAGATCATCTATGATATCGGCGGCGGGGTTCCGGGGGGCAAGCAGTTCAAGGCGGCCCAGCTGGGCGGACCTTCGGGTGGCTGCATCCCGGCCGAGGCCCTGGATACGCCGGTGGATTATGAAGAGATTACCAAGGCCGGCGCCATCATGGGTTCGGGCGGCCTGATCGTCATGGACGAGGATACCTGCATGGTGGATACGGCGGCCTTCTTCATGGAATTCTGCCAGGAAGAGTCCTGCGGAAAATGCACCCCGTGCCGCGAGGGCACCAAACGCATGCTGCAGATCCTGCGGCGTATAACCAAGGGCGAGGGCCGTGAAGGCGACATCGAGTTGCTGGAGGAACTGGCTGCCGCCATCAAGGATTCGGCCCTGTGCGGCCTGGGACAGACAGCTCCCAATCCGGTGCTGTCAACCCTGCGCTATTTCCGGGACGAATATGAGGCCCACATCCGGGATAAGCGCTGTCCGGCCGGCATCTGCAAGGACCTGGCGATCTATTCCATTGATCCGGATAAATGTGTGGGCTGCACGGCCTGTGCGCGCAAATGCCCGCAGCAGTGCATCGCGGGCGACAAGAAAAAACCGCACGTCATTGATACCGCCAACTGCATCAAGTGCGGCGTGTGTCTGGAAACCTGTAAGTTCGGAGCGGTGAAGGTCGGCTGACCTCGGGAGGAATAATGAGCATGGTAAACGTAACCATTGACGGTATAGAGGTTCAGGTCGCGGAGGGCACCACCGTTCTGGATGCGGCCAAAAAGGCCGGCGTGCAGATCCCGACCCTGTGTGCATACAGCGAAATCGATCATAACCCCGGGGCCTGCCGGGTGTGTGTCTGCGAGGTTGAAGGGGCCCGCTCCCTGGTGGCCTCGTGTGTCTTTCCGGTGCAGGAGGGTATGGTGGTCAGGACCACCACCGAACGGGTGCGCCGGGCGCGCAAGCTCAATGTGGAGCTGCTGCTGGCCAATCATCCCAGTGAGTGCAACCTGTGCGTACGCAATGGCAACTGCGACCTGCAGCGGGTGGCCGAACAGGTGGGCCTGCGCGAAATCCGCTTTGAACGCCCCGACTTTGAGCGCGAGGATGCCCTGGATGACTGCGGGCCTTCCATTGTGCGGGATTCATCAAAATGCATTAAATGTTACCGCTGTGTGACGGTCTGTGAAAATATCCAGACAGTCTCGGCCCTGTCGGCCACCTTCCGCGGCGACAAGGTCAAGATCTCGCCGGCCTTCAACCTGCCGCTGGATCAGGTGGCCTGCACTAATTGCGGTCAGTGCATCATGGTCTGTCCGGTGGGTGCCATCTATGAGAAAGATTCTACCGCGGCGGTCTGGCAGGCCCTGAATGACCCGAATAAACATGTGGTGGTGCAGGAGGCCCCGGCCATCCGTGCCGCCCTGGGTGAAGAGTTCGGCCTGGAACCGGGCACGCTGGTGACCGGCAGGATGATAACGGCCCTCAGGCGGCTGGGTTTTGACAGAGTCTTCGACACCAATTTCTCGGCCGACCTCACCATCATGGAAGAGGGCAACGAACTGCTCAAGCGGGTCAAAGAGGGCGGCACCCTGCCCATGATCACCTCCTGTTCGCCGGGCTGGATCAAGTTCTGCGAACATTTCTATCCCGAGCAGCTCGATCATCTTTCAAGCTGTAAATCACCGCAGCAGATGTTCGGCGCCCTGGTGAAGACCTATTATGCCGGCAAGGCCGGGATCGATCCCAAAGATATTGTCTCGGTCTCCATCATGCCCTGCACGGCCAAGAAATATGAGTGTTTGCGGGACGAGATGCGCTCGAGCGGCTATGAGGATGTCGATTATGTCCTGACCACCCGTGAACTGGCGCGCATGATCAAGGAGGCCGGGATTGATTTTGCAAACCTGGCTGACGGCGATTATGATACCCCCATGGGTGAATATACCGGAGCCGGGACCATCTTCGGGGCCACCGGCGGCGTGATGGAGGCGGCCCTGCGGACCGTCTATGCCGTGGTGACCGGCGAAAACATGCCGGATCTGAATATCTCTCCGGTGCGCGGCCTCGAGGGCATCAAGGCCGCCAGCATGAAGGTCGGCGAACTGGGCGAGGTCAGGGTGGCGGTGGCCCACGGCCTGGGCAGTGCCCGTAAGCTGATGGATGAGATCAGGGCCGGGAAATCCGAGTATCATTTCATCGAGATCATGGCCTGTCCGGGCGGCTGTGTGGCGGGCGGCGGCCAGCCGATTCCCACCAATAACGCCATCCGTGAAAAACGGGCCGCGGCCCTCTATCGCGATGATGCCGAGGTCCAGGCCAAACGCCAGTCCCACGAGAACGAGTCGGTCTGCCGGCTGTATGAGGAATTCCTGGAAAAGCCGCTGGGCCACAAGTCGCACGAACTGCTGCATACCCACTATGTCAAGCGCGGCAAGGGAGTGATTTGAGGATTTCTTTGGGAGGCGATCTTATCTTC
>CAYWBU010000066.1:9580-13082 GCA_964456565.1 uncultured Bacteriovoracaceae bacterium | reverse complement strand
GGCGAGGCCCGCGAAGCGCTTCCGGCCGCCCTGGCCGTTGAAATGATCCATACCTTCAGCCTGATCCATGACGATCTGCCGGCCATCGACAATGATGACCTCAGACGCGGCCAGCCCACCTGCCATAAAAAATTCAGCGAGGCCGCCGCCATCCTGGCCGGCGACACCCTGATCTTCAAGGCCTATGAGTTCGTCAACCAGGCCGGCTGGGACGCTGCCGTAAAGAGCTCCATCAGCCTGGCAATGTCCCGGGCCTGCGCCGAGCAGGGCCTGATCCAGGGTGAATATGCCGACATCCTGGCCGAAGGCCGAGATGTGGACAGCCGGGAAATTATCGCAATCTACCGGGACAAAACCGCCCGGCTCTTTGAACTCTGCATGTTCTGCGGCGGCCGCATCGCAACTGCCGACCCGGCCGTGCTGAAAGATTTCAAGAATTTCGGACTCAACCTGGGATTGGCCTTCCAGGCAATTGATGATATCCTGGATGTCACGGCCGACGATGACACCCTGGGCAAAACCGCCGGCAAAGATCTGCTGCAGGAAAAAGCCACCCTCGTCAGGCTGACGGGAATTGACCGGACCAGGGACTGGGCCCGCCAGAGCACCGACAGAGCCGTGGCCGCCCTGGAAAAATATAACAGCGAAGCCGGCGAAACCCTCAGGGGTCTCGCCTTGAATATGATAGACAGGATTATGTGACATGAGCGTGCTGGAAGGGGTTAATATCCCCGCTGACCTAAAAGACCTTAGTATTGCAGAACTTGAAAAACTGGCCGAAGAGATCCGCCAGTTCATCATAACCAATGTCAGCCAGACCGGCGGTCATCTGGCATCCAGCCTGGGGGCGGTTGAACTCAGCATCGCCATGCACCATGTCTTCAATACCCCGCATGACAAGATCGTCTGGGATGTGGGACACCAGGCCTATGCCCACAAGATCCTGACCGGCCGCAAGGACAAGTTCGCCTCCCTGCGCCAGGATGCCGGCATCAAACCCTTTGTCAGTCCGGAAGAAAGCGAGTATGACGCCTTTGTCTCCGGCCATGCCGGCAATGCCGTCAGCGCGGCCTGCGGCATCTGCGAGGCCATCCACAGCACCGGCGGGCGCAACCGGGCCATTGCCGTCATCGGCGACGGATCCCTGTCCAACGGCCTCACCTTTGAAGGTCTCAACTTTGTTGGTTCGCGCAAACTCAACATGATCGTCGTCCTGAACGACAACAAGATGTTCATCTCCGACCAGGTGGGCGCTTTGGCCGACTACCTGAGCCGTATCATGACCTCCCGGCCGGTGCGCGGGCTGACCGCCAACCTCAAAAACACCCTCAAGAGCATGCCGCGCTACGGTGAGCAGCTCTATAAGGCCGCCAAATATATCGAGGGCAACCTCAAGGGTGTCTGGGCCGAGGGCATGCTCTTCGAGGAAATGGGCTTCCGCTATGTGGGCCCCATTGACGGCCATAATATCCAGCATCTGGTGGAGGCCTTCCGCAATATTTCCATGATCAACGAGCCCATCTTCCTGCACGTCATCACCCAGAAGGGCCGCGGCTTTGATCCCGCCATGCAGGACCCGGAAAATTTCCACGGTGTCAGCTCCTTCCATCCCCACAACGGCAAATCGGTCAAGGTCAAGGCCGAATCTTTTTCGGACGTCTTCGGCAACACCCTGGTGGATCTGGCCGGCAGGGATGAAAGCATCGTGGCCATAACGGCCGCCATGTGCTCGGGTACCGGGCTCAAACCCTTCAAGCAGGCTTACCCCAAAAGATTTTTCGATGTGGGAATCGCCGAAGGTCACGCCGTCACCATGGCCGGCGGCATGGCCGCCAACGGACTGCATCCTGTGGTGGCCATCTATTCCACCTTCCTGCAGCGCAGCTATGACGACATTATCCATGACGTGGCCCTCAACAACCTGCCGGTGGTCTTTGCCGTGGACCGCGCCGGTCTGGTGGGGGCCGACGGACCGACCCATCACGGCACCTTTGACATCGAATATCTGCGCGCCATCCCCAACATGACGGTCATGGTGCCACGCGACCAGCTGATGCTGGAGAAAATGCTCACCAAGGCCGTCAAACTGGACGGCCCGTCCGCCATCCGGTTCCCGCGCAGCGGGCTTATCAGCAACCCCATCAAGGCCCAGACCTCCCGCAAGGGCTGCGCCGAGGTCCTCAAAGAGGGGAGTAAGGCCGTAATCTTCGCCGTGGGACCGCTGTGCTACGCCGCCCTTGAGGCCGCTGCCGAACTTGAGGGGGTTGCAGTGGTGGACCTCAAATATATAAAACCGCTCGACAGCAAAACCGTGACAGAAATGGTCGAAACCTGCGGCGGGCGTTTTATAGTGATAGAGGACGGCTGCATTCAGGGAGGCTGCGGTTCGGCTGTGCTGGAAGTTCTGGACGGCATCAGCACACCGCTGAGATTCAGTCTGCTGGGCATTCCCGACCGTTTCATCGAACACGGGTCCCAGGAACAGCTGTTCCGGTCCTTGGGACTGGACGCCCAGGGTATCGCCAAGGCCGTAAAAAAAATCCTATGAAGACAAGGCTGGACAAACTGCTGGTGGACCGGGGCATGGTCGAAACCAGATCAAAGGCCGCCGCGCTGATCATGGCCGGCCAGGTCCTGCTCAAGGGCCAGCCCATAACCAAGGCCGGCACCCCGATCGATGACCAGGCCGAGATCAGCATCAAGGAGAGCTACCCCTATGTCAGCCGCGGCGCCTCCAAGCTGGAGGCCGCCCTCAATGAGTATGACATCGATCTGAGCGACAAAGTTGCCGCCGACATCGGGGCCTCCACCGGCGGCTTCACCGACCTCATGCTGCAACGCGGCGCCCAAAAAGTCTATGCCATCGATGTGGGGCACGGCCAGCTGCACTGGAAACTCAGAAATGATGCACGCGTCATCAACCTTGAAGGCATCAATGTCCGCGAGCTGGATGCGGCCCTGATCGCCGAGAAATGTGACCTGGCCACCTTTGATGTCTCGTTCATCTCCCTCAAGCTGGTGGTTCCGCCGGTCCTCAAGATCCTCAAGGAGGACGCCCGGATCATCGCCCTGATCAAGCCCCAGTTTGAGGCCGGCCGCGATCAGGTCGGCAAGGGCGGCATCGTCAGGGACAGCCAGGTGATCGAGGCCGTCAAGGACGACATCCGGGACTTCTTCATCTCGCTGGGGCTTGCGGTCAGCGAAATTATTCCCTCACCCATCAGAGGCGCCAAGGGCAACCAGGAATACCTGATCCATGCCGTCAGGGGGGCAGCGCAGTGAAGATCACCATCGCCAAACATGCCGGATTCTGCTTCGGCGTCCGGCGCGCCATCGATATCACCTTCAAGGTCCGGCAGCAGTATCCGGGCAAGCGGATCTTCACCATCGGACCCATCATCCATAACCCGCAGGTCATCGACGCCCTGAGCCGGCGCGGCATCGGCATCATCACCGAAATGGACGATCCCCGGCTGCAGCCGGGCGACATCGCCATCATTCG
>CAYWBU010000066.1:0-9570 GCA_964456565.1 uncultured Bacteriovoracaceae bacterium | reverse complement strand
TGAAAAGAAGGCCCTGCTCAAGGAACGCGGGGTCAAGGTCATCGACGCCACCTGTCCCATGGTGCTCAAGGTCCATTCCATCATCCGCAAGGCTGCCCGGACCGCCGACATCATCGCCATTGCCGGCGACCGCAACCATCCCGAGATGGATTCCCACCTGGGAGTGGCCGGCGACAAGGGCTATCTGGTCCACAGCATCGAAGATGTCCGCAAGATGCCGGCGGCCAAAAGGATTGCCGTGGTGGCCCAGACCACCTTCGAGGTGGAGCTCTTCAAGGAGATCATCAAAGAGATGCAGTCCAAGGCCGAAGTCCTGGACGTCACCGACACCATCTGCCGTTCCACCTCGCACCGTCAGAGCGAGGTGCATGAACTGGCCGCCGACCACGACACCTTCGTGGTCATCGGCGGACGCACCTCGGCCAACACCGGCCGGCTGGCTGAAATCGCCGCCCAGGAGGACCGCCATGTGATCCGGGTGGAAAACGCCGACCAGCTCAAGGGCATCGACACCTCCGAGATGGAACGGGTGGCCATCATTGCCGGGGCCTCCACACCCCAATGGGTGATCGAGGACTGTATCGAAACCCTGCAGGCCGTGCATGCGGGTTCGGGCCTCAAAAATGCCGCAATCAACTCCCTGGCCCGCGGATCATTGCTGCCGGCTGTCGGCAGCAGCGGCCTGGCCTTCGGCACCATGGCAATCTGCCGGGCCAGCTACCACTTTGATGTGCTGCTGGCCGTCTTCCTGCTGGCGCTGGCCTGCACCTCGCCCACCAATATGCGCCGCAGTCGCATCAAATGGTTTATTGCCGGCACCCTGGCCGTCATCCTGACCGCCACGGCCTGCAGTATCAAGTGTGCCCTGCTGGCGGCCGGCATCGCCCTGCTGCGAATCCTGGCCGACCACTCCAGTCTGGACGAATATATCAAGAGCATTATCGCCATGCTGGTCTTCATGGCCATTTCGCTGATCCTGCCGCTCTCAGCCTCCGGTACCATCCGGATCTGCCCGGCCTCGGGCCTGCTGGTGGCGTTCATCACGGTCTTCTATCTGGGTGGCAGGGTCATGATCGGCCTCAAGAACATGGAACGCGACGCCATCGAAGGCAACCTGAGCCTGGCGCGTTTCATCGGCGAAAAACGGGCGATCGCCCTGCTGGAATATGCCATCATGCTGCTGGCGGTGGCCCTCTTCCTGAGCTTCCCGCTCAAACTGGCACCGGCCCTGATCTACGGCCTGCTGCCGCCGCTCTTCATGCTGGCCAAGGGAATTGATCTCTATAACGACAATGTTTTTTTTGACAATCGAGCCTACCAGCTCTACATCCAGTCCATCTGGCCCATCCTGACAGGGATCATGCTGCTGTGGCTGCTGGGATAAGTCTCAGCCGGTAAAGACGCGCGCGATCTCATCCACGGCAAATTCCGGCAGGCTTTCGCGTTTGCCGTTACGGATCAGACTGTAATCCTCTTCTGGGGTCAGGCGGCCGATGAGCGCCCCGCTGATGCCGGCATTTTGCCAGGCATCCAGGATGGCTCTGGCATGTTTCTCGTCACAGCTGAGCAGCAGCGACCCCGAGGCAATGGCCCCCAGCGGATCGATACCGAACGGCTTGAGCACGGGTCTGGCCAGATCCAGGAGCGGAATCCGGTCCATTTCGACCTCCAGCCCGCAACCCGCGGCGCACGCCAGCTCCTTAAGACCGGTGGCCAGCCCGCCCTCGGTGGGGTCGTGCATGGCCTTTACTCCCCCGGCCTTGACCGCCAGATGAGCCTCACGCACCACCGAAATGCCCGGATCATAGATCAGGTTCTGCGCCCGGCTGAGAGTTTCTGCATCGGCCTTGATCATCGCAGATTTTTCGCGGGCCAGCAGGGAGATGGCCTCCAGGGGGATGCCCTTGGACAGCAGCAGCACGTCACCGGCAGAGGCGTTTTTGGTGCAGATGACCTCATCCGCCAGCAGGGTGCCGATCATGAACCCGGCGGCAATCGGCCGTTCAATGCCGTAGGTGATTTCGGTATGGCCGCCCACCGGAACAACCCCGGCGGCCGCGCAGGCCTTCTTCAGACCATCAAAAAATTCACCGACCGTGGCGGCCGTGGAACACCCCTCGGGCAGCAGCACGGTTGTCAGCATATAGCGCGGAATCCCGCCCATGCAGGCGATGTCGTTGGAATTGACCGTCACCAGATACCAGGGCATGTCATCCACGGCAAAGGTGATGGGATCGGTCTTGAACAGCAGGGTTTCCGCCCCGAAGCGGATGGCGGCCGCATCCTGGCCGAGACCCGGGCCAACCAGGACATTGGGATCATTAACTTTCAGATCTTTTAGAAAGGTGGCCAGCAGTTCCATGGGCAGCTTGCCCACGGGCAGGATAGCATCAGTCTTCATTGCCGCCTTCTATGTATGCATATGCGCTGTGGTTGTGGATGCTCTCAAAATTTTCGGCCTCCACCGAATACCAGCTGAACTCGGGATGGTCGTTCAGCCTGGTGGCGATCATGCGCACCACATCCTCCACAAAACGCGGATTATCATAGGCCTGCTCGGTCACAAATTTTTCATCCGGCCGTTTCAGGATGGGATAGACCGGCGAGGAACCACAGCTCTCCACCATCTCGATCAGGTCCTCCATCCAGAAAAACTGCTCATATTTGACGGTCACGGTCACGATGCCGCGCTGGTTGTGGGCCCCGTATTCACTGATCTCCTTGGAACACGGACACAGGGTCTGAACCGGCACCTGCACCCTCACCCGGAAATCCTTGCTGTCTTCATCCGCAGTGCCGATCAGGCTGCAGCGATATTCCATCAGGCCGACCGCGCCGCTCACCGGCGCGCTCTTTTCCATGAAATAGGAGTAGTCCACCTTCATATGGGCGCTGCTGGCGCCAAGGTTCTCACGGATCTCCTCCAGGATATGCCCGAAACGCTTGATGTGGATCTCCTTGCGATATTCGTTGAGCACCTCGATGAAACGGCTCATATGGGTGCCCTTGAACTCCTGCGGCAGGTCCACATACAGGTCCAGCGAACCCACGGTATGCTGCTGGCCCTTGCTGCGGTCCAGCACCACGATGGGATAGGCGACGTCCTTGACCCCCACCTTCTGGATATAGAGGGGATTGTCCGGTTTCTGTTTCTGGACGTCCTTCAAAGACTCACTCCGAATAGGTAACGCAGCTGCCGTCATTTTCCCAGACAGTCACCTCGGCCATTCTGACCTTTTGCGACAGATCGGCCTCGAAGCGGCGGTAGATGTACAGTGCGATATTTTCGGCCGAAGGGTTGTCCTTGCTGAAGGCCGGCAGCTCATTCAGGAAACAGTGGTCCAGCTCATCCATGATCTCCTTGAGCTTTTTCTTGAGCTCGCGGAAATCCATGACGATCCCGATATTGTCCAGCTTTTCGGCCTCGACCGCAACTTCCACCCTGTAATTGTGACCGTGCAGCCGTTCACAGTCGCCCTGATATTCACGCAGGCTGTGAGCCGAACTGAAGGTCCCCAGAACTTTTGCCTTAAACATGGCCCCTTCATATTACAACAGGACCGCCTTGGCAATACCATAACGGCTTGAAAGGTGCCGGGCTTTGAGCTATCTTCCGCTTATATTAATAAAAAGAAAGAAAAACATGGCCGCAATCGAATTTCAGGACACGCATCTGCTCCGGCAACTGGCCGGTGACAGCTGCACCCATTTGAAGATCCTCGAGGAAACCACCGGGGTCAGGTGTTCCATGAAGGGCAACCAGGTGGAACTTATGGGCGCGGACTACGAGGTGGAGCTGGCCGGGCATGTGCTCCGGGATCTCTACGCCCTGCTGCAGGACGGATTTCCGCTCTATCCCAACGACATCTGGTATGCCGTCAGGATCCTGGGCAAGGACAGTTCGCTCAAACTCAAGGATGTCTTCCTGGACCAGATCTATATCGCTTCCACCAAAAAAGTGATCATGCCCAAGAGTATCCAGCAGAAAAACTATGTGGATGCCATGCGCGCCAAAGATATCGTCTTCGGCATCGGTCCGGCGGGCACCGGCAAGACCTACCTGGCCATGGCCATGGCGGTTTCTCAGCTGATCAAGAAAAATGTCGACAAGATCATCCTGGTGCGTCCGGCCGTGGAGGCCGGCGAAAAACTGGGGTTCCTGCCCGGCGACCTCCAGGAAAAGGTCAACCCCTACCTCAGACCGCTCTACGACGCACTCTACGACATGCTGGACCATGACCATGTCCTGCGCCTGATCGCCCGCGACAATATCGAGATCGCACCCCTGGCCTTCATGCGCGGCCGCACCCTCAACGATGCCTTCATCATCCTGGACGAGGCCCAGAACACCACCACCGAACAGATGAAGATGTTCCTGACCCGCATGGGCTTCAATTCCAAGGCCGTGATCACCGGCGACATCTCCCAGATCGACCTGCCGCAGGGCGTGCAGTCCGGACTGATCGAGGCCGGCAACCTGCTGCGCGGCATCAAAGGGATTGACTTTGTCAGGTTTTCCGAGGATGACGTGGTACGGCACAGGCTGGTGGCAGACATCATCAAGGCCTATGAAAGGGGCGGAGTATGAAAACCATTGATATTAACAATATGCAGGACTGTCTTGAGATCGACCCGGCTACAGTCGAAGGCTGGGCCAGCCGGACTCTGGACGTGCTTGAGCGTGACGGAGCCGAGCTTTCAATCGTGCTGGTGGACAACTCCTACATCCAGGAACTGAACCGTCTCTACCTCAACCGCGACCGGCCCACCAACGTGATCTCATTTCCGCAACAGGAAGGTTTCGGCCCGGCCGGCACCCATCTGGGTGATATCGTGATCTCGGCCGAACGTGCCATCGAAGAGGCCGAGGATACCGAACTCTCGCCTGATCAGCGCCTTAAGCAGCTCTTGGTGCATGGCATCTGCCATCTGTGCGGCTTCAATCATGAGGATGTCCCCGAGGCCCAGGCCCTTGAGATGGAAGCCATGGAAAAAAAGATCCTGGACCATCTGAACAATGACTGAAAAAGGCAAGCTCATCTTCTTTGCCCTGATCTGGGGCGCCAGCCTGCCGCTGAATATCGGCCTGCTGAATACCCTGGGTCCCGGTTTTTTCCTGATGCCGACCTTCATGGCGGCCTATCTGGCCCTCAACCTCAGATATCACCGCCAGCTCAAGCAGATCTCCTTTGCCGAGGTGGGGCGCGGCCTGATCCTGGGCGTTCTCATCTTTGCCATGGCCCGCACCCTGATCGTTGAGGCCCGCGCCGCTAACGATCCGACGGCCCTGGCCGGCATCGCCCTGGCAGTTGTCCTCGTCCCGCTGCTGCAGTTTTTCAGCCCTTCAGCACGCCCCACACCGCGCCAGCTGGTTGCCGCCCTGGCGGCCGGAGCCGGCACGATCATTCTATGCGGCAGGCCTGATCCCGCCGGACTGCTGGCTGCCGCAACCCTGGCAATCTTCATCACCCTGGGCAGCAGCTTTGCCCGCCGCAACAATGCCCGCAACATGGTCATCATCGCCCTGGCCGCCGCCACCTTCCTGAGTCTCATTTCCATGGGACGGGATCTGCCGGGAAATATACCGCTGACGGCCTGGCTGCTTCTGGGAGTCAATGCGGTTATCAACTGCGGCTTCGGCCTGGCGGCCCTCGGAAGCTGCCTTGAAAAATTTCCGCCGCCAACAACAGCTGTCATGCTCACATCCCAGGCCATTGCAATCCAGTTTACCCGGCCGGATTTTGCAGCACCCGGCAAAACCGAAATGGTCGGATTCTTTCTGATCTGCGCCGCAATAATCCTGTGTCTGCCGCAGGTTAAAAACCCCATTGACAAAGCCTCAAATTAATGTTTGAAAGTCTGTCACAAAAGGCAAGTGAGGTGCGACATAAAAGACTTGCCTTGGGTAAGGCCCTCTGTTATAAGGCGTCGTCACGGGGTGTGGCGCAGCCTGGTAGCGCACCTGCCTTGGGAGCAGGGGGTCGGAGGTTCGAATCCTCTCGCCCCGACCAGAGCAAGGCATTGTAAGCGCCTGTAGCTCAGCTGGATAGAGCAACGGACTTCTAATCCGTAGGTCAGAGGTTCGAATCCTCTCAGGCGTGCCAAGATATATGGTGAGTGTAGCTCAGTTGGTAGAGCACAGGATTGTGGCTCCTGTGGCCGTGGGTTCGAGCCCCATCACTCACCCCAGAGTATAAAGGGCGCCCTCGGCCGAAACAGAAGGTCGCGGATTGATCCGATCCTCGGGCGTACCTGAATATATATGGGTCATTAGCTCAGTTGGTAGAGCAGCGGACTCTTAATCCGGAGGTCGTAGGTTCGAGCCCTACATGACCCACCAGCAAGGCCGATCGGTTTTACCGATCGGCCTTTTCTTTTACAATTGCAACCCCGGCGCTGGTGCCGATGCGGTTGGCCCCGGCCGCGATCATGGCCAGTGCGCTTTTAAGATCACGGATACCACCCGAGGCCTTGACCCCCAGATCCGGCCCCACGGTCTGGCGCATCAGCCTGACATCGGCCACCTCTGCCCCTCCGCCGCCAAAACCGGTGGAGGTCTTGACAAAATCGGCCCCGGCCGCCAAACAGATCTCGCAGGCCGTCCGGATCTCGGCATCATCCAGCAGACAGCATTCCAGAATCACCTTGAGCAGGGCCTGCGGATGGGCCGCAGCGGCCACAGATTTAATATCATTCTTGACCAGAGCAAGGTCACCGAACTTCAAGGCCCCGACATTGATCACCATGTCCACTTCCTGTGCTCCGGCGGCCACGGCCTGTTCGGTCTCGAAAACCTTGACAGCCGTGGTGGTGGCCCCCAGCGGAAACCCGATCACCACGCAGGTCTTCACCGCACTGCCGGCCAGCTCACCACTCACCAGCGCCGCATGACAGGGATTGACGCATACGGACGCAAATCCGTATTCACGGGCCTCTTCACACAACCGGCGGACATCATCAGCCGTGGCTTGCGGCTTCAGGATGGTATGATCAATATATGCGCTAATTTCCATGTTTCTCTCCTCAATTCTTATCGTGTGACAGCCGAACGACCGGCCCGGCTGATAAAAGCTTCTATGTCGCTACGGCCAGGCATGGCCGGGGCCGTCCCCATCCGCATCACCGACAGTGCGCCGGTGGCATTGCCAAAGCGGGCCGCAGTCAGGATATCGCAACCTTCGGCCAGGGCCGTGGCGAACCCGCCGTTAAAGGCATCCCCGGCCCCGGTGGTATCAATAGCATCCACTATATAACCTTCCACCAGATCGCAACTCTCCGGGGTAACCACCAAGGCTCCCTTGACGCCCATGGTAACCACCACATTCCTAACCCCCCTGCCCATCAGAACCCGGGCGGCCGTCTCGGCCGTATCCGCATCAACAACCTTGATCCCGCTCAGGATCTCGGCCTCAATTTCGTTAGGAGTCAGCACATCAACCTTCTGCAGCAGATCATCACTGACCGTTCGGGCCGGCGCCGGATTGAGAATCACACGAACCCCGGCCGCGCTTGCCATATCAACGGCAGCCTCCACGGCGCTCAAACTGGTCTCCATCTGGGTCAGCAGGATATCGGCATCAACGATAGCATCCCTGGCCCGGGCAATTTCCTGATCCGTGATATATTCGCAGGCCCCCAGGGTTACCAGAATCTGATTTTCACTGCTTTCTTCATCCACCATACTCAGGGCCGCCCCGGCCTGATTGGAGCCCTTGCCTCCGGGACCGATCTTAAAGACCGAACCCTTGACGGTCTCCCCCGGACGCGGCAAATGCGGACCGCGGGCCATCACATCAACCACAAAACTGCCCATTACCGTAATTTTTGCCATACCATCTCCCCCGATCTTACTTGCCCCACCATTTCAGCAGGTTGTTACGTGGACGCATAAACTGCACCGGATCAAGCATCTTCCTGACCAGACGGCCACGCCGCACAACTTTGGCCACCTTAGACGACAGCTTGAGGTCTGTCGGCGGCGGGGTCTGCCGGATTGCCTCGGCCAGCAGTGCCGGAATCGCAGCAATCTCACAGGCCCGGTGACCGGTTACGCCGGTCAGCATGGGGGCGTCCTGTCCACAGGCCAGGCTGCGGACATCGTTTTTATAGATTACAATAGGCTTTCCGGTAGCATAGGCCATGGCCAGCTCCACCACTCCGCCCTCATCCGGAACCCTTCCGTTCATGTTAAAGACAAAGGCCTCACAACGCTCAATGATCTCATAGACATCCAGGCTGAAGACCGCCCGGTTGACAATGCGATTGAAGGGCCGGGCAAGCCAGGCATTGGCAATAACGCCATCCACTGAGTTCATTACAAAGGCCTCAACCCCGTCACGCTGGGGCAGAAAGGTCTCGTAACCGGATTTTTCCAAGACATTAGAGATTGAGCGCATCGTGGCCAATTCTTCCGGACAGAACAGCGGACCGGAGCAATATACGCGCAGTTTTTTATTTGACATCGGGACCCTCCCCGCTACCGGCTATCCCCTCCAGTTTTGAAAGACCGTCCAAGGACTTCAAGGCCGGATCGGCCCGCAAAGCATCCCATATCGCATGGCCCACGCGGCAGGTGGTTCCGGCCTGCGCATCTAGAACAGCCCGGGGAGAACCCTCAGCCAGCAGCCGGGCCAGCTCGCCCGCAATGCGATTGCGCCGGGTGACATTACAGAATGTTTTTGACAGGCCCGTAACCATGGAGTTGTCATTGCCGTGAAAGGCTGAACGGTTGTCCTGTTTGGACAGGATAACCGGATGGCCGGCAGCAAAGGCCAGCGAGGCCTTGAAGACACTGTTTTCATCGAGGCAACGGCCATTGAGGCTGAAGACCAGGGCACGGCAACGCTCCATCACCTGAAAAACCTCAAGGGCATAAATAACCCGGACCAGATCCTTTGACAAATTTCCATCATGGAGCCATAACCCATCCAGCCCGTCCCTAAACGGGACATAGGTTGCGTAGCCGTCCTTTTCCAACAAATGCGCCAGCTCCAGCAGACCATCTTTTTCCTCCGGGCAAAACCAAGGGCCGGCACAATAGATCACAGGCTTATCCACGACCACCTCCTGATCACATAAATACATTTTTTGTTTATTTTATGTCAATATTTTGTTACTATATTAACATAATGCTCTTTGTTCATAATTTAAAAGAGTTGAAGATATGACAAAATAGCTAGACCAGATACAGTTGGATCCCCAGATTCTTGATGATCTCTGCATATTCCACCGCAAGCCCGCGATCGCTGATGATGGCATCAAAATCTTTCAAATCAGCAAAATATGCCTGTTTCACGCCCTCAAACTTGGATGAATCCGCAAGCAATATCTTTGTCTGGGAGGAACTTATCACCGCCCTCTTGGTTTCAACTTCATATTGGTTTGCGCAGGTAATCCCCAGTCTTTGACTAACCCCAGCGGCAGAAATAAAAGATTTTGTGGCCCGATTCCTCTTGATCAGCTCAACACCTTCGGGACTTTGGAACATCTGGGTATTTTCATGATAAACCCCTCCAGCCACAAGCAGTTTACAGGCCTTCTTGTGACGCAGCTGAAGGAGCATGTTCATAT
>CAYWBU010000065.1:8256-13083 GCA_964456565.1 uncultured Bacteriovoracaceae bacterium | reverse complement strand
TGAATAAAAATATGATAGTCTTGCGGAACATTAATCAGCCCTCCGATCTTACTTGTCAGACCGTAGCATGTTTTATATAAGCGTGCCATTAGTTTGTGGGCCGGTATGGGCCCGCAGTTTAAAATCGGAGGTTTTCATGAAAAGAAAAGTGGTGTTGGTGTTGGTAATTTTGCTGTTGCCCGGCCTGGCATGGGGTGGCGAACTGGATAAAAGCCTGAAACAGGCTGTGGGTGATCTTGGTCTCAGGAGGGGCTCGGAGGACCTTTGTGTGCTGACGAACGCCCCCTATGTGGCGCATACCTGCCTGGATGTTATCCAAAAACGCAGCGGTTGCAGCGTTGCCCGCGGCAACCTGCTCTTTTATCACTGCCCCATGGACAGGCCGCTTAAGCTTGCCCTGTTCAACCGCGATTCCCGCAAGCTTGTTGTCCTGAGCGCTCAGCCTGACGGCAGGTTCACCAGTGTGTCTCTGACAGTCGGCCCGCAGCAGACCGCCGATCCGGCTGCCTGGCTCGGCATCACCAAGGCCCTTGACGCTGACCTGCACATGGTTGCGACTCTGAATGCCTGGGCCGACGGGGCGCCCTATGATCTGCTCAAATGTATCGAGCTGCACAACCATTTCTGCCCCGGGGTGACTTCGGGATACCTGATGGGACGCTATATTATGGAGCGGTGGGCACTGGAACAAGGTCAGGCCTATCTCTATATTGCCGCGCCCGTGTGGTGTAAGGAGGATGCCATTCAGCAGCTGCTGGATCTGACGGCCGGCAAGAAGGGTATCATTACGCGTCAGATCGACAAACAGGCTCAGAAGGACCTGCCGTTCGACCAGCCGGCCGGCATTCTGGTGGTGCGTCAGGGCCGTAACGGGGGCGGGGTGGCCCATGTGATGACCTTTGACTGGAAACTGGCCTGGCAGGGGGTTGACCGTAAGTCCGGCGGCATGCGGCCCAATCCGCTCTCATGGAACGATGATCCGCAGAAATATATTAAAGTGCCGTTGAGCGTAAAACTGAGTGCTGAACAGGTGGATGCCCTGGCCGCGGCGGCCAATCCCTATGAGGTACTCAACGATTTGCGTAAGGTAAAATAATCCCGCGGTTGCCGGACGGGCGGCTTAAGGGTAAGCTGCCGCCATAATCAGCAGGAAGGATGATCTATGGCAATTGACGGAATCGTGACCCAGGCCCGCAAGGCGGTCAAACGGCATCTGGAACCCGGCGATGTGGCGGTGGATGCCACGGTGGGTGCAGGCTTTGACACGCTTTTCATGGCCCGGCAGGTGGGTGAGCGCGGGCAGGTCTACGGCTTTGATGTCCAGGATGAGGCGCTTGCCAAGGCGCGCTGGCGTTTTGCGGAAGAAGGCGTGGCTGAGCGCGTGACGCTTTTCAGGCGTGGGCATGAAGACATGGCTGCATCATTGCCGCCGGAGCTTCACGGTCAGGTCAAGGCCCTGATGTTCAACCTCGGCTGGCTGCCCGGCGGCGACGAAACCATCACCACCCGCTTTGAGACCAGCCGGGTGGCCATTGAGCAGGCCCTGGAACTGGTGCATCCCAGGGGGATCGTCACGGTCGCCATCTACAGCGGACATCCGGCCGGGCAGATCGAGGCCCGTGAACTCAAGGCCTGGGCCCGGGAGGTGGACTACCGTAGATTTCGTATCCTGAGCTATGAGTTTATCAACAAGACCACCAACCAGGAGACCCTGCTGCTGATTGAAAGAGTCTGAAGTTAAGGAGGGGCCGGCGGCCCCTCCTTTTAGTTTATGAACAGGTTTTTGGAGGCGAAGCTGGCATCACTGGTGACATTGACCCCCAGCCTGCGCAGCCCGGTCTCGTCTCCCGGGGTGGGGATGTGGGTCAGATGAACCTCGCAGCCCCTGAGCGCGCCGATTTTTTCGATCGCCAGGGCGGCCGCCGAATTGTTGGTGGCGCTGATGCTGAGGGCCACCAGGGTTTCCTGCAGGTCCAGGCTGACATTTTTTTCCTTGAGGGTATGGGTCTTTAAATCGGTCAGCGAGTCGATAATGCCCTGGGGCAGCAGCTTGATCTGTTCGGGGATGCCGGCCAGCTGTTTTAGGGCGTGCAGGATCAGGCTGGCGGCGGCGTGCATGTGGGGCGAGTTGCTGCCGGTGACAATGGTGCCGTCATGCAGTTCGATGGCCGCGCCGCAGTAGACCCCGTCATTGCCCTTGGCCGGGTTGTGCATGGCCTCGCGGGCCGCGTTATGGGCCGGCGGCACCACGTTGCGATTTTCGGGCTCGAGATTGAAATCCTTGACCGCCAGTTCAACGCGCTGCACGGTCTCCCGGTCGGTGAATCCCATGATATATTCGCACTGGTAGCGGTAGAAACGCCGGATGACCTCCTGGCGGGCCGCTTCCTTGACCACCTCGTCATCGGTGATGGCAAAGCCGCAACGGTTGACTCCCATGTCCGTGGGTGACTGGTAGAAGGCTTCGCCGCCGGTGATCTTTTCCAGGATGCGCTTCAGGACCGGAAAGACCTCCACGTCGCGGTTGTAGTTGACCGCGCTCTTACCGTAGGTCTCCAGGTGGAAGGGGTCGATCAGGTTGAAATCGCGGATATCGGCCGTGGCGGCCTCATAGGCGATGTTGACCGGATGTTTGAGTGGGATGCTCCAGATGGGAAAGGTCTCAAACTTGGCATAACCCGAATGGGTGCCCCGGCGGTGGTCATGGTAGAGCTGGGACAGGCAGGTGGCCAGCTTGCCGCTGCCGGGTCCGGGTCCGGTGACGATCACCAGGGGTTTGTCGGTCTGGATATATTCGTTGGCGCCGTAGCCTTGATCGCTGACAATAGTCTCCACATCGGTGGGGTATCCTTTGGTGTGACGGTGGGTGTAGACCTTGATGCCGCGGCGCTCCAGTTTGTTGCGGAACTGGACGGCCCCGGGCTGATCCTCAAAGCGGGTAATGACCACGCCCAGCACCGAAATGCCCCAGTCACCCAGCTCGTCGATCAGTTTGAGGGCGTCCGAATCATAGGTGATGCCGAAGTCCGCCCGGATCTTCTTGCGCTCGATGTCGCCGGCATAGATGCACAGGATGAGGTCGGCCTGGTCCTTAAGTTTCTGCAGCAGGCGCATCTTGACATTGGGATCATAGCCCGGCAGGACCCGCGCGGCGTGGTAGTCGTACATCAGTTTGCCGCCGAATTCCAGATAGAGCTTGTTGTCAAAACGCTTGACCCGTTCCAGGATCTCGGCGGACTGCTCCGTGATATATTTTTCGTTGTCAAATCCAATTGGCTTCTGCATGGTGCTGTTGTCGTCCCTCCCTTTGATTGGATAATCGTGAATGTAGATCGGCGCATTTATAGCACATGGAATGAGCAGAGTTAAGTGATTGTTAGTTGAGTTTAGTTCTAGAAATAATATTTAAACTCGACATAATAGACATTGGGCCAGGTGCCGTATTCGGATTCTACCACCGGCAGACTGACGACCTCCGTGGTTCCGGGACTTGAAACATAGGCCGGCTGCAGGAGCCCGGGGCGCTTGCCGGTTGCGATGATACCTCCCAGTGCCAGTTCGGCCTCGTCGGCGATGGAGATGCTGACTCCCGGGGAGATTTGTCCGGAGCGGTCCGAGAGGGAACAGACGCCGGCCAGCTGGGCGGTTATGAGCGGGTGGACGTCATAGGTGATCTGGCAGCCGAGCTGATGGCGGCTGAGGCTTAAGGTCTGGCCCAGGAGCTGGCGCGCCAGTCCGGCGGCATAATTATCGGGTTCGGCGGCGCCGTTATAGAGATATTCAAGGTTCAGATAGAGCGAGTTGTCAAAACGGTAGTCGGCCCCCACCACCAGGCTCAGGTGGTCTTCGGTGATATCCGCGGTCGTTATCGGGGCCAAGGGGGCCTCAAAAAACAGGGTCCTGCGGTTGCGGGCCTCCAGGAGGGCGGCTTCGCCGCGCAGCCCCACACCCTTGATCTCGCCGGCAAACCCGAACCCCAGCTGCATGCCGCCGTAGACCTTGCCGAACTGGACGGCCAGGTCCCAGTCATGAAAATTGGTGGCGTAGCGTGCCAGCAGGGCCGATCCGTACCAACGGCTGTCGCGGAATTTTTCGGCCCTGACCGTGGTGGTCTGGCGGCGCTGGCGCAGTACAAGTTCACGTCCTGGTGCGGCCACGATCCCCAGGCTGCCGGCGAATCCGATGGGGATGTCGAGGCGCACGGCATCCACGCCGGGCTTGTAGTCACGGTCAATGGCCGCCGGGTCAAAGGCCAGGAAGATGTCCAGCGGATTCCAGAACCAGGCCTTGGAAAAATTGATGGCCTGGCGGCCCACTGTCAGGTCAAAATCGCTGAAGGCAAATTTCAGGTTGAGGCGGTCGATCCCCAGGCTGGCCAGGGTGTCCTGGTCGCGGCTCAGGATGTTCCGGCCGCTGGCGCTGCGGTAGCGTACCGCACCGGAGGTGTCGCCGGTTATCTGCGGCCCGCTGGTATGCTGCTGGCTGCCCACCAAGTGGAGGTTGCCGCTGATAAAGTCATATTCGCCGTCAGCCGTCAGCCGGAGGGTGGTCTGGGTCTGGCCGTCAGAGTGGTTGTCATAGCCGAAGAGCAGCGGGGCCGAATAGTTGTGGGTCCTGATTGCCACGGTGCGCAGGCTGCCGCCCAGTTCCAGGTGGGTGCGGTCGGTTTCATAGTCGTAGTAGCCCCGGGCCGGGACCGGAAGCAGGCCGCCAAACAGGATGATAAACAGGCCTGTCTTGAAGACAGATGTTCTGCTGAGTGCCATCAGGCGATATCCCTGGTATCGTCACTGCTGATATGGCCATCCCTCAGGGGGATTATGCGCC
>CAYWBU010000065.1:869-8244 GCA_964456565.1 uncultured Bacteriovoracaceae bacterium | reverse complement strand
GTCATGGGTGGAGAACAGGAAGGTCACGCCCTTTTCGCGGTTGAGTTTTTCCATCAGGTCCAGCAGGGCGGCCGAGGTTGTGGAATCCAGGTTGGCAGTGGGTTCGTCCGCCAGGATCAGCTGGGGCTGTGGTGCGATGGCGCGCGCAATGGCGACGCGCTGTTGCTGGCCGCCGGAGAGTTCTCGCGGGAAGCGGTTTTCCATGCCATGCAGGCCCACCAGGTTGAGCAGCTCAGTGACCTGTTGGCGGCGTTTTTCCGCGGGGGTTCCCTGCAGCATCATGACATATTCGGCGTTTCCATAGGCCGCCAGAACCGGAATCAGGTTGAAGGTCTGGAAGACGAAACCGATGTTGTGCAGCCTGAGGCGGCTGAGCTGTCCCCGGCTCAGGGCGGAGGTCTCGCTGCCGGTCACCTGGACGCTGCCGCTGGTGGGACGGTCCAGTCCGCCGATCAGGTTCAGCAGGGTGCTCTTGCCCGAGCCGGAGGGACCGGCCACCACCGTGAATTCTCCGGGTGAAACTGAGATGTCCACCTGATCCAGGGCGCGCACCGTGACTCCGTTGTTGCCGTACTCCTTGGTGACATTTAAAAGTTTTACGATTTCACTCATTATTTGCTCCTCAGTACGTCCGGCAGCGAAATATTGCCGGTTTTGAAGGCCGGGTAGATCCCGATCAACATGGTCATGAGCATCACAATGCCGCCCAGCCAGGCCATCAGCCTGAAGGTCAGGTAGTTCCTGACGATGGGGTCCACGGCAAAGCCGGTGATGGTCATCTCGGCCCCGAACAGTTTGGTGAAGTCCAGGCCGTTGAGCTGAAAATAATAACTGATGGCGCCGCCAATCAGCAGCCCCAGCCCGGTGCCCACCAGTCCCAGCAGGGCCGATTCCAGCAGGATCTGCAGCTTGAGTTTGGCAGGCGAGGTCCCCAGGGCCAGCAGGGTGGCAAATTCGCGGGTGCGCTCCAGGACACTCATGAGGATGGTGTTCAGGATCGTGAAGCCGATCAGGAACAGGATGATGGCCTGGAAGACATAGCCGGACCCCATGTCGACCGCCATGAAGCCTGCCAGGTCGGGCATGACCTCCTGCCAGGGCAGGGCCGCCAGGTCGGGGTTTTTAAGGCGGGTGCCCAGTTCGGTGATCACGGCCTCCTGGTAATCGGGGTTTTCGAGGATCAGCCCCACCTGGGTGGCCTGGTCGGGCCCCATGGCAAAGATCTTGCGGGCCGCCGTGATGGGGACCTGGATCAGGAAGCCGTCGGCCTCCTCCACTCCGGTTTCAAAGATACCGCTGACGCGCAGCAGTTCGCCCACCAGTTCGCCGTGGATGTTGTTGGTGGTGATCACCAGCTTTTTGCCCGGCTTGAGTCGGAGTCGTTCGGCCAGGATGCTGCCGATGATCACGCCGTTTTCATTATCAGGCTGGAGGTAGGTCCCGCTGATGATGTGCTTGGCCAGCGGCGAGGTATCAGCCTCGATGGCGGGGTCCACCCCGGTGATGCCGATGCCGGCCGAGCCGCTGCCGGTGGAGACCACGGCCTGGCTGACTATCAGGGGCTTGATTTTGCTGACGCCGTTAATGGCGGCGGCGGTCTGTTCTACGGCGGTCACCGAGGGCACGAGGAGGTCGATGGACGGGGCCGCGGCATATTCGCGGTGTTCCACTGTCACATGCCCGGCATTCATGCTTACGGCATCATCGATCAGTTTTTTATACATGCCGTCGCCCATGCTGATGAAGAAGATACCCAGGGTGGTGCCGAAGGCGATGGAGATTACGGTTATCAGGGTCCGGCGGCGGTTGCGCCACAGGTTGCGCCAGGCCAGTTTGAAGATCGTCATGGTCTTGCCTCCTTAAACATGGTTGAGGGCCTTTACCGGATCGAGCCGGGCCGCGCGGGACGCCGGATAGATGGCCGCAACCAATGATACCAGCCACATGGTGATCACCGGCCAGAAGATGCCGCCCAGGGTGATGGCCGTGCTCCACTGGGAGCTGAAGGCCATGCCCGAGAAGTTGAAGCCTTCGGCAAAGGCCGAGAGGTCGATGGGATTGAACTGCAGATAGAGCGAAAGGCCCAGGCCCAGAAAGCCCCCGATTACGGAACTGAAGAGTCCCAGGACCAAAGCCTCGGCCATGATGTCGCGCATGATGCCCCAGGGGGTGGCGCCGATGGCCTTGATGAGCCCGAATTCGGGGATGCGCTCGAAGGTGGCCATGAGCATGGTGTTGAGGACGCCCAGGCCCGCGGCCAGGAAAAAGATCAGCTGAAAGATGATCAGCGAACCCTTGTAGGTATTGAGCATGTCGGAGGCGGCCGGCATGAGCTGGCGCCAGGTCTTGATCTGGTTGGTCCCGGCCGCCGGTTGGATCAGCGCGGCCAGTTCGGCGGGCGGCAGGCTGCCGCGCGAGTTGAGGGCGATCTCGTGGCAGCTGTCATAGAAGACGAACAGTTCGGCATAATCAGCCATGTGGATCAGGGCCAGGCTGCGGTCCAGACTTTCGCTGGCACTCTTCAGGATGCCGCTGACCGTGAGCAGGACATTGCCGAGCGACCCGTCGGCCGCCTGGGTGACCACCACCAGTTCGCTGCCGACTTCGGCATTGAGGGTGCGCGCCAGCTTGCGGCCCAGGACCACCTTTCCGGCGGCTGTCTCCGGCAGGTAGCTGCCCTGGAAGAGGTTGTCATCCAGATCGCTCACCCGGCTTTCATTAGCGGGATCAATGCCCCAGAACTGAACCCCGGCGGATTTGACCCCGCTGGAGAGCAGACCGTAGCCGAAGGCGCGCCTTGAATACGGAACGCCGGCCTTGACGGCGGCTTGGGTGATCAGTTCCGGCTGATTGACCGTGTCATAGAGGTTGCGCTCGGCCAGGTAGTCGGGATGGTGGACCTGGACCTCTCCCACGCTCAGGTCCGTAATGCTGCTCTCCAACTGTTCAAACATGCCGGTCATGAGTCCGTAGGTCAGGATCAGGATGGCGGTGGATACCACCATGGCACTCAGGGTGATCAGGGTGCGCCGCGGGTTGCGCCAGAGATTGCGCCAGGCAATGCGCATGGTCTTCACAGGCTCCTCCTATTTTTTCAGGGTGCGCAGGCTGAAGAAATCTTCTGCCAGGTCCACGTCAAAGTTCAGTTCATGGTAGATGATCTCGGTATATTCGTCGGGTTTGTCCGTAGGCGTCATCTTGAGTCTTGCCGGCAGCCGGCGGTTGGCAAAATCGCGGATATCCGAAAACACCATGCTGCGGGTCTGGTCCAGGTCTTCATCGTAATAATCGATTTTAAGCGGCATCCAGTCGGCCTGCCTGACCGTGACCACCACCTTGCCCCAGACCACGGCCGCGCCGCTTTTGGGGGTCAGGCTCAGTTCGATGATATCTTTGCCCTGTTCCTTGAAGGTGACATGATAGTCTTCGGCCATACGGCTTTCCTTGACCAGGTCGTCGTTGGTGAAGTGGCTGCCCATCCAGGAGCCGCCCATCATGGAGGACGGGATCTTGATGACGCGGTTGACCTTGGGCAGGTAGTTCCAGATGTTGTTGGCGGCCTTTAAGGTGGCGGTGCCCTTTTCCTTGGCCGGGGCCGTGATACGGAAGAGGGAATAATCCTTGCCCCTGCTCCAGGCCTCCATGCTCATCTGCCGCGAATAGTGCCGGGTGACCACCTGCATGGTCATGGTGGCATAACTGGACTGACCGCGAAACAGGTCATCCACATGGTCGAGGATCTCTTTGGCCTCAGGCCCGGCGGCGGTTGCAGCGCCGGAGCAAGATATCAGCAAAGACAGGATCAGTAGTATCTTTTTCATGACAGGACCTCCGTTGATTGGGGATCGGGCTCCAGGCTGAGCCTGATCATGCGAAACATTTTATGCTGCAGCAGGTTGCATTCTCTCTGGCTGATAGAGTCATCCTGCTGGGCCAGCCAGTGATAGAAGGCATTGAAGACCGCTTCGATCAGGACGATCAGCAGATCTTCGGGCAGGTCGCGGCGGATGGCTTTACAGTCCTGGCCGGCCTTGATGAATTCCAGCTGCATCTGGCGATGGGGCCGGTCGAAATCTTCCTGGCTCAGTTGCAGCTGACCGCTGGTTATTGCCATGGAAAAGGCCCTGATGACACCGTAGAGCACCGGGTCCTCCAGCATGAACTGCATGCCCCGGCGGTCAAGTTCCTCGGCCTGCTGCCAGAATTTTTGCGCCGTTGCGGGCGCCGGAAAATCGCCCACAAAATTCATGCTGCGCGCATAGGCCGCTTCCAGAACGGTCAGGAAGAGATCTTTCTTGTCATCAAAATAGTAATAGAACGAGCCCTTGCTGAGACCGAGGAGTTCGATGATATTGTTGAGCGAGGCCCCGGCATAGCCCTTTTCGGCAAAGGCCCGGGCCGCGGCATCAATGATGGCCTGCCGGCGCTCGGCCGGCAGCTTGTCAAATCTGGGACGTGCCATTGGTGCTCCTTTTGTACCACTAGTTAGACCACTGGTCTAAAATATGCCAGGCAAAGTATGCCTGTCAAGAAGAAAGGTGAAACGGGCCGGGTGGTTGCCCGGCCCGGACTGATCAGAGGGCGGTCGCCAGCAGGAAGGCGGCCTTGGTGGCTTCGAATACGCGTCCCGGAGCAAAGGAATCGGCGATATTATGGATTTCGGGGGCGGCCTGGATCTGGCGGCATTCATTATACAGCGAATCATCCGGCCGGTTGCCGGCGGCCAGGATCACCATGTCGGTCTCCCACTCTTCCTCCTGTTCCTGGTCGGTGATGGTCTTGGCAAACGGATTTTCAATATTTTCGGGCAGGACCGGGGTCCAGGTATTGTAGGGATCGGGAACCGCGTGAGATACGTTGCGGACCACGGTGACGCCGCCGTCGGCGACTTCCTTGAGGCGGGTGCAGTTGTAGAGCTGGATGCCGGCCCCTTCCATGTGATGAATCAGCCAGCCGCGGTTGGCGGTGCAGGCCTCCTGCATGAAATAGGGCAGCATTTCAACCACCTTGACCTCTTTTTTCATGTCATTGGCCAGCATGTAGGCGGTTTCGCAGCCCACCTCGCCGCCGCCCAGGACCACGATGCGTCCGGCCTTGTCCGCCAGGGTCGGATTGTTCAGGAAATCGATGGCAAAGATGACATGGCCCTTGTCGATGCCGGGGACCGGCGGCCGCAGCTGAGAGGTGCCGGTGGCGGTCACGATCACATCAAATCCCGCATCCTTGAGCTGCCGGGCCGTGGGGTCTGATGCGGTCTGCAGGCTGAGGTTGCCGCTGGCTGCGGCCTTTTTCAGCTGGTTCTCCAGGTAGGCGCGGTAGTTGAGGATGTCGAATTTGATTTTGGGGGCTGATCCGGGAATCAGCATCCCGCCGACTTGCTGGCCCTTTTCAAAGAGGGTCACCTCATGGCCGCGCCGTGCCGCAAACAGGGCCGTATTGATGCCGGCCGGGCCGCCGCCGATCACGGCCACCCGTTTGGGGCTGGCAACCGGACTGAGCTCGGAGCCGTCATAGAGGTCTTCAAAACCGGTGTAGGGGTTGACGGCACATTGTGGATGGCCGCCGTTGACAAATTCGTTGATGCAGCCCTCCTGGTCGCCGATGCAGGGGATGATCTCGTCCACCTTGCCGGCAAAGGCCTTGTTGGGCCAGTGCGGGTCAGCCAGCAGGGGTCTTCCCAGCATGATCATGTCGCACAGCCCGTCGCGCAGGGCCTGTTCGGCCAGGTCGGGGTAACCCAGTTTGCCAACCGCCACGATCGGGACCTTGATCCCGGTGTTGGAGACAATACTGTGGGCGTCGAAATATTCTTTTGCGATGCGGGCGACATCCAGGAAACATCCCGGCGGCATGGGGCCCGGAGGATGGGGCAGCCACCAGTTGTCATAGCAGCCCAGATCCACATCAAAGATATCCACGCCGGCCTTGACCAGGTTGCGCATGTATTCAAGGGTCATCTCGACGCTGCGTTCGTTTTTGAATTTTTTAAGGGTCTTTTCGCTGTCCATGCGTTTGCCGTAGGTCTCGTTGAGTACCAGCGACAGGTCGATGCGGTACATGATGGGATAGCGCTCACCGGTGCGGCGGCGCAGCTCTTTGACCAGTTCGATGCCGAAGGCCTGCCAGTCGGAATAACGGCCGGTTTTGCGCCGGTTGAAGGCCGTGTTGGTCATCTGTTCCAGGAAATAGCCCTCGTGGCCGTGGAGATAGACGCCGTCGATGAGGGCGGCCTTGGCATCGGCGGCGGCCTGGCCGGCATTCTTGACTATCCGGCGGGCGCCGCGGTTGGAAACCGGCCGGCAGGGAATGGCCGGGATGTAGAAATTGGGATTCCATGATGCCGAGATCGGCAGTTTTTTCTTGATGACCAGGCATTCGGGCGAGCCGACCCGTCCCAGGCCGGGAGTCAGTTGGATGAAAAAACGGGAGCCGTAGGCATGACAGCGTTGGGCGGTGTCGCGCCAGCCGCTGTAACGGGTGCGCGATCCGTCAATGCGGGGGAAGTAGGACTGATTGCCGCGTTCCAGGACCGTGTGGTCGACGCCCTGGCTGATGGGAACCAGGCCGGAGGTGATCAGTCCGACGCCGCCGCGGGCCCGTTCGGTGAAATATTCGATCATCTTGGTGTTGGGCCGGCC
Source organism: uncultured Bacteriovoracaceae bacterium (assembly GCA_964456565.1). GTDB lineage: Bacteria > Desulfobacterota > Desulfomonilia > UBA1062 > UBA1062 > CAYWBU01. The sequence goes on along the minus strand of CAYWBU010000065.1, from coordinate 1,606 downwards.
GGTCTCCTCGGCCAGGTTGATGTTGCCCATGGGGCCCATGACGAGGCGGTTCTTGATCTTGATGCCGTTGACCTGGATCGGACTGAACAGGGAGGTGTAGGGATGCAGATCGGCGCTCATGCGTCCCTTTTTGAGCAGGTCTTCATCCCGGTACCAGTCACCCAGTCCGTCAACGAGTTTTTTCACGCGTTCCTGATAATCTGATCCCATCATATTTCTCCCTTTTAAGTTTAGTCTTGAATGCTGACGGTGCCGTCCGGTTCGACTTCAACCGTCATGCCGTCGGTTACGGCATCCAGAAATTCCGGCCCCAGACGGTCAACTGTTACAATGACCTTTTCATCCCATACCTTGGAAAGGATCACTCCGGCGGCGGCCAGGGAATCGATGTTTTCCGAAAACAGCAGGGCCCCGGGGCCGATGCCGCGGGCGGTGACGGTCTGCAGGATCATGCCGCCGGTGGTGGAACCGATGGTCTTTGGCAGGCAGATGGCCCTGGCGGTCAGTTCCTTGCCGTAGAGTTCGGGGTTGTTCTGATCCGAACAGATGACGGTCTTTTTTTTCGCCAAGGCACTCTTCTGGAAAGATGCCAGGATGTTCAGGCCTGCATGGCTCACGACGCACGGGCCGCTCCAGGTCCCGGGAACCAGAACGGGGAGTCAGGAGTAACCAGCGCATTCTTGCACGTCAGAGGTGGCGAGCCAGTCTGGACACCGGCAGGAAACTACGTAACATGG
>CAYWBU010000065.1:0-859 GCA_964456565.1 uncultured Bacteriovoracaceae bacterium | reverse complement strand
TGCAGGGTGTAGCCCTCTCCCGCCCCGTTGAGACGCACGGGCCGCTCCAGGTCCCGGGGATCACCGGCCGGCCTTTGAATGTCTTTTTCATGCGATTCTCCCTGTGGCGACAATCTGACGGATTTGGTCATCCGTGAAATAGCGGGCCGTGGTATAGGTGCGCAGCTTGTTGCTGTTGGTGATGACGGCCTGTTTGGCGCAGATGGGATTGTTCATGTACATCAGCGGGCAGATTGATGACAGATGCATGCCGGTTTTGCGGAAACGGCTGTAGGCCTCCCGGTCAGCCTTGAATCTTGCGACCACATCCGGGGCGGCAGTCAGGATGGTGCGTACGGCCAGCTGTTGCCGGCCGGTTTTGGTGAGGGTGGTCTCCATGCGTTCCAGCCAGCCGTAGAGCTGGTTTTTTGACAGATGCGGACAGCCGATGAAGCAGAGCTTTGGATTGGCCTGCGTTTTTTTCCACATGACCGGATAGCCGTGATAGACGCGTTCCAGTTCGGCATCGTCGATGATATAGGTGCGGTGGTTTTCTCTGAGCAGGGCGTTGCCCTGATCGCAGGCCTCGGGTGTCAGGCGGTCCACATGGAAAAGGCCCACGGCACCATTGGAGGCGCTGGCGGCACCCATGTCCTTGAGGTAGTCCCGGACTTCAGAATTTAATTCGCGGCCCAGGAAGGTATCGAGCCCGCTGATATAGGGGACCTTATCCATGACCCGCATGCCGATGGCGCTGCCCAGGATCTGGGCCTCGGGAAGCTTGGAAGTGCGGAGAGCCACCAACCAGTCGGCCTTGCGTCCCTCCAAATATACATTTGGTTCATTTTTATTAGTTGGAAGTGTGTGACGTGTTAGAGTC
>CAYWBU010000064.1:7965-13386 GCA_964456565.1 uncultured Bacteriovoracaceae bacterium | reverse complement strand
CCCTAATGATTCCGCGGTTTCCGCGCCTAAATCGAATTTGAATTTTCAGGAGGAAGTTATGTTGAAACAAATCGTTAGGGTTGTTGTACCCCTGTTACTGGTAGTTCTTGGCGGCTGTGCCACAACACATGATGCGATGCAGCGAGATTTTGCCGCGGCCGGACTTGGAGAGGCGTTCAAGGCGGGCGAATATGCCCGCAAGGTTGACAACTTTATAATGATTATTGATGCATCATGGTCCATGGATGATGACTATGCCGGATCCGACAAGTTCAGTATTGCCAGAAGTCTTGCAAATCAGATGAATTATGCCGTTCCCGAAGGCAATCTGGATGCCGGACTGTATACCTGCGGTGAATCGCGCCGCTTTTTTGTCAACCGGTCCCGGCGGGCCTATGGGATCTCGTCCTATTCGACTCCCGCATTTGAGGCTGCGCTGGCCACGGTTGAAGAGGTTGGCTGGACGGGCAGTCGGATTGATTTTTCCATCCGGCATGCCGCCCGGGATCTGGGCGATGCGCCGGGCGCCACGGCCATGGTTGTCATCAGTGACGGAAAGTGTCTGCAGAAGGGGCTTGCCGTGGCTGCCGCTACGATGATCAAGGAAAAATATTGCGATGATATCTGTATCTATACGGTTCAGATCGGAGACGATCCTGAGGGCGGCCAGCTTCTGGAGCAATTGACGACCGAAGGCGTCTGCGGGCGCAGCGTCAAGGCTGCAGATATAGCTTCTGCCGGTGCGATGGAGGCCTTTGTGGCGGAGATGCTGCTGGTCAAGCAGGCTGTGGCAGACAGTGACGGCGATGGCGTGCCGGACAGCCTTGACGAGTGCCCGGGCACTCCGGCCGGTACCATCGTGGATGACCGGGGCTGTGCGATTCCCGAACCCACCGGGGCCGAGGCCACGGATGAGGGCAAATGGGTCTTTGCCGACAATGTCCTTTTCGCGTTTGACGAGTACGCCATTAAAGATGAGTTTATGCCGGTTCTGGATGAGCTGGTGAAAATTATGCAGGATAATCCCGCGATGCAGATGAATATCTATGGCCATACCGATAATTATGGTCCGGCTGAGTATAATGATATGCTTTCGCGCAAGCGTGCCGAGGCGGTTCGTGATTATCTGGAAGCCGCCGGCATCGAAGCTTCCAGGCTGCATGCCGAAGGTTTCGGGCTGAGTAAACCGGTTGCTGATAACACAACCAGGGAAGGGCGCTCCCGCAACCGGCGAGTTGAATTTGAACCTTACCGCTAAATGATGAGGCGGCGGAGGTTCTCTCCGCCGCTTTTTAATTGCCCCGGATGCCCTAAAAAGCGCTTGACCCCCGGATTGCATTCCTTCATCCTAGCCTCCAAAACAAACTGCAATGAAGAGGAACCGCTATGATCAAAATCAATGAAAATTATCTTAAGCTGCAGTCTTCCTATCTCTTTTCGGAGATTGCCAAACGGGTTGAGAATTTTCAGAAAACCAATCCCGAAAAGGAAATAATCAAACTGGGCATCGGCGATGTCACCCGGGCGTTGCCGCCGGCCTGTGTCGAAGCCATGCATAGGGCTGTGGATGAAATGGCCACCGATGCAACATTCAGGGGTTACGGTCCCGAACAGGGTTATGCCTTTTTGCGTGAGACCATTGCGGAAAATGATTTCCAGGCCCGCGGTGCCAAAGTGGATGCCGATGAAATCTTTATCAGTGACGGCGCCAAATGCGATACCGGGAATATCCAGGAGATCTTTGCCGAAGATGTGCGGATTGCCATCCCCGATCCGGTGTATCCGGTATACCTCGACACCAATGTGATGGCCGGCCGCACCGGTGCTGCCAGCCAGGGGCGTTTTGAGAGAGTTGTCTATCTGGACAGCACGGCCGGAAACGGATTTGTGCCGGAGCTTCCTTCGGCGCATGTCGATCTGATCTATCTGTGTTTCCCCAATAATCCAACCGGTTCTACCATATCCAGGGAAGGGTTGCGCCGCTGGGTTGATTATGCCCGGGAAAAGCGTGCTCTGATCCTCTATGATGCCGCTTATGAGGCCTTTATCCGGGATGAAAGCCTGCCGCATTCCATCTATGAAATCGAAGGCGCCCGTGAAGTGGCAATCGAATTCCGCAGTTTTTCCAAGACCGCCGGGTTTACCGGCACAAGATGCGCTTTCTCGGTTGTGCCCAAGGAGTGTATGGCCTGGGATGCAGATGGGGCGCAGCATGCCCTGCATTCCCTGTGGAACCGGCGCCACTGTACCAAGTTCAACGGGGTTTCCTACCCGGTGCAGCGGGCGGCCGAGGCGGTCTATTCTTCCGACGGACGCCGGCAGGTAAGGGAACTGATCGACTACTATCTTGAAAATGCCGCGCTGGTGCGCCAGAACATGACAGGCCTCGGTTATGAATGTGTGGGGGGAGAAAATTCGCCCTATATCTGGATCAACGGCCGCAGTGATTCGTGGGAATTTTTTGATCTGCTGCTGAATAAGGCCGGGGTCGTATGTACGCCGGGAGCCGGTTTCGGCCGTTGCGGCGAAGGGTTTATCAGGATCAGTGCGTTTAACAGCCGTGAAAATGTTGAAAAGGCTATGGAGCGGATTGCGGCCGCTCTTTGATAATGCCAGGAGCTTGCATAAAAAAGGGCGGTTTTTCCGCCCTTTTTTTTATGGCTAACTTGATCTCTAAAATCAGCACCTTATCTTGATATTAGATATGCAGGAAAGACCGGCATCGAACAGGTCTCTGTGATAATTTGAGATCTTTATGTCAGATGACTGGAGACCGCAGCCTTGAATCAGCTGTGCAGATAGGTGAAGATGGAGTCGTTGTAGGGAATGATAGCTCATCCGGAAAAAAGAATGGCTGCGCACCGCATTCTGGTTGTGGACGATGATGAATACCAACTTTCCGCAGTAAGACGGCTCTTTATGGATCAGGATTATGTGGTGGAATATATTGGTGACGGTCAGTCCGCGCTGGAGATGATAAAAACCTTTAATCCGGATCTGGTGATGCTGGATCTGCAGATGCCGGGGATGGACGGATTTGAGGTTTGCCGCCGTATAAAGGCTGACCCCCAGACAGAAGAGACGATGGTGATGATCCTTTCGGGGCGTGTAAGCCTTGAGGACCGTCTTGAAAGCTATGCCAATCAGGCGGATGATTTTATTTCCAAACCCTATGATCCGGCCGAGCTGCTGGCCAAAGTCAAGATTCTGCTGCGCCTGAAAAAAAACCAGGAACATCTGCGCAGGCTGAACGCCAATCTTGAAGAGCTTGTCACTAAACGCACCCGGGAGCTGATGCAGCGTGAGCGGCAGGCCATGGTGGGGCAAATGGTGCAGGGCATAGTGCATAATTTTCAGAATCCCCTGGGTGTTATTCATAGCCGGGCTGAAATAGCATTGAATGCCGTGGGCGGTTGTCTGAACGCAGCGGCTGATTTGGAGCAGCGAGCCACAATAGCCGCCAAGGTCAAGCGTAACCTGGAGATGATTGAAGATGCGGCGATCAAGGTGGACGGCATGATAGACACCCTGCTGAGCCGAGGTCGCAACTCGGCCACGCTGGAACGTACCGAGATTGATCTGAACGGCCTCATCCAACGGGAACTGGATTTTTTGGATGGAAACCTGCAGATAAAACATGGTCTTGAAAAGATTCTGGACCTTGATTCCGATCTGCCTAACGTCAGGGTGGTCTACAGCGACTTTTCCCAGCTGATTGATAATATGGTCAAGAATGCCTATGATGCCATGCTCGGCCGGGACGTCAAACGGCTGACTGTGGCAACCGGCCAGGATGATGAGATAATTTTCATCACTTTCAGGGATACGGGCAGCGGGATTGCCCCTGAACATCTGGATCGGATTTTTGATCCGTTTTTCTCTACAAAGGCTCAGCGGGACGCTGGAGATGAGACTGCCCCCAGCGGGACGGGCATGGGTCTGTATGTCTGTTCCGAACTGATGAAGACCTATGGCGGAGTGATTGCCGTGCGCAGTGTTGACGGTCAGGGGGCCGAATTTTCAGTCAGGCTGCCGCGTGCAAGTGTTGTTGTCTGAGCAGGATGATGTGACCGGTTTCTTTTTGTGGTAGAGTCTTTGCGGTATGAAATCCGAGTATGATGATTTTTTTATGCGCTACCGGCTGCCGCGGCCTATTTCGAGAGCCTATGAAGCGGTCTGCTTTTCGGTAAATAAATCAGAAGGCCAGCAGCGTTCCCGCTGGTGTGCCCGTGAGACCGTCAGATTTCTTGCGGCGTTGCGCCAGGCCGGGCGGCTGGCCCAGGATGAGACCCTGCCGCTGAACCCGCCGTCACACAGCGATTTTAAGGGCCAGGATGACACTTTCCTGCCTCAGCTGCAACAGATGCCGGCAGCCCAGCTGCTGCAAGTGGCGGGTATATATCCCGGCGGCAGCGGTGAAAATCTGCATCCGATCCTGGTAGACTCTCTCTCCCGGCTTGACTATCTCGACCGATGCCGCCTTGTAATTGTGGAATCCGGCCGTTTCAGGGTTCTGCTGGGACCCAGGATTGAGTACACGGTCAGCTGCCGCCATGATGAGGACTTTCTGGAAGACTGCCCGGAGGGCACGGTGCTGCTGGTGGATCTCGACGGAAGGCGTTATCTTTCATTAAATCCGCTGCTGATCTGGCGCCGGTCGGAAACCCAGTCATTCGGCAGTCTGTATCTGCTCAGGAAGGTTGCCGGGGATAGCGGTTTGTATGTCGAAGGCGGAATGCCGGGAACCCCGAGCTGCTATCAAAGTCTGCAGGGAAGGCCCGCTACGGGAAGACTGCATCAGTCTGCCGCCGTAATGGATGAATTGAGCCTGCCCCGGGTGCGCTTTGTCGACCGGGATCAGGTGGATGAGCTCTACAGCGTTATGGGGCTGATGTGGCGCGGCGGCACTTCGGATATATTTGTGGCCCGCCGGCTGGCGGACGGCGCCGATGTCGTATTGAAGACCTTTGAAGGTGACGGGCGTTTTGACAGTACCTATTGGCATTTCATCAATGAGGAAAAATTCAGCCGGGATGTAAAGCATGCCAGTGTTATCCGGCCCAAAAGGGTTTCCCTGCCGGCATACGGGATGTTTTATGAACAGGAATGGGCCTCCCGGGGGTCCCTGGAGGATTTTATGACGTCCAACGGGGTCCTGGATGCCCGGCTGGCATTGGAAATCTCAATCCGGCTGCTGGAGGCGTTGCAGGGTTGCCATGCTGCCGGAGTGGTCCACAATGATGTCAAACCTGAAAATATCCTTTTCGACCGGCATGATAACCTGCGGTTGATCGATTTCGGGATAGCGCAGAAGATTGAGCGGGGAAGGGATCATCTGCGGCCGGGAGTTCCGCCCGGCAGCCGCGGATATATGGCTCCCGAGATTGTGGCCGGAGGATATCCCAGTGTGGCCAGTGATCT
>CAYWBU010000064.1:6883-7915 GCA_964456565.1 uncultured Bacteriovoracaceae bacterium | reverse complement strand
GGGCGTTGTAATGCTGCGGATGCTCTGCGGCAGTGAAGACGCTGCCGGAACAGATCATTCCGGCCAGGTTCCGCCGGAACTCAGACCTTTTCTGCGGCAGTGTCTGGCTGATGATCCCGGCAGCCGCTTTGTGAGCGCGTCTGCGGCAATCCGTGAGCTGCAGGAGATCAGGGTGTGCCCATTGCGCAATATCACACTGGATATCGAGGGGACCCTGATCGATAATTATTCCGGCCGTAATCCGCGTCCGGGACTGAAGGTTTTTCTGGAATTCTGTCTGAAACATTTTGACCGGATCTTTGTGTATACCATGCTGGAAGACAGTGAGGCGGCCGAGGTCTTTGAATATTTGGAATCACGGGGAGAACTTCCGGACGGATTCCGGGGGCGGTATGAATTTGTCAGCTGGAACAAACAGACCGAAGGACATTTCAAAGATCTGCGGCGCTGCCGGGTACCGCTGGAACAGAATGCCATAGTTGATGATAATCCGGAGGTGATTCCTGAAGACCAGCAGCATCGCTGGATCAGGATTACCGGCTACCATGAGGTCCGTAAATATGATCGGGGACTGGTGCTGGCAGCGGATACGATTATGCGGGAGTTTGGTATTTTTGATTCCTGAATATGGTGGTCCTTAATTTTTTAGAATACGATTCAGAATGGCATTCTTGATTTCTGCCGTCACAACTACCTGTAATATAAGGAGAAAAAAAAGCAGGGAATTTTTGACATTGACATTTGTAAATGAAAATAATATTCCAGAACGTCAGTCAGCGAGGTTGCTTAAGCTGACTTGAGGGAAGTTTAACGCATACTTTTTGAAAAGGAGATATGTATTTATGGCAAAGCAGAAGAAAAGAGTTTTTATTACCGGAACTAGTGGATCCATGGGGGGAGCCGGTCTTCGTAAACTGATGGAGAGAAGAGACCGGTTTGATATCGTTACACTGGTTAGACCTTCAAAAAAGAATAAGGCCGCCAGCTCCATGGCTTCGTCTGCGGTCATGTGCTTGCTAATAGTATAGCCCG
>CAYWBU010000064.1:1915-6796 GCA_964456565.1 uncultured Bacteriovoracaceae bacterium | reverse complement strand
ATTGCTCCCGGTGCCGACCATGATCCCGATACCGCCAGGAAGATCAATGTCGGTTCCGCCGAAAACATTGTCAAGGCCATCAAGGCCCAGCCGAACCCCGACAAGGTTAAGTTTGTCAACATCGGCTCGGTTGCCATGACCGGTGACAGACTTTATCCCATTCATGTGGGTAGAACCGGTGACCCGTTCAAACCCAGCGTCTATGACGCCTATGCCTGTACCAAGATCGACGCCGAGAGAGCGGTTGCCGAGTCCGGTCTGAAATACTGGGCTTCCTGCCGCCAGACCTATGTGGCCATTCCCGACACCATGAGCCTGATGGACCCGATCATGTTCCACCAGCCGCTGGATACCTGCATTGAGTTCTGCCACGCCGAGGATGCCGGTGAGCTGCTGGCCAACGCCTGTGAAGACGATGTCCCCGAAGAGTTCTGGGGTCATTTCTACAACATCGGCGGCGGTCCCCGCGCCCGTTTCACCTATCTTGGACTGATGGAATCCGTATTCGGCCTGCTTGGAATGGGACATCCCAGCGAGATCTTCGAGCGCAACTGGTTCTGTCTGCGCAACTTCCACTGCCAGTGGTATGAGGATTCCTACAAGCTGAATGACTATCTCCACTTCCAGAACTATGGAGTTGAAGAGTACCTGCAGTCCATTCTGGACGGTTCACCCTGGTATGTGACCCTGCCCACCAAGCCGGTCATCAAACAGATCATGGCCCTGCCCATTGTCAAGAAGTGCATCAAGAACTTCATGATGAAGCCGCTGGCCACCAAGACCTCCGACTGCACCATGTACTGGATCAACAACAACATGGAAGGCCGGATCAGTTCTTTCATGAAGAGCAAGGAAGAGTGGGCCAAGATCCCCAGCCACTGGAACGATATTCGCCAGCCTTCCGCTGATGACTACCAGAGACTGGATCACGGTTTTGACGAAGACAAACCGGTTGCCGAACTGGATATCGCTGATATGCAGCAGGCTGCCAAGTTCAGGGGCGGCGAGTGCCTGAGCAAGAAGATGACCAAGGGCGATATGACCACCAAACTGAAATGGAAATGCTGGAGAGGCCATGAGTTCGAGATGACCCCCAACTCAGTCCTGTTCGGTGGCCACTGGTGCCCCGAGTGCCTGCCGCCTGTCACCGGCTGGGACTTCGACAACGAGGCCAAGAACAATCCGTTCTTCGCCCAGGTCTGGTATCCCAACCATGACAAGGATGAAAGCAACTACTATCCGCCCGACTGTCACAAAGACATTGTTGGCTAAAAACAACTTTAATATAATCTGTCATGTAATGGCCCGCCTTTTGGCGGGCCATTTTTTTATGTGGTATGTGACTGACTTTCTTGGGTTATTGACTTTGCCTACCGGAACACTATAATTTAAAAAGTTGTCTTATTTATATGCTTTATGAGTGAGTCAGGGGGCATGGTTTTATTCAAGTTTCACGGCGTGCAATCAAGCAAGGCAAGCGCTTTATTCACTGGTCCTGCCGGATGAATGGTCCGGGAAAGGATGTGGGGGGTGAGATATTTTCTGCTGGTGCTTATGTTCCTGCTGCCGGGATCTGTTCTTTATGCAGGCGGTTGGTGCATGCCTTTGATGCAGCCGGAGACTCTGACCGTGGATCAAGACGGCGGGTTCAGCGCCGCGGACATATCGGGGTATATCTGGGTTCAGCCTCTGGGAGTGATCAGCCTTTCTGGGATGGTCACCCTTGATTATGAAACAGTGAAATATGGTGTAACTGTTAACAGAGATGGCCAGCTTTTCGGTTCAGGCTGGAGCGAGAATGTTGGCTGGATCGATTTTTCCCCGCCCCGGGGAGGCGGTGTTGCCTTTGATGAAAATGGCAATTTACATGGGTTCGCCTGGAATGACAGCTTGGGCTGGATTCAATTTGACGGCAACAATGTTGAGTTTATCAGTGCTGCGACCTGGGTGCCCTATTCGGTCGGGGCTGCCGAGGTGATGGAAGGTCTGCTGATAATGCAGGATTTTGAGGAAGATGGTGCCGGACGGTGTTTCCTGGCGACGGCCTTTCCCTGAAAAAAGGGAAGTGAGGGGATGGGCTGAACCGCGGGTTGTCAAAGCGAAAAGTTTGCGTATAATGGCCCTGCCGTTTAAGCATTGAGTTGCGAATCCAGACGGCCGGGGTAGCAGATGCAGGAATTTGACAGGCTGGTAGAAATAATCGAGCGGTTGCGTGCTCCGGGCGGATGTCCGTGGGATGCCGAGCAGACTCATCAGAGCATCTCATCCTGTATGGTGGAAGAGGCCTTTGAGGCCGTGGAAGCCATCCAGGACAATGATATGGAACACCTGAAGGAGGAGCTGGGCGATGTCCTGATCCAGGTGGTGTTCCACAGCGCCATCGCCGCCGAAAACGGTAATTTTAAGATTGAAGATGTGATCAACGGGATCTGTGACAAACTGGTCTACCGGCATCCCCATGTCTTTGGTGAGGTTGAGGTGGCCGATTCGGCCGAGGTCAAAAAAAACTGGGAGATGCTCAAACAGCAGGAAAAGGGCAAAGAGGAACGTGAGTCCCTGCTGGATGGGATTCCGGAGGTCCTGCCGGCCCTTCTGTACGCCCGCAAGATGCAGACGAAGGCCGCGCGGGTCGGGTTTGACTGGGATGATGTGCGTGGCGCCATTGCCAAGATGGCTGAAGAGACCGATGAACTCCTGAAAGAGATTGAAAACGGCAATCATGATGCCATTGAAGATGAGATCGGTGACCTGCTTTTCAGTATTGTGAATGTGACGCGTTTTTGCAAGGTGGATCCGGAGGCTGCGCTAAGGCGAACCAACCGTAAGTTCGGCAGACGTTTCAGGCGCATCGAAGCCGAGGCCGCCAGCAGTGGCGTAAGCCTGGCGGATATGAGCCTGGCAGAGATGGATGCCATCTGGGATCAGGCCAAGAACAATGATTGATCCGGGTGGAAGATCACGCATGGCCGGCAGGTGCTGCCATGGCCGGTAACTATATAACCCCTGAGGGCTTCAGGACTTTGCGCGACGAACTGGATCATCTCTGGCGGGTGGAGCGTCCCCGCATAACCCAGTCGGTGGCCGAGGCGGCGGCCCAGGGTGACCGCTCCGAGAACGCCGAATATATCTACGGCAAGAAAAAACTGCGCGAGATCGACCGCAGGGTGCGTTTTCTCAAGAAACGCCTGGCGGTGCTGAAAGTTGTGGACGACGTCCCGGCGGATACCGACCGCATCTATTTCGGGGCCTGGGTGCGGCTTGAGGATGAAGACGGCGCGGAAAAGGTCTATCGGATTGTGGGTTCGGACGAGTTTGATCCGGCCAGAAATTATATCAGCATGGAATCGCCCATGGGCAAGGCCCTGCTGGGAAAGTCCGTGGATGATGAGGTGACTGTCAGCCGCCCGGTCGGACGGACCACCTTCTATATTGTCGAAGTCGCCTACGAACCCTTTACGTGACTGTCAGCGGTCGAGCCTTTTGAGCTGCTGCCAGTTGTTGCTGCGCAGGTTCTGGTCGCTGTTGGGATCATAGAGCGGATCATCGCTGATGATATACCGGTTGCCGTCGCTCCAGGCCCTGTCAAAACCGGTGGGCAGCTCCACGGCGGCTGAGCTGCCGGGGTCATTATAGAGGTCCACCCCGCGCACCGCCCGGCTGTAGCTGTCAAACATGCGGTCCTGGATGCGGCTGCGTTCGTTGTAGCCCTGTATGATCATGTCGTCGATCTCATTTAAGGTGTTGCCGATCTGCCGCATGCGGCGCCGGATATCCTGTTGGGATTGCTGCACATAGGAGCGCGTAATTCCGGCCAGCAGGCGGTTATAGCTGGCGGCCCAGTAGGGGTTGGCGCCGTAGGATTTGATGATGGCAACAAAGGTCGGGGCATAATCTTCGAACTGTTTGGCGGGTGCCTGCGAACTGACGGCCTCGATCGACCACTGGGTCATGCCGGTGGACTGGCCGTACATGGAAGCCATGTAGGTGGTGGTGTAAAGGATGTTGGCGGTAACCTCTTCGGTTATTTTTCTGCCGTCGGCTGTATATTGCAGGCGGATGCCGGCGGCATCGGTCTTGAGGTTCACCGGCATGTTTGATGGCGAGATCTGCTGGAACATCCTGAGGTCATACTGGGCCATTTCCAGATGTTCGGCGGCCATTTTAGGCAGGTTCCAGGTCTTGATGATTCGGATGTCTGCGGCATTGCCGCGCATGCGGGGGATGTAATAATGCCTGAGCCAGTCAGTCGCGCTCAGGGGCTGCATGATCTCGATGCCGGCCGAACGGTAGGAATGCTGCATGGCCGGATTGTTGGTCCAGGCCAGCTGGACCAGGGGCCACTGCTGCACGCTGGCCTGGCGGTCGGGGCTTAAGGCCTTGAACCAGGAAGTTGCCTCGGGCAGCTGTCCGCGCAGGTTCCAGTCTACCTTGCCCTCAAACTGCCAGTCGCAGGGGACCAGCAGGTGAAAGGCCTCGATGGCGAAGCCTGAATGGTCCCTGACGATTTTTTTGCAGAAAACCTGTTGGGCGGCGTTGAGCTGCAGGACTGCCGTCAGGATGAAAACCGATGCAATAAGCACTTTTTTGAGACTGGACATCTGGGCCTCCATTGTAACGTAAGTGGGCGACCGGTTTGCCCGGACGCCATCAGGACTTATTATTAGGATATCGGTGCCGAGCATTGATGTCTTGAGATCAGGGGGGGAGGTCATGGACGAAGGTTTAAGGGATCGTATCTTTGAGATAATCGGACGGCCCCATCTGGCCGCCTTTACCACTGTGGGACGTGACGGTCGGCCGTGGGTGCGTTATGTCATGGCCGTGGCCGACGAACATCTGGTCATCCGATTTGCGACCTTTGCCAATTCCAGAAAGGTTGAA
>CAYWBU010000064.1:0-1905 GCA_964456565.1 uncultured Bacteriovoracaceae bacterium | reverse complement strand
GTGCATATAACAGCCGGTGTTACAGATCCCGAACGGGCCGGGAGCTATCTCCAGATTCAGGGTCTGGCGCGTTTTGCAGATGACGAAGCCGAACGGCAGGGCTTCTGGCATGCCGAGCTGGAAAAATATTTCAGCGGGCCGGATGATCCCAATTACGGCATTATGCTGGTGGAGCCTTATCGGATTGAACTCCATCACATGGAAGGCCTGCAGGTCGAGATCTGGGAACGCTGATATCCCGGCAAGGTCAGGCCGTGACCCTGAAGAATCCTTCTTCAAACTCCGGCCGGTCGCTATAGCGTGCCATGAAAAAGCCCGGCAGGGTCTCGATGTTTTTGAAGAGATTGGGATCGGCCTTGATCCCGGCCCGCTGCAGGGCGCTCAAGACTTCATCCGGATCGGGCGGGCAGCCCTTGATGGCAATCATTTCATGGATGTCCGGGTTGTCCTTGTGGGCCTTATACATGCACTGCCCCACCAGAATGGTCTTGTGCATGCCGGGTGTGGGCTGCATCTGTTTGCCGGTCAGGATCTCCACCCTGTCCCAGGGTTCGTTCTGCCAGGCATAGCGGATGGCTGCCAGGATAATGCCGTTCATGGCCGAGCAGTAGGTGCACATGGAAAGATCATATTTGCGGTAGAAGATCCCCCGGATGCCCTGCTTGGCCAGGGGCAGCGGCATGTTGCCGTCGGGGCTGTCATAGTATTCAAAATCATGGGCGTGCGGCCGGATATGGTCTTGCAGCCGTTCCCCGACGATGGTGAGGTCTTTCAGGTCGAGAGAGCGGTCGTGGCGGCGGGCGGCATGGCCGATATAGGGGACATCTTCAGGAGCATATCCCAGCAGCGCCGCCCCCACCATGTCGGCCGCCAGGATGTCATCAGATGCCACCAGCAGATTGCTGCGGTGCACCTTGCCGTCGATAGCGGGGCCGCGTTCCAGGGTGTAGATGCCGTCAATCAGGGTGAAGACCGGCGGCAGTTTGTCCGCCAGGCGGGAGACCCAGAAATGCAGGTCATGGTCAGGATCGGCGCTGTGACAGCGTTTGCGCGAGGCGATATTGATGGTGCCCTTGAGGTTCTTGATGCCCAGGCTCACAACGGTCTGGTTATGGGTCTTCATGACCGGCAGGTCCATGACGGCGTCACTCTCCAGGATATCGCTGTTGAAACTCAGGCTGCTTCCGTCATCGTAGGCAACCCTTTCAAAGGGCCGCTGCATTACATCAATAATGCGCACGCCATAGCGGTTTTTTAGGCGGTTGTATCCCAGGTTTTCAAAGGCATGTTCGGCCGTGGCTTTATCGCGTGGGTCGGCGACCACGATGCCTTCGCCGATGGTGATGTCGTCGATGCCCAGGTCCTTGAGCAGGGCCACGCTGTCTTCCACAATCCGCGAGGTGGTAATGACGCCCCACTTGGGAAAGGGCACGGCCCTGGTCCAGAAGACGATATTGGGCTTGATGAAAACTTTTTTGCAGCCCTTGAAAAAGGCCTCTCCGCCAGCCAGACTGAAGGCCGCGGCCGCCGAATCAAAGGGCGTGGTGTATCTTGAAATTGAAACCATGGTCGACCTCCTGAATCATTGGAATGCAAAAAACAACAATAATATATGACTGTGATATTAACTCAAAATACAGGGAGCCTTCAACAGCATAGAGGGGCGGTCTCCGATGTGGTCACTGTTCTGTTCGGCAGCCGCAGGTGTTGGAGATCCTGATATCCAGGACAAAGTTGCACCGGCTGGCCACCTGCAGGATGTCGGCAATCAGTGCCAGCAGGGCGGAGTGCTTTCCGCCGATGACGGTCGCGAAAGCGCCCACTTCATGGTCGAGCCCGGAATCGGCAATCAGCTTGATGATTTCATTGACATATGCGGAAGTCTGGTCGGTTCCCAGCGGCAGA
>CAYWBU010000063.1:10817-13534 GCA_964456565.1 uncultured Bacteriovoracaceae bacterium | reverse complement strand
GCCCGATGACCCCCACGATTCCGCCCGGCGGCAGCATGAAGCTCATATCTTCCACCAGCAGCTTGTCACCGAAGGCCTTGTTGATACCTGCAGCCTCGATCACCACCTTGCCCAGCCGGGGTCCCGGCGGGATATAGATCTCCAGGTCCTGGGCGCGTTTTTCCCCGGCCTGGCCCAGCAGATCCTCATAGGCGCTGATGCGCGCCTTGGACTTGGCATGCCGGCCCTTGGGCGACATCCGGATCCACTCCAACTCATGTTCCAGGGTCTTGACGCGTCTGGATTCGGCCTTCTCCTCATTGGCCATCCGGCGTTCCTTCTGTTCCAGCCAGGAGGAGTAGTTGCCCTCCCAGGGGATCCCCTCGCCGCGGTCCAGTTCCAGGATCCAGCCGGCCACATTGTCCAGGAAATAACGGTCATGGGTGACCGCGATCACCGTGCCCTCGTAGCGCTGCAGATGCTGTTCCAGCCAGGCCACGGTCTCGGCGTCCAGATGGTTGGTGGGTTCGTCCAGCAGCAGGATGTCCGGCTTCTGCAGCAGCAGCCGACACAGGGCCACGCGGCGCTTTTCACCACCGGACAGGACCTTGACCGGGGTATCGCCCGGCGGACACCTGAGGGCATCCATGGCCATCTCCAGCCGGGAATCCAGGTCCCAGGCATCCAGGACATCCAGTTTTTCCTGGACCGTGCCCTGGCGTTCGATCAGGGCGTTCATCTCGTCATCGCTCATGGGCTCGGCAAACTTTTCGTTGATCTGGTTATATTCCTTCATCAGGGCCGTGGCCTCGGCCGCGCCCTCTTCCACCACTTCCCGAACCGTGCGTTCTTCATCGATCAGCGGTTCCTGCTCCAGGTAACCGACCGTGTAGCCTTCGCTCAGGATGGTGCGGCCCTCAAAGCTCTCATCCACCCCGGCCAGGATCCTGAGCAGCGAACTTTTACCCGAGCCGTTCAGGCCCAGCACGCCGATCTTGGCCCCATAGAAATAAGACAGGGAGATATCCTTCAGCACCTGCTTCTTGTTATGAAATTTGCTTACCCGGATCATCGAATAGATGACCTTGTTGCCTTCATTTGCCATTCCATATCCTCCAAAAAATATTGGCGCCAATTTAGCAGCAATCGGCCCCGGATGAAAGGGGCTTGTATGCCATGGCCCGCGGGACCAGGATTTAATTATGTTTTACAAAAAAACAATATCTTCAACATGATAGCCTTGCAGTCGCACCAATCGCAATTAATTTGTTAGATAAAACATAAATTTAATGAGGTCAGTGCAATGAAGGAAAATCACATAATTGTCGGAATTCATATCCACAACAGGATCAGCAATGCCGCCGATGTGCAGCAGGTCCTGACCGATTACGGCTGCAGCATCAAGACCAGGCTGGGCCTGCACGAGGTTGCCGGTGATTTCTGTGCCGCCTCGGGGATCATCCTGCTGGAGATGATCGGCGCCCCGCCAAAGACAGCGGAAATGATGAGCGCCCTGAACCGTATCAGCGGGGTGGACGCCCAGCAGATGGTATTTGAACACGATGACTGAACCCCATGAGTAAACTTGACTACAACTACAAGAAGATCTTCTTCAAGCTCAAAGGACAAGGCGATCCGCTGCTGCTGCTCCACGGCAACACGGCCTCGTCCCGGATGTTCCGGCCCGTCATGGGCTTCCTGGCCCGGCATTTCCGGCTGATCCTGGTGGATTATCCCGGGCACGGCCGTTCGGACCGCATCAAAGATTTTCCGCTGGACTACTGGTATGCCAACGGCCTGATGGTCGCCAATCTGCTTGACCACCTCAAACTTAAGCAGGTCAATATCATCGGCTGCAGCGGCGGGGCCCTGGTGGGGCTCAACATCGCCCTTGAAAGGCCTGACCTGGTGCGGCGCCTGATCGCCGACAGTTTTGAAGGCGATCATTCCCGCAACAGCTATGTCAATTCCCTGGCCGCCCAGCGCTACCTGGCCCGCAAAAAAATTGGCGCCCGCCTGTTCTGGTTCTACAACCACGGCCATGACTGGCGCCGGATCGTTGACCAGGACACCCGCATGATGCTCGACTTTCACAGCCGCATCGGCAGTTTTTTTCACCGCGACATCGCCGAGCTGCATGCCCCGGTGCTGCTGACCGGCTCCCGCAAGGATGAATTTCTGCCGGACATCGCCGGGATTTATGCCGAGCTGGCCGGGCACATCGGATCAACAGCCGCAATCCGCCTCTTTGATGACGGCCATCATCCGGCCATGCTCAGCAATGCCCGGGCCTTCAGCAGCACGGCCCTTGATTTTTTCAGCCAACCGGAGCAGGCCTGAAAAAGGGGGGACGCCCCCCTTCAGTAATTCTTATCCGCGTAATCGACCCAGCCGCCGGCCCGTACCAGGGCCTCGTCAAACTCCGAGATCGAAACCGCCAGGGTATCGGTCTGATCTCCGGCGCTGATTTTGAGTTCTTTTCTGTCCAGGTCCACACTCATCTCGCAAACCTTTCCGGCATAGCTGTCAAAGAGTCCGGCAATCTCGGCGGTCGGCATCTCGATGGCCAGCATGCCGCAGTTAAACATGTTCTGGCGGAAGATCCGCGCAAAACTTTCGGCGATCACCACATTGATGCCGTTGACCTCCAGGGCCCAGGGCGCATGCTCGCGCGACGAACCGCAGCCGAAATTGCAGCGCGTGATGATGCAGGCCTTGTCGGCCACATCTGTTGCGGC
>CAYWBU010000063.1:0-10807 GCA_964456565.1 uncultured Bacteriovoracaceae bacterium | reverse complement strand
GTCAGTCGCCGGCTGGAACCCTTGGAGCCCCAGGTCTTCCAGCAGGTACGGTTTCAGAGCTTCTTTAGTGATCTCGGTCAGGTACTTGGCCGGGATGATCTCGTCGGTATTGATATCGGATCTGTCCAGAAACAGTATTTTTCCTGCAAAATTTTTCATTTAATTCCTCCCCTCAGGCCTTGTAAAGCGGCGAATTGGTAATGTGACCCGCAATGGCGGTGGCCGCGGCCGTGGCCGGACTCATCAGATGCACCATGCCGCCCTTGCCCATGCGGCCGTTGAAATTGCGGTTGGTGGTGGAGGCACAGACCTCGCCCGAAGCCAGAACCCCGTTGCTCATACCCAGACAGGCCCCGCAGGTAGGATTGGTTACGCAGAAGCCGGCATCCTGGAAGATCTCGATGATGCCCTCCTTGAGCGCCATGGAATAGATCGCCGGCGTGGCCGGGGAGACGATCCCGCGCACCTTGTCGCTGATGGTGCGACCCTTGAGCACGGCGGCTGCGGCCCTCAGGTCTTCAATGCGGCCATTGGTGCAGGAGCCGATATAGACCTGGTCCACCGGGGTGCCTTCCAGCTCGCGCACGCTCCTGACCTGATCGGGCTTGTAGCCGTGGGTCACCTGGGGCTCCAGCTCACTCACATCGAAGCTGAAAATCTTTTCATATTCGGCGTCCGCATCCGAAACCCACTTGGCGAAATCTTCCAGGGCCGCCTCCCGGGAGGCATATTCATCCCTGATAAAGGGCCAGAGATATTCCACCGTGGTCATATCGGGATAACAGATCCCGCTGGTGGCACCGGCCTCGATCGCCATATTGGAAAGCGTCATGCGGGATTCCATGCTCATGGCCTCCACCACTTCGCCGGTGAATTCCATGACGCAGTTGGTGGCGCCGTTGACCGTCAGCTCCCTGATGATATGCAGGATCACATCCTTGGCATAGACCCCGGGTTTCAGCTCGCCCTTGATTTCACATTTAATGGTTTTGGGTTCCTTGAAGGCGCAGACGCCTTTCAAGATCCCCACCTCCAGGTCGGTGGTGCCCACACCGGCGGCAAAGGCCCCGAAGGCCCCGTGGGTGCAGGTGTGCGAATCACCCATGATGATGGTGTAGCCCGGCCGGGCAAAACCCTTTTCCGGGAAGATGGCATGGCAGACCCCGTTGCGGCCCACATCGAAAAAATCCCTGATGGCGTGACGGCGGGCCCAGTCTCTAAGTATCTTGCCCTGTTCGGCGGTCTTGGAATCCTTGGCCGGGGTGACATGGTCGATCACGGCCTTGATCTTGCTCGGGTCAAAGACCCGGTCCTTGTTTCTGGCCATCAGGTCCGTAATGGCGATCGGCGTGGTGATCTCATGGCAGAAGACCGCATCCAGCCGCACCACATTGATCTCGTCACCAAAGGGTTTGTCCACCAGATGTGATTCAAAGATCTTCTGTGCAGTAGTTTTTCCCATAATATATCTCCTTTTCATCAGTCCTTAAACATCTTGGGCGGGGTGATGGTCCACCAGGCCCTGAGCGGCTCTGTGCCGGTATTTCTGAGCATATGCGGGGCATCCGCGGCAAATGAGATGCTGTCTCCGGCCTGCAGGTTGAGAGTCTCGTTGCCGATGGTGAATTCACCGCAACCGCTGACAATCGTTCCCAGTTCCCGGCCGCGGTGACCGTACATCTCGCTGCCCGAGGCGGCCCCGGGTTCGATCTCCATATAATAGGCCTCAATCCCGTAGGCCTCGGTCTCGCCCGGGGTCCGCGCCAGCCGTTCATAGACGACCCCGTCGCGCATGATCCGCTGGCGGGCATCCCGGCGCACCACGTTGACCTGCCGGCTCTGCCTGAGGTCCCGGAAAAGATAGTCCGGGTCGATCTCCAGCACCGCGGCGATATTCAGCAAGGTATCAATGGCCGGCGACACCCGGTTGCGCTCAATCTGCGACACCAGGCTCTCACTGATGCCGGCCCGGACCGCCACCTGTTTCATGGTGTAACCCTTGCGCTTCCTGACAGTTCTGAGTTTATCGCCAAATTCATACTTCATATATTTTAAAGTCACTTTAGTATCTATTCATTACACAGGCAATCTTTTTTTGAGGCCCCATCCAATAACTTATTTACGCAAAATATGCCTTTATTTTCAGAAAGGTATACTTTTGGATACCTTGCGCAGACACCAGAAATGTTTTATCAGGGATTATCTCGTTTCCGTTTTCGAGGGTCTGGGGGGACATTATGTCCCTCATTTTTTTTATTCGTTGGCCACGATCCTGACACTGACCACCTTTTCCAGCAGGGAGCCGCCCTTGGTCCCCTCTCCCAGCAGAAGACCGGTAACCGCGGTGCGGTTGACCACCATAAAATGGCTCTCATCACCGTTTGAAGCCGCATAGCCCCACAGATCATGGATGGCATAGGGAAGCCCGCCATCCATCCCCAGGTAGAGCATGATATGCCCGTTGGTCCGCAGGGTGGTGACGCCGGGCACGGCCTCTTGCGCCAGGACCCGGATACGCTCATCCCGTGAGTCTTTACCGTCAAATCCGATTTTCATGCCCACCGCGGACTGCAGCCCGGAATTGCGCGGCAGACGGATGCCGCAGGTGGCAAAGACCTCCTGGACAAAACGCGAGCAGTCCTGTTCACCGAACATGCCGCCCCAGCCATAGGGGGTGTTCAGCAGGGCGAAGGCCTGATTGATAATATTGCGCGGCGTATAGGGCAGGAAGCCCCGGCTGACATCGCAGCCGCGCAGGAAGGCCGGCAGGAAACTGCAGCTGCCGTCGGCATTCCTGACCGGCATCAGCACCTCGGCAACCCCATCATCCAGCCGCAGCAGGCTGAAGCGGGCACCCATCCGGCAGCGCCCCCCATGGGTCAGCAGTTCACGCTCGCCGAAGATATCGGCCTTGGCCGCGGTCACCACGGCAAAATCTTCCTGTGCCAGATACTGCTGCAGACGCGCCTTCGAACACAGGGCCACCTTGTCGGCCCTCACCCAGCCACGGCTGAGCGGACTGCGGACATAGACCCAAAGACCGTCGCGCGATTCATGGCAGACGGCCAGCGGCGTGCCCACATCCAGGGCACTGTTCTGCAGCCGGTCGAAGCTCAGGTTGATATCTTTCTTGTAAAGCCCGCTTTCAAGGGGCAGGATACGCTGGTCCGCATGTGCGGTCACAAAGCCAAACCGCAGGCTGACATTTTCCGGGATCGAGCTCAGATCCAGATTGTCACGGCACTCGTCAAAATAGCTGCGCCGGGCCCGTTGTCCCTTGGCCGTAAAATATCCGCGCGCAATCACCGCCGCCAGGGCGCCGTCCAGCCAGCGTCTCACCTGGTCTCCGGATATCTGGTCTTCAAAGGCGCCAATATCGTCAACGGTCTCCAGCTCCGCGACCACATGCTGGTTCAGGGCGGCAATCTTTTCTGCTGACATTATCAGGCGGTCGGGATCGGGATGACGGCTGATCCAGTAACCCGGGGTGTTCATGGCCGCGCCTGTTCCCGGCACCAGGGCCGGGGCCGGATGCATCAGCGGCTCTCTGGCGGCGCAGCCCCATAACAGCACCACGGCCAGAAAAACCGGGAAAAATTTCAAGACAGCTTTTCGCAAAACAGGATTAATCCATTGCACATTCATAGTCTTAACATCAAAGGCGCCTCAGGGCAAAGCCGGTTTGACTTTCAGCACAATCTCCCGTTTGACAGTAACGGTGCCCGGTTTGGCGCCGCGCGGCTTGGAGACGTCGCAGGCCCGGGCGCAGATCACGGGAACGGTCCCGGCGTTGCGCGCCTTGCTGTGATAGGCCGCAATTGCGGCGGCCAGCCGCAATACATCCCGGCCCGGTTCCCCATCTTCCCTGGCCCTCAGGAGCACATGGCTGCCCGGAACGCCCTTGACATGAAACCACCAGTCCCGTTGCGAAGCCGCCCTGATACTCAGGATGTCGTTATCCTGATCGGTCTTGCCGGCCAGCACTTCCCAGCCGCCGGGCAGTTCATAACGCCAGGCCTTGAACTCCTCCATCAATACTCGAAATCAACCGCCAGGATACTTTCACTGGCATTCCTGATCTTTTCCACCACTGCCTGATGCGCCGGATGAACCCGATATTTTTCAAGGTCTTCAAGGTTCTCAAAGGCGCTTACCAGCGCAAAATCATAGGAACGCTCACTGTGGACCACATCCCGGCCAAAGACATATTCATGGATCTCGGGAATCTTGCGCGGCAGGGCCGCCAGCCCTTCGCGGATTGCCCGCAGTTCGTCCTCACCTGCATTATCCTTGAACTTCATAAAAACCACATGTTTGATCATAACAAAACCTCCCTCTTTCCCTGTAAGCTTACAGCACCACTAAAACGTAGACCAGCCGGACCTCTCAAAAAATCTGGTCCAGCAGCGTTTTCTCAGCGAAGGCGCTTTGAACCCGGCATAGTCATCGGTGTAGATCGCACCCTCGTTGTTCCACAATTTTTCAAAAAAGCCGCGCACATCCCTGAAGACTTCCAGGCTGGCCACGCCCTCCACACTGACATCCGTCTCCAGATTATAGCCGCCGACATTGCGCCGGGTCAGATTGGCCGAGCCCAGCAGCAGAAAAGAACTGCCGTCTGAATAATCGATCTGCACAAACTTGGAGTGAAACTGTTCGCCATGGACCCGATACCAGCGGACCCTGATCTTTTCCGCCGAACGCCGCACCAGCTCATAGGCGCTCACCTGGTTGGGAATGCCGTATTTGGGCCGGCCGAAGGCATCATTGCTGGGATCCAGGACAACCCTGATATGGGCACCCCTCTTGGCCGCCCGCAGCAGCCCGGCCATGACCTTGCGGTCTGAAAGATAGAACATGGCCAGCATCAGCTGATCGCCCGGGCCCAACTTTTCGGTATGCGCCAGCAACTCCGCGCGGATCATGCTCTCGCTCACCAGCCGCACCGCGGCCGTCCCGTCGCCGGCCGCAGTCCCGTCCGTCTGAACAAGCGGGCACTCCTGCAGCGCGCCGCCCGAAAATTTGGCCACGGCCTCTTCGCTGCGGTAGATTTCGGCCCCGAAATGATTGCGGATGAACAGGGCCACATTGGAATGGGCCGAGCTGGCATCGTGGGGATTGGCGGAAGTCACCACCGCCATCCAGCTGTCACCGTCATCGGCCAGGATCACCTTGCGGTGGTTGGCCTTGAAGTTGGTGGCCCGCAGATAGGAGCGCAGGTTCACCCGGGGCATCTCGGCGCTGAAGGGATGTTTCAGGAAACCGCCGCTCTGGGATATGCCGGTCCACCAGAACAGCAGCCGCCACAGCGGCGAATAGACATGGTTGCTGTCGCGCATGCGATTGAGGTTGGTATAGATCATATTGACGCCGGCGCCCTTGAGTTCATCAAACTCCGGCAACCGCGACCCGCCGTAGGCGGCATTGATGGGATCGGTGATGAAATCGATCCGGATGTCCGGACAGGCCGCCTTGCGTGCCAGCAGACGGTCGGTCAGCTCGCGGCACAGCGGCCGGTAACACGACTCGGACAGCCCCATGAAGCCGTTGAACAGAAACAGATCCAGCAGGATATACTGTTCGGCCCGGTCAATCACCCTGAAGATTTCATCAAATATCTGCTGTTCGCGGACCACCGCGCCGCTGGATGTCTCAAAGGATATATCCCGCAGAAAACGGATATCGGAATTGCGGATATGATACTGGGAGCCGTACCAGGAAGTGCCCCTGGGGTTGGTCCGCAGGGAAAAATAGAGGCCGAAAGCCATCCCGATCACGGTGGGGATCGGGATAAAATAAAGCCCGAGGCCCACCACAACCACAATCAGCAGTAAAAGCATCAATGCACCGGCCATTTAACTGTCCTTTTTTTGCAACGATCGCAGCAGTTCAGAAGGTAAACTTGCCGTTTTCATAGATGGTGACAACCTTGCCGCCCCTGAGCCTGGCCTTGACCCTCTTCTTCTCGGTATTCACCAGATCCCAGTGCAGGGCCGAGTCGTTGAAGCCCAGCTCTTTCTTGAGCCCCGCACTGAGCTGCGCGGGATCCCCGTCATAGGTATCCGAGTAAGAGGCCCCCAGCGCCACATGGCAGTTGCCCTGGGCTCCGCCGAAATTTTCATCAAAGAGCGTATTGGCCATAAATTTGGAGATCTTGGAAAACCGTTTATCGGTCAGGGAAAATTCGCCCAGACGGGAGGCTCCCTGGTCCATGCCCAGCTGTTTTTTTACAAAATCAGCTCCCTTTACGGCCTGGACATCAACCACCTTGCCCCTGGCAAACTCCAGCCGCACCCCTTCCACATAGTTGCCGCTGCGGTAGGAGGGCTGGTCCGCATAATAGATCCCCCGCGTGCCGCGCCAGTCCGGCGAAAGGAAGATCTCGAAGCTGGGGATGTTGTGTCCCGAGATTCCCAGCCAGCGCCGCCGCAGTCCCGGAGTGACCACCAGGTCGATGTTTTCTGACTCCACATGGCACTCCTCAATATCCAGGCTGCTCAGCCATTTCTTGATGGCGGCGGCATTCCGGTAGACTTCCTGCCAGGCGGCCACGGGATCGGTCTTGTCCAGGAAACAGGCCCTGGCTATCTGGCGGGCATATTCTTTCTCATCCAGGCCGGCATGTTGCGCCAGTTCGGCCGTGGGCAGCATGCACAGGGTCCAGCCGAAATCACCGGCCTCCTCGCGTTTATCCAGGATATCCCTGAGCGGTTTCCTGGCAATGGCGGCCTTGCCGATCCGGGTCGGATCAATATCGCTCAGATGCGTGATGGATTCCGGGGCATTCAGAAAAATGCTGCCGTGGATATTGCCGTAGAGTTCGGCCTCACCCGGAGCCTGGAAGACCAGCTGCTTGTTGTTGGCCTTGCCGAAAAAACTTTTTTCCATGGCCGGGGTGCCCACCATGCGCTGCACCGGATGCATGTCCATGCCAACAACCCGGTCATAGATGATTTCAGCCAGCCGGACAGCCGGACGGTCATAACGGATCAGGATGATATCGCCCTTCTTATAACGCCCGGTGCGCGCCGTCTTCAGGCCCCACACCAGCACATCGGCGTAGCGTTCAAGATATTTTTCACTCAGCATAAGCCTCTCCTCCACTAAAAATCCATCAGCCTATATACTACACTTACAGCGGCCGTGTAACCGCGGATATAGCAACGGGGCTGCACAAGGTCGGGATCAGACCTCAGCCATGAAATCGCGCAGCAAGTCCGCCACCACGGCCGGTTTCTCCATGGGGATCAGGTGCCCGGCGCCTTCAACCATGACATGGCGGCCCGCCGGAAAGAGCGCAGCGGCCTTCTGCAGATCGATATAGGCCCGATTTTCACTCCCGGAACCTTCAATCACCAACACCGGACAGGTCACTTCGGGCAGCAAAGGCCAGGGATCGGTGTGGATGGAACCCATGAACAGCGCAGCCTCGCGCAAAGGCGAACATGCCAGGACCAGACCGCCGGCAGCGCCCTGTTCCATACCGTATTGGATGTATAGATCAAGGACCTGATCATCCCACTCGGCAAAAAGAGGTTTTGATCTCAGATAGCCCACGGCCTCCTCCCGGTCTTGCCAGCCGTTACGCCGCCGGATCGCCTTGGATGCCAGCGGATGATCATCCACCCCGATATCAAGCCCGTAAAATTCCTGCGGCAGGAAGATGGGTTCGATCAGGCTCAAAGCGGCCGCCTCCAGTCCGAACAAGCCCACGGCCAGGGTTGCCAGGGTGCCGCCCATGGAATGCCCGGCCATAAACGGCCTTTCAAGTCCCAGCACATCGCACAGCACCGCCAGATCTTCCGCCAGGGTGATCCATTTGAGACCGCCCTGATGGGGATCCTCTTCGCGGTGATCACACATATAGGGGGCAATCACCCGGTACCTTTGCGATAGCGCCGCCGCAACCGGATGCCACAGCCACGGCAGAAACCCGGTGGCGTGCAGCAGCACAAGGGCCGGACCATCCCCGCCGTAATCAAGATATGTAATCACACTATCCCCGACATCGGCCCTTAATACCTGCGGCTGATTATCCTTCATGCAGACTCCTTTTCCGGCATTCATGTCCGGCTCCCACATTTAAACAGACATCGCTCATCGAAATCAAGCTATCCGCCAAAAAATAATTCAATCTTAACCGGCAGATTTTCGATAGTTCAGATATCAATCAACCTGAGGTGAAAAATGCCGCAAAAAAAAATCGGCCTGGCTCTCGGCAGCGGTTCGGCCCGCGGTCTGGCCCATATCGGGATCATCCGCAAACTGGCCGAAATGGGCATCAGGCCCGCCGTTGTCACCGGCACCTCGGCCGGCGCCATCATGGGCGCGGCCTATGCCAGCGGCAACCTCGACCGTTTCGAGGAATGGGTCTCCTCCTTCACCCGCCTGGATGTGGCCCGTTTCCTGGATACGCGGCCCATGGTCCGGGGCGGTTTCATCGAGGGCCGCCGGCTGATCGAAACCCTGCGCGAAATCATGGGCGATTACCGGATCGAGGAACTCAATCCGCGCTTCGGGGCCGTGGCCACCTGCCTTGAGACCGGCGAGGAGGTCTGGCTGACCGAAGGGCCGCTCTGGGACGCGGTGCGCATGTCCATCGCCCTGCCGGGACTCTTCGCCCCCGGCCGCATGAACGACCGCTGGATGGTGGACGGCGGAGTGGTCAACCCGGTGCCGGTTTCACTGTGCCGTGAGCTGGGGGCCGCAAAGATCATTGCGGTCAACCTCAATTCGGACATCCTCAACATGGGACGCCCGCCGCAGGCCGAAGAAAAACCGTCTTTCAGGATTCCCATCGAAAAACTGCCCCCCAGGATCCACGAACCCCTGCGCGAGCGCGCCGGCATGATCATGAACCAGTATATCCGCCCCCGGCGGGAAACCCCCAGCCTGCAGGAGGTTTTTCTGGGATCCATCCATATTATGCAGGACCGCATCACGCGCAACCGCATCATGCAGGACAATCCGGACATCATCCTGACGCCCAGACTGCCGGATTTCTCGGTCCTGGATGTTGACCGGGCGGAGGAGGCCATCGCCGCCGGGGAAAAATGTGTGCTGGAGCAGGAAGAAAAAATCAGGAAACTGCTGTTATAGGGGCCGGGCTAACCCGGCCCGCGCCATTCAGATCTTGGTTATTTTTTCCACGGACGACGCCACACAGAAGATGCCCATGTTGTTGCTTCCAGGGTCGGCCGGAAAAAGGAAAAAGCCCTTTGTGCCGGCATCACTCTTGGTGGCCCCCACCTGCAGCTCACCGTCCCTGAAGACAACTTCAACCTTGTTGCCATGGCTCACAGCTTCATCACCAAAGGTTTTTTTCTCGTTGTAGTCTGCATTGCCGTCAAAATCTTTTACAAAAAAGATGGCCTTGAGGTCCTCCAGCCAGATCTCGGACAGTTCCCCGTCAAGGGGCAGGAAATGGAAAGAATCATTGAGCGGTGAAAAATCAAAGGCCCGGCCTTTGGCCACGCTGCCGTTGTTGTAATGCAGAACAATTTTATCCATTCAGTCGTCTCCTTTAATTTCCGTGTAAAAACAAGCTTAGAGCAAACCGGTGGCACTCGTCAACCATAACACCGTTAGTAATTATAGTCACCTGCGCCTAGGCAAGAAACTGTTGCCACATTTTACAGGCGGCATTAAGATGAGATCATGCATGAAATACTGACAAGCGCCACTGTCTGGTTCCTTCTGGCCGTTGTAATCCTGCCGTTTCTCATCACCGCGGCCATTGAGATCATCTACCGCAAGAATCATGACGAGGCCCTCGAATATGAATATGAGTACAAGGACTCCGATTTTGACGACGGACTCGACAACAGTGACTACAGCAACTGGAAACTGGCGGAAGATATCGCCGAAATCAGCGAAGACTCAGATCCCGGCTAGAGCCCTGTCCATCCTTTCCAGGGCCTGTTCGAGCAGGCTCCTGGGACAGCCGAAATTGAGCCTGACAAACCCCGGGGCACCGAATTCGGCCCCGTCCGAAAGCCCCACCCCGGACCTTTCAAAGAATCCGGCCGGATCATCCAGCTTCCGCAGATCCAGCCAGGCCAGATAGGTGGCCTCCACCGGCGGCATGGGGATCTTCCATTTGGCGGCAAAGGCGGTCACGATCTCGCGGTTAGACCTAAGATAATCCAGCAGATCGGCATGCCACCCGGCGCTGTCACGCACTGCCGCCAGGGCCGCCGTATACCCCAGCAGATTGACATGCGGCACAAGGCCATCCATGGCCCGCAGAAAACGCCGGCGCAGATCTTCATCCGGAATCACGGCCCAGGAACAGTTCAGTCCCGCGATATTATAGGTCTTGCTGGGGGCCATCAGGGTGATGGTGCGCCCGGCCGTTTCCCCATCCAGGGTGGCAAGGGGCAGGTGGGAACAGTTCTCGTCCAGGACCAGGTCGCAGTGGATCTCGTCCGCGCAGATCAGCAGGTCGTGCCGGGCGCAGAAGTCGGCTAAGGCCTCGAGCTCGGCGCGCTCGTAAACCCGCCCCACCGGATTGTGCGGATTGCACAGCAGCAGCAGCCGGGTCGCGGTCGTGAGCGCCCTTTCCAGGTCTTCAATGTCGAAGACATAGCGCCCATTGCGCTCCTTGAGGTGCACCGCAATCAGGTTGCGGCCCTGCAATCCCGGGGCGCTCATGAACGGCGGATAGACCGGCAGCAGGGTCATGACATCATCACCGGGTTCCCCCGCCATGCGGCAGCAGATATTGAGCCCCGGCACCAGTCCCGGCAGCCACACGATCCACTCGGGCGCAACCTCCCAGCCATATTTTGTTTGCAGATCATCCATG
>CAYWBU010000062.1:0-13581 GCA_964456565.1 uncultured Bacteriovoracaceae bacterium | reverse complement strand
GGTGGCTCATGGCGGCGGAAGCCTGTGCGACGGCTTCGCCGCGCACGGCCACAACTTTGCCGACGGCCTGGGGAGCATCCTGCGCCGGGCAGATCTCGGGCGGGAGCGCCAGCAGGGCCAGGATGGCCACCAGCAGGCCCTTGGTCAGATTGGTTTTGCAAGTTAACATGTTATCCTCCCTCAGAAAGAAAAGGTGAGATTGGCCGTAACCG
Organism: uncultured Bacteriovoracaceae bacterium; assembly: GCA_964456565.1. Classification (GTDB taxonomy): domain Bacteria; phylum Desulfobacterota; class Desulfomonilia; order UBA1062; family UBA1062; genus CAYWBU01. The sequence continues at coordinate 13,369 of CAYWBU010000062.1, read as the reverse complement.
CGTTCTTGTTATAGGTGTAGAGGTCGATGTTGGATCTGGCCCTGGTTAAGGTATAGCCTAGGTCGGTGCCGAGCTTGAGGCTTTTGCGGGAAAAGATGTCCCACCTGAGGCCGCAGGCGGCCCGGTCCACCGTGTCCGAACGTTTGCGCATGAAGAGGGGATTGTTTTCCCGGTAGCCGGAATGCTGCCGGCAGAAGGAACCTGACAGTCCCAGATTCCAGGGCAGGTCGCAGGCATAGTTGATACAGGCCTCCTGCCGGCGGTAGGAGTTGATGTCGTTGCGGGCATTTTCCTTTTCGCAGCTGCCGCTGATTTTCAGCGAATGCGGCCGGTAACTGATGAGCTGGGCAAGGGTCAGGCGGGCGTTGTGGGCGTTCTTGTCGCGGACGGTGTAGAAATTTTGGGTCGTGGAGTTCAGGTAGGAGGCACTGGCCCGCGAGGAGGTCAGGGGCAGGCTGAGGGTGGTTCCGAACCCGCCGGTCTTGACATAGCGGTGATGGTCGACGCGCAGTCCGTTACCCAGGCCGTAGATGTCCCAGGTGATGCGCCCGAGGTTCAGGGCAATCCCGCCCTGGATGGCCAGCAGGTGGACGTCCAGATAGGTCTCGTCCAGATATTCGGCCACATAGTTGGTGATGGCCGTCTTGAAGGCCAGGGGACGCTGGGGCACGTGGTAGGCATAATTGATCGAAACGGCGTTGGTGCGGATCTGGTCGCTGCGGGAGCGGGTGGTGGTGATGGGGATGTCGCCCAGGGCGGTGCGCACCAGGATATTGTCACTGCTGGGGGCCACATTGGCGTTGTCGTCGCTGGTAACCCCGATGCTGACGGCCCCGCTGATCTGATGGGGGTTCTCGGCGCGGTCGATGGCGGTCAGCATGGCCGTGATGTTGCGGCGGACCGCAGCGGGGGGTTCGGTCTCCAGCACCTCCATGAAATATTGGCGGGCGGTCGCATAGGAGCCGAGCCGGTAGTAGGCCCGGGCCAGCTCCAGTTTGACCCGCAGCGCCTCGGGTCGCATGATCAGGACCCGCTCAAAGGCCATGACCGCGGTCTCATAGTCGCCGGACTCAAAGGCGGCCCGGCCCAGATAAAAATTGATGTCCGGATCGGCCGGATCATTGCTGAAGAGCAGGCTGAACTTGTCAAAGGCCTGTGAATGACGCCCTTCAGCCAGGTCTTCGCGGGCCGCGGCATAGAGGCCCGGCTGCGTTGCGGCGCCGGCGCAAGTCAGGGGAAGGCTGGTGATGAAGGTGAGAAAACAGAGATAAAGTATAAGTTTTACAGCCGAATAATCAGCAACAGCCTGCATGGCGACCCCGGACAGTAATTTTATTGTTTATATAAGATAGCGGGCCGCATGTGTTTTTGCAAGCCCTTGATTTTATGCGCGGATGTAGTGTTCGTTGGTCTTTTTGAGCTGCCCGGCGGCGCACAGGCCCTCCAGGTGTTTGCGGATCATTTCGGTTTCCCAGGTCAGCAGGACCTGATCCGCCTGAGTCTCGAAACCGTAGATGGGGGAGGCGGCCGCGATCTCGTCCGGGGCAAAGGGCCTGTCCGGCGGCAGGAGCTCGCGGATGCGTTTGTCCCGGCTGTAGACATGTCCGCGGTAGGTAAGGATGCGTTTTTTGATGTGGCGGCCGCTGACGGGGCGGGCATGCGAGGGCAGATAGACCTGCGGGTCCAGTTTTTCAATCAGGTCGAGCGAACGCATGAAGGCCGGCAGGTCGGATTCGGTGTTGCCGTACCAGGGGCCGAAGGGGCTCAGGTCGATGTCGCTGCCGATCATGATGTCGTCCACGCTGAAGCAGTAGTGGTCGTTCAGGTGGCCGGGGGTGTGGCGGGCCGTGAGATTGATATCTTCGAAGACATGCCCGTCATCAAAGGTGGCGTGAAAGGTGAAGTTTTTAAAACCTGTCAGGGGCAGGTAATAATCTTTCCAGAGCTGGGCCTGCTGCGGACCCATGAAACGGCGGGCCAGGCAGTCGGCGCTGGCGATGCTGGCGGCGCTCTGGGCCGGGACCATGATGAATGGATCGCACAGTTCCTGCAGCAGGGCCACCCCGCCGATATGATCGGGATGCGAGTGGGTGATGATCAGCCGGTCGATCCTGATGGCGGCGCAGAGTTTCCTGAGGGAGGAATGTCCCAGTCCGGCATCGATCAGGGTATAGCCCTCGCCCAGGAAAAGGAAACTGTTGCAGTTGGGGGTGCGCCCGCGGTTTTCGCCCTGGATTACGTGCAGGTTGTCATTGACGGCGACTGTGCGCAGGCCGGTGGCCTTCAATCTTTCCATGGTTGTTATGTATAAGCGTTTGAGGAGCGCGCGGTCAACGGGTTTGAATTTGCCGGGACGAAGATGTATAGGGTTGCCATGGCATTTTTTATGAGGATGAAACCTGCAGACATCATTCTGATCGTAGGGCTGACGGTCGCGGCCTTTACTTGGCTGGGCTTTCTGCATGCCGGGCGTGAGGCCGGCAGCATGGTGGAGATCTATAATGCCGAAGGGCTGTTCATGGTGGTGCCGCTGGAAAAAGATGCCGAGATCCGGGTGCCCGGACCGCTCGGGGAAAGCCTGGTGGTGGTCAGGGACGGCCGGGTGCATATGCACTCTTCGCCGTGCCCGCATCAGATCTGTGTGGAGATGGGCGAGATCCGCCACAGCGGCGAAAATGTCGTGTGCATCCCCAACCGCGTGAGCATCCGAATCCGGGGGCAAGCCGCGGACATCGATGCCGTGGTTTATTAAAAATGAATCCATTCTTGATGTAAGCTACTCTAGACATAATGTGAGTTTGTTTTTTGCTTTTCTTTTAAGGGGGTAGCGTCCGGGGAGTCTCATACGGGGAAAGTCCGGAAAAGTTCTGATCTGAAATTTTATTGACGGGAGAAAGGAATGTCAAAAAAGAAAGGTTCCAAAAAAATTCTGGTGGCTTATTTTTCCAAGACCGGCCATACCGGACGGCTGGCGCGGGCCATCGGCCGCGAGCTGGAGGCACGCGGAAATGCGGTTACCTACGAGGAGATCGTGCGCCGCAAGGAGGTCACCTGGCTGGTGGAGGTCTTAAGGGATGCCAAGAGCTATCCCAATGCCTTTACCAAGGTGCTGTTCAACCGGGCTTACCGTGAGGAGTTCCTCAAGAGCTATAAGCAGGTGGAAGAAGATATCCGGCCCCTTGACTATCCGGATGTGAGCGAATTTGACCGCATCTGCATCGGCGGACCCAAATGGGTCTACATCTCCTATCCGGTGGCGCGCTACCTGAGCACCATCCGGGGCCTGGAAGGCAAGAAGGTCGGGACCTTTTCCACCTTCTGCGGGCCGCCCATCCAGGCCTTTGAGATCGACATGATTGATATTCCCATGCGCCATGCCATTGAGCGCAAGGGCGGCCAGGTGAAGGCCGCCATGGGCCTGACCACGGCCTTCCATGAGGCGGGGCTGCGCCCGGTGTTCAAGCTGGTGAGCTGGCTGCTGTTCTTTAAGCCGGTGGAGAAATTTATGCTGGGCAGTGAGCATGCCACCAAACTGATCAACAGGTTCTGCGACAATATTGAAAACTGATTGTCCCGGGCTTTAAAAGATTGGAAAGGGGACCGGATTTTGCGGTCCCCTTTTTTATTTGAAACGTTTGTCAGCGCGTTTGGCGCTAACGTGTCGGCCGTTGTTTTCCAGCCAGCCGCTGCGCTTAACCGTGTGGATGTCAAATTCGGGCACATAGGGCTTGATGTCCAGCAGGGGGGTGCCGTCCAGGATATCCACGTCGCTGATCTCCAGGACGTTGTCATTGACGGCCTCGAGCCGCACGACCGAGATCCCGATGCGCGCCGGGCGGCACGGGGCCCGTGTGGCAAAGATGCCGCGGGGCTGATCGTCCAGGAAGGGCGTGACCCTTAGCCGGGTCTCGCCGGCGCGGTGAAAATAATAGACCAGGATGATGTGCGAGAAGCCGTCCAGGTCCTTGAGGCCGTCCCGGAAGCGTTCATCCAGGCGGACCTGGCCGCGGACTCCCCGGGCCCCGGCCGGCTGGATGGGCATGCCATCCGGGTCACTGAAGGGCGAATGGATGCTGCCGATGGGCTCGAAGCAGATCCGCTCGCTCATGGCTCTGTGCGGCCCAGGGTGATGCCGGTCATCTTGACCGGATCGCCAGAGCGGTTCCAGACCGAATGTAGGCTTTTACCCGGCACCAGCAGGGCCTCGTCGGCCTTCAGGATGTGGGCGGTTCCGTCCATGAAGATGGTCACCTCGCCCTGGTTGACGATGAACAGGTGGTCATGGGCATGGGTGTGGGCCGGTTCGGGTCCGCCGCCGCCCGGTTCGATCAAGGCGATGGCGATGTCGCGGATGCCGCCGGCGGCAATGCCGCAGATCCGGCGGGCCAAGAATCCGGTATGGTCGGGCGGGGTAATGAAGTCATTCATTGCTTGTGCTCCCTTCGTTTTTTAGGTGGCGTTCGATGGTGCGGGCCTGACGCGTGTAAAATAGATATTCAACCTGTCCGCGGCGCTGCTCGCTGAAATCCTCGGCCGCGAAACTCACCAGCAGCCGTCGCGGGCGCGGGACCGTGATGCTGAGGCGTGCGAAGAGCTCGTCATCGAAGCGCACATTCAGCAACCGTGCCTGGAAGGCGAAGGCCGCGATGCGCTGCTGCGTGAGCGCGACGCTGCCGAGGAAGAAGCGCCGGCTGCAGTTTGCGCTCCGGCCGGGGGTCCGGTAATCGCGGCAGGTGACGGAGGCCGGCACGCCTTCGGCCAGGAAAAACAGTCCTTCGCTGGCAAGGCCGCTTGCGGTTTCGGCGCATAGCCGGCCGGGGTTGAGTGCGGAGAGATTGATTATTGACATGCCGCAACTATAGCCTGATGAAAATAAAAGTGCAATTTGATCGCAAATGATTGTAACTTAAGCGTATCCGGCGGCGACCTGAGGTTTGTACCAGGTGAGGAGATGGCGGAATTGAAACGACTGATATATTTATTGCTGTTTTTTATATTGCTCACAGGCTGTGTCACGGTGGGCCCCGATTATGTGCCGCCGGAGCAGGATTTTCCCGCATCCTGGCATAACGGTACCGAAATTCAAACGGATTCAGCGACCCCTGTGGCCGGATGGTGGCGTCAGTTCGAAAATCAGGAGCTGGATGCGCTGCTGGAAAAGACGTTTGCGAAAAATCATGACCTCAAGACGGCCATGGCCCGGCTGCGTGAAGCCCGGGCGCGGCAGGTCATTGCCGGCTCGGCGCGACTGCCGGAACTGAATGCCGCGGCCGCGGCCACCAGACGGCGCAGCAGCGAAAATTCCGGCAGCGGCCAGATCAGCGACAGCTATTCGGCCGGCTTTGACGCCAGCTGGGAACTGGATATCTTCGGCGGCAACCGCCGGGCGGTCGAGGCGGCCCGGGCCGACCTGGAAGCCGTTGCGGCCGGGCTTGATGATGTGCGCATCTCTTTGGCGGCCGAGGTGGTGATCAACTATATGGAGGCCTGTGTGCTGCAGCAGCGCCTGGAGCTGGCCGAAGAGCGCCTGGCTTGCCGCGGGGAGCTCTTTGATCTGGCTGCGGCGCGCCGGCAGGCCGGACTGACGGATGACCGGGCGCTTAACGAGGCACGCGCGGACCTTGAAAATGCCCGGGTCCAGGTGCTGGAGCTGCAGACCGCCGGCAGCGAAGCCTTGAGCCGCCTGGCGATTCTGCTGGGTGAATATCCCGGCCAGACCGATCTGGAGTTGAGTCCGACTCTGCCGGAGCTGCCGGAAACAATGGTGATCGGGATCCCGGCCGCGGTGCTGGCGCGGCGCCCGGACGTGCGGGCGGCCGAACGCGAACTGGCGGCGCAGACCGCGCGCATCGGCGAGGCTACGGCCGATCTCTATCCCAAGCTGGTGCTGGACGGTTCGGTGGGGCTGGAGGCCCTTAAATTCAAGAATCTGGGAAAGGTGGGCGCCCGGACCTACGGTTTCGGCCCCCGGCTTTCGTGGCCCATCTTCAATGCCGGGGCCATCCGCCAGAATATTGAGGTGCAGGACGCCCTTGGTGAGCAGGCCCTGATCGCCTATGAAAAGATCCTCATCAGTGCCGTGGCCGAGGTGGAGAATGCGCTTGAAGGTTATGTTGCCGGCCGGGATGAACTGGAGGCGCTGCGGCAGGCGGAGACTGCCCGGCGGGATTCTGTAAGCCTGCAGCAAGTCCGCGGCGCGGCCGGGCTGAGCGCCCGGGACGAGCTGCTGGATACCCGGATTGCGCTGGTTGCGGTGAGCGATCAGCGGCTGCAGGCGGATCTGGGAGTGGTGAGCGCCTTTGTAAGCCTGTACAAGGCCCTGGGCGGCGGCTGGACAAGTATGCCGACGGAGAGATCTGATGGATAAGGATATCAATGAAATTTTGGGTGTTGCTGCGGCGCCTTCCGGCCGTCGCCGGCGGGTTATAATTGCGGCCGCAGTGGCGGTGTTGCTTGGGATGGTGCTGATCCTGCGGGCCTGCGCTGGCGGCGGGGCCGAAAAGATCAGCTTTGTAACGGATACGGTCAGCCGCGGCGACCTGGTGGTCAAAGTGACGGCCACCGGCAGCCTGGAACCCACCAATCAGGTTGATGTGGGCAGCGAACTGTCCGGGATCGTGCGCAGTGTGGCGGTTGACTATAATGACCGGGTCAAGACCGGTCAGGTGCTGGCCTCCCTGGATACGGCCAACCTTGAGGCGGCCGTGGCCCAGGCCCGGGCCGCCCTGGAATCGGCGCGGGCCGAGGTGCTGACGGCCGCCAGCACTCTGGAGGAATCGCGTGCGGACCTGCAACGTCTGGAAAAGGCCTGGGAGATTTCCGGCGGGCGGGTGCCGGCCGAACAGGAACTGGTGGCGGCGCGGCTGGCCCTGAAACGCGCCGAGGCCGCTGCTGCAACGGCGCGGGCCAATGTGGCGCGTTCTGAGGCGGCTTTGGCGGTGGATCAGACCAACCTGACCAAGGCCCTGATCCGTTCGCCCATCAACGGCATCGTGCTGGAACGCAGCGTTGAAACGGGACAGACCGTGGCCGCGTCACTGCAGGCCCCGGTGCTGTTTACCCTGGCCGAGAACCTGACCCAGATGGAGCTGCATGTGGATGTGGATGAGGCCGATGTGGGCCGCATCAGCGAAGGCCAGAAGGCCACCTTCACGGTGGATGCCTATCCGGACAGAACTTTTCCGGCCACCATCAGCCAGGTGCGCTACGGGGCCCAGACCAATGCGGGGGTGGTGACCTATGAGACCGTGCTGGATGTGGATAATTCACAGCTGCTGCTGCGCCCCGGCATGACCGCCACGGCCGATATCACGGTGGAGGAGGTTAGCAACGCGGTACTGGTGCCCAACGCGGCCCTGCGTTTCTCGCCGGCCGCCACGGAGCGGACCCGGCAGACGTCCGGCAGTGTGATGCAGCGGCTGCTGCCGCGCCGCCCGCGGCGCGATGAACGCCAGAAGGTGAAGACCGTTGTGTCTAACGGCGGCACCCAGCAGGTCTGGCAGCTGGTTGACGGGGAACCCCGGCCGCTGAGGGTGACGACCGGCGTAACCGACGGACTGCTGACGGCTGTCAGCGGTCCGGACGTGGAACCCGGCATGCAGCTGATCGTCGACACCGTCAGGACGGAAAAATGAACGATCTGATCGAACTGCGCGGGATCACCAAGGTCTACGGCACGGGTGAGGCCGCCATGCATGCCCTGCGCGGGATCGATCTCAAGGTGGACGAGGGCGAATTTCTGGCGGTCATGGGGCCCAGCGGTTCGGGCAAGTCCACCATCATGAATATCCTGGGCTGCCTGGATGTTCCCACCAGGGGCAGCTTCCGCTTCAAGGGCGTGGCGGTGGAAATCCTGAGCCAGGACCAGCGCGCGCTGCTCAGGCGCAACTATCTCGGATTTGTCTTTCAGGGCTATGACCTGCTGAGCCGGACCTCGGCCCTGGAAAATGTGGAACTGCCGCTGATCTACCGCGGGATTCCCAAACGGGAGCGGCATCAGAAGGCCCGCGAAGCCCTGGATCAGGTGGGCCTGACGGGCTGGGAGACCCATACCCCGGCCGAGCTTTCGGGCGGCCAGCAGCAGCGCGTGGCCATCGCGCGCGCCATGGTGATGGAACCGGCCGTGCTGTTGGCGGACGAACCCACCGGCAACCTCGATTCGGCCCGCAGCCGCGAGATCATGGACCTGCTGTGCGATTTCAACCGCAGCCGCGGGGTGACCATCATCATGGTGACCCATGAACCGGATATGGCCGAATATGCAGGCCGGACCGTGCAGTTTCTGGACGGTCTGATCGAGGCGGACCAGCCCAACCGGAGGAAGTGCTGATGCTGTGGGAAACCGTGCTGCTGGCCCTGCGTGAGATCCGGCGTAATGTCCTGCGTTCCTCCCTGACCATCCTGGGCATCGTGATCGGCGTGGCCGCGGTGATCGCCATGGTGACGCTCGGCGGCGGCGCCACGGCCCAGGTGACTTCGGATATATCAAGCCTGGGCAGCAACATGTTGCATGTGCGTCCGGGCCAGGGCGGCCGCGGACCGGGCGGGGCCCGCATTGCGGCTGCACCCCTGGATGAGGAGGATGCCGCGGCCATCGCCCGCGAGGTTTCCGGTCTGACGGCGGTGGCCCCGGCGTCCAGCACCAGCCAGCAGGCCATCTACGGCAACGCCAACTGGTCCACCACGGTGCGCGGCAGCACCAATGCCTACCTGACGGTCAGGGACTGGGAGCTTTCCGCCGGCCGGGTTTTTTCCGAGAGTGAGATGCGCTCCGGGCGCCTGGTCTGCCTGATGGGGACTACGGTCAGGGATGAGCTGTTCGGCGACAGGGACCCCGTGGGGTCCACCATCCGGCTGGGACGCCTGGCCTGTCAGGTGGTGGGGGTGCTGGAATCCAAGGGCCAGTCTTCCATGGGCCATGACCAGGATGACTTTGTGCTGATTCCGCTGAAGGCCCTGCAGCGCCGCATGGCAGGCAACGATGATGTGGAGGTGATCTATGTCTCGGCCCGCGACGGGGTCTCCACCGACAAGGTCAAGCGCGACATTGAAAACCTGATGCGCCAGCGCCGCCGGATCGCGGCCGGGGCCGAGGATGATTTCCATGTCCGGGACATGCGCGAGATCCTTGAGGCCCTGACCGGGACCACCAGGGTGCTGACCGCCCTGCTGGGCGCGGTGGCGGCTGTCAGCCTGCTGGTGGGCGGCATCGGCATCATGAACATCATGCTGGTCTCGGTCACCGAGCGCACGCGCGAGATCGGCATCCGCATGGCCATCGGGGCCCTGGGGCGCGAAGTCCAGCTGCAGTTCCTGGTGGAGGCCGTGGTGCTGTCCTCGCTGGGCGGGCTGGCGGGCGTCATCCTGGGACTGCTGATGGCGGGCGTGGGGGCGCGCCTGATGAACATGCCCTTTGTCTTTGATGCGGGAATCGTCCTGCTGGCCTTCGGGTTTTCAGCCGTGGTGGGCGTGGTCTTCGGCTATTTCCCGGCGCGCCAGGCCGCGGCCCTGGACCCGATCGAGGCCCTGCGCCACGAGTAGGGCTCAGTAGCGTTTTTCAAGGCGCCTGGCGGTCAGGCGGCTGATGCGGCGCGCCATCTCAGGACGTTGTTTTTCAAGACGCGGATCGCCCTTGACATATTCATCCAGGAAGAGGCGGCGCAGATCCTCCGGCACGCTGTTCACGAAGCTGGCGTTCAGGTAGCACAGGTTTTTGGCGCGGGCTTCCATGGACAGAAAGGTTTTTATATTCAGGCGGTCCAGGTCGATCAGGAAGATCCGGCCCTGTTCATCCAGCATCAGGTTTTCGCCCTTGAGGTCCACGTGCAGGATGCCCATGTCATGAATCTTGCGGATGAAACGCGCCAGCGTGATGACGGTTTGGCGGTCGCAGCCCCTGGTGTCCACCAGTTGCACCAGGTCGGTGGCCGTGATGCCGCGGGTGGCGATGAAGGATTCGTTCAAGATGCGGCCGGTGCGCCTCTCACAGGCCGCAAAGGCCTCCGGCGTATCGATCCCCATCTTTTCCAGCAGCAGGGCGGCCTCGAAACAGTGTCTGGCGCGGCTGGGACGGAAGATGTTCTTGACGGAATCCCTGGCGCCCTTGAAGTTGTAGCGCTTGAAAAAGATGGTCCGGCCGTCAAGCTCCCCGGACTTGATGTAGGTGGTGCGCGAGCGGTTCAGGACCCTGGTGCTGAATTCATCCAGGAAACGGTTGGGGGCGTGCATGGCATCCGGGATGGTGCTGCCGGTCCTGACGAACCAGGTATAGCCCTCGATCCGCCGGGTCTCATAGGCGGGTTGCGGGCCTTCGATGCCCCAGGTCCTGGGCATGCCGCAGAGATACCAGGCCAGCAGCACGGCCGATTTTTTCAGTTTGGGGCGCATGCGCGGGATGAAACCCAGCAGCAGGTTGCCGGCGGTTTCAAACAGCAGCTTGATCACGGTCAGGATGTAGAAGATGGCGGTGATCAGGCGGCCGTGATGCTTGCGGAAGAAGCGCCACATGCTGCGGTTGAATTCCACCTTGCGGCGCACATCGATCTTCTTGGCGCTGAGGCCCTGGTGGTGGACCACGCGGATCTGCGGCAGGTGCCAGACCTCGAAGCCGCATTCGGCTGCGCGTTTGCAGAAGTCGGTCTCCTCCAGGTAGAAGAAGAACCCTTCGTCCAGACCGCCGATGCGTTCGATCAGCGTTTTGCGGATCAGCATGCAGGCCCCGATCACCGAGGGCACCTTGACCGGTTCGCTGAAGCCCGAACGTTTGCTGGGATAGGCCTTGGGGAACATGATCTTCAGGAGCGACTTGTTGAGGAACTGGGTTGCAAGCCCGGGGATGATGTCCACCGAATTCTGCAGACGGTCATCGGCATAGGTCAGCTGCACCCCGCAGATGCCGGCGGCCGGGGTGGCGTCCATGAAGGCGCGCATGGCGCTGATGGCGTCATGTTTGAGGATCGTGTCCGGATTGAGCAGCAGCACCATGTCGCCGTCGGCCGCCGCAATGCCGCGGTTGACGGCCCGGGCAAAACCCAGGTTGCGGCCGTTTTCAATGATCTTGAGGTCGGCCGCACCCACGATGTCCAGGGAATCGCACCCGTTGTTGACCAGGATGATCTCATGGGCGCTGTGGGTGTGGCGCCGCAGCGATGCCAGGCATTCCACCAGGGTCTGGTCCGCGCCCACCGTGACGATGACGATGCTGATCTTCTCCATGTCAGCTTCATAATATCTTTTGACGCGGGCTGTCCAGCGGATTTGGGATTGGGTTTTCAATGTTGCGGGTCGGCGTCCGGAGCGGCGATATTTTTGCTTAAAAGCCGAAAACATAGAAAAAAGTTGCCTAAAAGGTTGTCGGGGTCCATTATGGCAGGATAATGATATTTCTCCAGATGCCAGACAACTATTGGAGGTTTCAATGAATGATTCCGGAATTCAGGTTTACGGGTACCGCTGGGTTATCCTGGTTCTTTTCGCGCTGATCAATGCCGTGGTCCAGATCCACTGGGTGACCTTCGCCCCGATTACGATCGAGACGGCGGAATTCTATAATGTCAGTGCCATGCAGGTGGGGCTCTTCGCCATGAGCTACATGATCGTCTTTATCTTCATGTGCGTGCCGGCCTCCTATGTGATCGACACCTACGGCATCCGCATCGGGGTGGGCGCCGGGGCCCTGCTGACCGGTATCTTCGGCCTGGTCAAAGGTATCTTTGCCGACAGCTTCATGCTGGTGATGCTGGCGCAGTTCGGTCTGGCCTTTGCCCAGCCCTTCATCCTGAATGCGGTCACCGCCATCGGGGCCCGCTGGTTCCCGGTGCAGGAGCGCGCCACCGCCGCCGGCCTGGCGGCCCTTTCCCAGTACCTGGGCATCATCGTGGCCATGGTTCTGACGCCCTATCTGGTGCAGAACCGTTCCATGGAATATATGCTGATGACCTACGGCGTGCTTTCGGTGGTCAGTGCGATCTTTTTCCTGATATTTATCCGGGAGCAGCCGCCGCTGCCGCCTTCCCATGAAACCGAGGGCGAACGCATCAGTGTGCTGGCCGGCATCGGCCATATCTTCCGGCAGCGCGACATGCTGATCCTGCTGGTGCTGTTTTTCGTGGGCCTGGGCATGTTCAATGCCGTCACCAGCTGGATCGAACAGATCCTGGCGCCCAAGGGGCTCGACTGTGAACAGGCCGGCATGGTGGGGGCCCTGATGATGGTCGGCGGCGTCCTGGGGGCCATCATCCTGCCGCTCATGAGCGATCATTTCCGGCGCCGCAAGGCCTTCATGATTGTTGCCATGGCCGGGGCCCTGCCCGGGCTGGTGGGTCTGATCGTGGCCGATACCTATACCGTCCTGCTGCTGGCGGGCTTTGTGCTGGGCTTCTTCGTAATGGCGGCCGGCCCCATCGGTTTCCAGTACGGGGCCGAAATCAGTTATCCCGCACCGGAATCCACCTCCCAGGGGCTGATCCTGTGGGTGGGCCAGATCTCGGGGATTATCTTCATGTGGGGCATGGACCGTTTCCGCGACAGCGCCGGCACCATGATGCCTTCGCTGATGGCCTTCGCGGTCATGTTTCTGCTGGTGGTGCTGGTGAGTTTTCAGATGAAGGAGTCGCCCATGATGCATCGGAATGAGGCAGGATAAGTCTGGCGGTTTTCGCGGCTAATGTGCTAATATTGCCGGAGATACCCCAACAAGGAGGAAACATGAAAAGATCTCTGGCAATTTTTTCAACCATTATATGCATCTTCGCGGGCAGCACGGCTTACGCCGAAGGCTTCGGCATCGGCGCCAACATCTCCACCCTGGGCCCGGGCGTGGAGGCGACCTTTAAGCTGGCCCCCTTCGTCAACCTGCGCGCCGGGGTGCACGGCATGACCTACAGCGCCTCCATCGAGCCCGAAGACATCAAATATGACCTGGAGCTGGACAACATGAACGAGTTGCTCCTGCTGGACATCCATCCCCTGAACGGCGGCCTGCGCATCTCGGCCGGCGCGGTCTTCAACCAGACCAGCCTCGACCTCAACGGTCAGCTCAATGTGCTCTACCGCCTGGGCGCCAATTATTACACCCCCCAGGAGATCGGCGTGATCCAGGGCAAGGTGGACTTCAAACCCGTGGCGCCCTATGTGGGCATCGGCTGGGGCAACGCCTCCAAGGACCAGCTGCTGGCCGACCTGGGGCTGCAGGTGGACCTGGGCGTGATCATGCAGGCCGAGGCCGATGTGGAACTGCGGGCCACCGGGCTGCTGGCCCTGAATCCGACGCTGTTGATGCAGCTGGAGCGGGAGAAGAAGGAACTGCAGGATGCGCTGAATCGGTATCAGTATTATCCGGTGGTTACGTTGGGGATTACTTATAGTTTTT
>CAYWBU010000061.1:9299-13702 GCA_964456565.1 uncultured Bacteriovoracaceae bacterium | reverse complement strand
GCCGCGGGCGGTTATCTCGGAGCCGTCCTGCAGCACGACGCCGCGGGCCTCATTGCCCTGCATGAGCAGTTTTTCAACTTTTTTGCCGGTCTGGACCTTGAGGCCGAATTCCTCTCCGGCCTTTTTGATGCCGTTGGGGATGCCGATCATGCCGCCCCTGGGATAGTAGATGCCCAGGTGTTCGGACAGGGCGATCATGCCGAAGATGCCGGATCCGATATAGGGCGGGGCCCCGGCAAAGAAGGACTGGAAGGACACCGACGAAAGCATGTCGGCATTCTTGAAGGCCTTTTTGACCACCATCTCATGGTTCTGCAGGAAGGTGGGCAGGATCTTGTAGAGCTTGGGATATTTTCTGACAACATCGATGGCCGCCTTGAAGGTGGTCATGTCCGAACAGATCATGGCCTCCATGGCATAGTGCAGCAGCCACATGCCGAACTCTTCAAATTTCACCCACTGGTCGTAGTCCTCGGGGGCCATCTTTTTGATGACCGCGCGGGTCTCTTCCAGGCTGGTGGGGATGGTGAAACGCTTGCCCTCCGGCGTGATGAAGGAGTAGATCGGGTCGCAGGGCACCAGGTCGATGTAGTCCTTGATGTCCTTGCCCATCTTTTCAAACACGATTTCCAGCGGCCGGACCAGCTCCACAATGGAAGCGCCCACATCAAACTTGTAGCCCTGATAGTCAAAGGTTGAACAGCAGCCCCCGATGGCATCGTTCTGTTCCAGAACCAGGGTCTTGAGACCCTGGTGGGAAGCCAGGGCGCCGGTGGTGAGTCCGCCGAGACCGGCGCCGACGACAATTAGATCATAATCCGCCATACTTTACCCCCTTGTTGGTCTGGGGAATGCCGAATATGCAACCTGGGGTGGTTAAAAAAGTGACGGCCCCTCGTATGCCCTTACCCGAATCCCCCTGTCTGTTGCCCATTGTTAAAATACATTACAAAAAATGACATGTCAGTACTATAAGGAGGGTTTTAAGCAATATTTACAGGGCAGTCAAGTTAAAAAAATAACAGGTGCCACGAGGGGAGCTATTTATAGATATCTATGCGATTTATTTGGAAAAACAATATGAGGGCGCGAATCGCCCCGGAATCACTGCCGGTCGGATCTGATGGCGAACCAGCCCAGCAGGCATGACACGGCGGCCAGCAGCAGGGTCATGAGGGTCTGGGCCGTGCGGCCCATCTGGGCGATGGCGATGAAGCAGTAACCGTCGTCATCGTCACTGTCCTGCAGCTGCTGCAGTCTGAGATATTCCTCGGCCTCGGCCGAGACGTTCTGGACGGCAAAGCCGCTGCCCTCCCCGTCGTCGATCTGGGTGATACCTTTATCTTTTTCGAGGTGGAAATAGAGGCTGAACCAGTAGCTGTTGCCGCCATAGCTGAAATCGGTCCGGCTCTTGATGGTGGCGGTGTTGTCTCCTGCGGCGCTGCAGCCGGTGGTGATGAAGATGCTGTTATCGCTGAGGTCGGTGCCCTGGAAATAGACGGTTTCGACCTCGGGCGTGCTGGGATAGTAGAGGGTGCTGGTTATGGATGCCGGGTTCATGTTAATGGTTTTGCGGTCAGAAAAGAAGGTGTAGGTGATATTGGCGGTGGCGTCATAGCTCAGGACGTGGATGTTGTTATCTTTGTCGCGGGCCATGCAGTACTGGGCCTGCATTTTTACGGTGTATTCCGAATAGGCCGCGTTATAGCTTTCATTGATTACGGCACATTCAACTCCGGCAATGGTGGTGGTGCCGCTGGTGGTGGCGCTGTATTCGCTGCCGGCAAACTGTCCGTAGCCCTGGGCCACAAAGGCATAGTTGTTGAAGTAGGGATTGCCGGAGAGATCGGCGCTGTCGGCGGGGAAATTATCCGGATCAATTGTTGCGGCCCACAGTGCCGGTGCTGCTATCATCAAAGCCGCCAGCAGCGGCAGAAATTTGCGAAACATAAAACAAGCGCTCCTCAAATTGAAAACTTGAAGGTTGGATAGCACAATAAAAAGGGGCTGTCTGCCCCTATTTTGCTGTAAAAATGTAAGGTGCGGTTATCAAGGTTGATTTGATTGTTTGTTTCAAAGGATGTATTCATAAATAAAAAAATGAGGAGCCTGACCTTGGATGCTGAGCTGAAAAACCGCCTGCTGGGTTTGTTGGATGCGATTGATCCGCTGTTGCCGCAAAGCCCCCGTGCGATCAATTGGGATGCTGTGCGTGCGGGGCGCTGGGAGGCGGTCGGCCTTGGCGGTCAGTTGGTCCCGCTGGAAACCGGCGCTGATATGGGGCTTGACGATCTGCTGTTTATCGAGCGCCAGAAGGAAGTGGTGGAAAAGAATACGCGCCAGTTCGTGGCCGGGTTGCCGGCCAACAATGTACTGCTGTGGGGTTCGCGCGGGACCGGCAAGTCCTCGCTGGTAAGGGCCCTGCTCAACCGCTACCATGATCAGGGTCTGCGCATAATCGAGGTGGCAAAGGGCGACCTCAAACATCTGCCACAGATTGCGGCCGGCCTGGAGGCAAAGGACTATCGTTTCATCATCTACTGTGACGACCTCTCGTTCGAGGAAGGGGACGCCGAATACAAGGCCCTCAAAAGTGTCCTGGACGGTTCGGTCAGCCGCACGGCCGCCAATATCATCATCTACGCCACCTCCAACCGGCGCCATCTGCTGCCCGAATATGCCAGTGAAAACCGGGATGCCGCAATCGTCAACGGCGAACTGCATCATGGCGAGACGGTCGAGGAAAAACTGTCACTGTCGGACCGTTTCGGGATCTGGGTCGCTTTTCATCCCTTCAGCCAGGAGCAGTATCTGGACATGGTTGAACACTGGATCAGGCGATTTGCGGCCGGCCGGGAGGTTGTATTCGAGGCTGCGGGTCGCCGCGCGGCCTTGCAGTGGGCCCTGGAAAAGGCCAGCCGCAGCGGGCGCACGGCCAGTCAATTTGCGGCCCACTGGGTCGGGTCAAGCTTGCTCTAGTTTTCGGTCAATACCTTGCGGATGGTATCGGCCATCTGCTCCATGATTACGGGTTTCATCACAAAGGCGCGGATGCCCAGTTCGCGGGCCTGATCCTCGGTCATGATATCACTGTAGCCGGTTGAAAGGATTATGGGGATGTCGGGTCTGATCTTCAGGGCGGCTGCGGTCAGCTCGGCCCCGGTCATGCGCGGCATGGTCATGTCGGTGATGATCAGATCAAATTTTGCGGGATCAGTGCCGAAGATGGCGGCCGCCTCTTCGCCGTGTCCGGCCGTGACAACCTGGTATCCCAGATATTCCAGCATCTCCTGCATCATCTCGCGCAGCATGAAGTCGTCGTCCACCAGCAGGATGGTCTCCTGGCCGTGGATGATTTGGTGGTTCGCGGGGTCTTCGGTCTGCCGGCCGGGCCCGTCAATGCGCGGCAGCAGGATGGTGAAGGTCGTCCCCCGGCCGGGTTCGCTGGTGAGGCTGATATTTCCGCCGGACTTGGTGATGATGCCGTGCACCACGGAAAGGCCCAGTCCGGTACCTTTTTCCGGGGTCTTGGTGGTGAAGTAGGGGTCGAAGATGCGTTCGGCGATCTCGGGCGGCATGCCTTCGCCGGTATCTTCAACCGTGATGCGGACATATTTGCCGGGTTTGAGGTTGATCTGGGGAGCAGGTTCCGCGAGCGTGACCTCCTTGAGGGTAAGGTTGAGGGTCCCGCCGCCCGGCATGGCATGGTAGGCATTGGTGCACAGGTTCATGATGACCTGATTGATCTGGGTGGGGTCGGCCATGATGGGCCCGGCCTTGCGGTCGATATCCTGGCGGATCTCGATGGTTGTGGGCAGGGTGGCGCGCAGCAGCTTGAGGGACTCCTTGACGATCGGCTGGATCTCCAGCGGCTTGAGTTCCTGGTCACTCTGGCGGCTGAAGGTCAGGATATGCCTTACCATATCCTTGGCGCGTTCGGCGGCCTTGAGGACCTGGGAGAGGTTGCGCTGCAGCGGGCTCTCGGTGGGCAGGTTGGCCATGCAGATCTCGGTGTAGCCGATTATGGGGGCCAGGATGTTGTTGAAATCGTGGGCGATGCCGCCGGCCAGGGTGCCGATGGACTCCATCTTCTGGGCCTGGATCAGTTTTTTTTCCAGTTCGATTTCCTTGGAGACGTCGCGCTCAACGGCCACATAGCTGGTTGTCCGGCCGGTATGGTCCTTGAGGGGCAGGAATTTGGCATCCACCTCGAAGCGTTTGCCGCTGCGGTTTTTTTTGGCCAGCCGGCCGCGCCAGATGCGGCCTTCGGCAACGGCCAGTCTGAGGGATTCCTCGGTCCCCGGGTCCGTATCGCGGTCGCGCAGCATATGGGCATGCTGTCCGATGACCTCGTCGCGGCGGTAGCCGGTCATGTCCTCAAATGCCTGGTTGGCATAGCGAAT
>CAYWBU010000061.1:0-9289 GCA_964456565.1 uncultured Bacteriovoracaceae bacterium | reverse complement strand
GGCGTTGGCATCGACGATCATGATGCTTTCCTCGGCCTGTTCGGTAATGGTGGCCATGTTGGCCAGTTGGGTCTGGGCCTTTTTGCGTTCGGAGATGTTTTCCAGGATGGCCAGCAGCCAGAGCGGATTGCCGTTGCTGTCGGGGATGATGGCCGGCGTGACCTGGGTCCAGATTTCGGAGCTGTCCTGGCGGCGATAGCGTTTTTCATAAAGGGGAAACTCGCGTTTGCCGGCGAGGTATTGTCTGAAGCGCTCCTCGGCCTCGGATAAGTCTTCGGGGAAATTGATGGCCCGGAAATCCAGGCCGATAATCTCGGACTGGTCATACCCCAGCATGTTGCAGGCCGCCGGATTGACCTGCTGGGCCCGGCACTGGATGTCGCACAGGATGATGCCCAGCGGGGATTTTTCAAAGATCATGCGGAAGCGGGCTTCGCTTTTCTTGAGGGACTCGGTGGCCCGGGCGGCCGCGGTCATGTCGCGGGCGATGCACAGGACAGTCTTTACGGCATTGTTTTCATCAAATTCCGGGATCAGCCGCCAGTCCAGCATGGTGGCGTTGTCGCGGTTTCCATATTGCAGCTGGGTGATGCGGATCTGTCTGATCTTGAAGACGGTCCGGACCTGTTGTTCGAGGAAGGTGCGGACCGTGTCGGGGATGGCGGCGGAATCGATCTTGCGGCCGACAATGTCTTCGGGTGCGGAGGCCCACAGGCGGCAGAAACCGGCATTGGAATAGATGATTTCATAGGTAGGGTCAATGCGGGCGATGGCATCGGTGGAGTTTTCGGCAACGGTCCGGTAGTTCTGCTCATCCTGGCGCAGCTGCTCCAGTTCCTGTTTTAGTTGCCGGTTGGCTGCTTGCAGCCTCTCCAGTTCATCTGCAACGGCATCTTCAGTCTGCATTAAGGGCTCCTGACTGTTGGATTGTTTGCCTGCTTGGGAAGTCCAATAATTAACAATATCGGATCGTTAAAAAATGATCTTGACTTTTGGTTGTTTTTAACTAACCATTTAGTTAAACTAAACGGTAAGGATGACGAAGGGAAAAAGAAGGAGAGCGCTGATGTGTGCAGCCGGGAAAAAGGAACGGAGTGAGCAGACCCGCCGCAAGATCATTGCGGCCGCCGCGGAAATCTTTGCGCGCGAGGGCTACGGTGGTGCGCGGGTGGACGAGATTGCCGCCCTGGCCGGCGTCAACAAGGCCACCCTCTATTATCATATCGGGGACAAGGATGCCCTTTATGCCGAAATGAGCCATGCCATGTTTTCAGATTTTGCCGCCAGCGTTTTTGCGGCGGCAAAATCCTGTACTGATCCGGAGGAACGGCTCAGGATAATCATTCACAGTTTTGCCGAAGGGGTTGAAGGCCATGCCCACATGGCCAGCATCTTCATGCGGGAGATTTCTTCCGGGGCGCAGCATCTGCCGGAACAGATCACCAAGGATCTGCTCAGCCTCTTCGGTCTCAGCATGGCCACCCTCAATGAAGGCGTGGCTGCGGGTATCTTTGAAGATGTCAATCCCTTCGTCGTGCATATGCTGATCGTCAGTACCCTGATGATGCTCAAGGCCACCGGTCCGGTGCGCCGGCAGATGAAGGACCTGCCTGAGCCCATTAAAGAGATCAATGAGGACATAGCGGGGTATGTGGCGGATGAGCTGGAGCGGATTCTGCTGAAGGCCCTCAGGAAATAAGGAGAGCAGCATGAAAAATTATCGTGAATTTATTGAACTCTGGTTTGCGACCCTGGCGCACTGGATCTATGCCAACCGCTACAAGACCCTGGTGATGGTGCTGCTGTTTTTCGCGGCCCTGGTCAGCAAACTGCCGGAGATCACCATTGACACCTCGACCGAAGGATTCCTGCACGAGAAGGATCCGGTGCTGCTGCGTTACAACGATTTCAGGGATCAGTTCGGCCGCGACGAGATTATTGTGGTGGCCGTGGAGACGGCAGATGTCTTTGACCAGGAATTTCTTGCAAAGCTTAAAAAGCTGCATGCGGAGCTTGAAGAAAAGGTGCCGCACCTGGATGACATAACCAGCCTGCTCAACGCCCGCAACACCAGAGGACAGGGCGACGAGCTGATCGTGGAGGACCTGCTGGAGAAATGGCCGCAGGATGAGGCGGAGATGGAGACCTTGCGCGCAAGGGTGATGAATAATCCGCTGTATGTGGATCTGCTGATCTCTGAGGATGCCACCTTCACCGTCATCGCCATCAAGACCGACACCTATTCGGCCGAGGGGGCTCAGGATGATCTGCTGGCCGGTTTTGACGAGAGCGTTACGGGCGAACGAAAATTTCTGACCGACCATGAAAATTCGGAGACGGTTGAAGCGGTCAGGAATATTGTGGCGGGCTATGATGCCCCGGATTTCAGGATTCACCTGACCGGAACCAACGTGATCACCCATTTCCTCAAACAGTCCATGATGAAGGACATGCGCCGGTTCGTGGGACTGGCGGTGCTGATTGTCGGGCTCTGCCTGTTCGTCATGTTTCGGCGTTTTTCGGGGGTGGTCCTGCCGCTGCTGATCGTGATCATGACCCTGCTTTCGACGCTGGGCTTCATGGCCTGGTGCGGGGCGGCCATCAAGGTGCCCACCCAGATCCTGCCTTCATTCCTCCTGGCGGTCTGTGTGGGCGCCGCAGTCCACCTGCTGGCCATGTTCTATCACCATGAACGCAAAAACGGCAGCAAGGAGGATGCGATCGTGTTCGCCCTGAGCCATTCCGGCCTGGCGGTGGTGATGACCAGTGTGACCACCGCCAGCGGACTGATATCGTTTGCCGCGGCCGAAGTGGCGCCGATTGCCGATCTGGGGGTCTACGGCGGCATGGGGGTTTTGATCTCGCTGATGTATACGATCATCCTGCTGCCGGCCCTGCTGGCGATCCTGCCCGTCAGGAGCACGCATGCCAGTCACGGCGAAAAGATCACCTGGACGGACAGGGCCATGGACGCCATCAGTGCTTTTGCCTGCGGCCATGCCCGCAGCATCCTGCTGGTAAGTGCCGTGCTGGTGGCCGTGGCGCTGGTGGGGATCACCAGGATCAATTTCGGCCACGATGTGCTGCGCTGGTTCCCGCGTGAGAATTATATCCGCCAGGCCACCGAGCTCATCAACAAGGAGCTGAAGGGTTCGGTGGCGGTTGAGGTTGTTGTGGATACGGGCCGCGAGAACGGGCTGTATGAGCCGGAGATGCTCAACCGAATCGAGCAGGCCGAGGAATATTTCAAGACCATCAGCTATAACGGGATCTTTGTGGGACATGTGACTTCGCTGACCACGATCCTCAAGGAGAGCAATCGGGCCCTGCATGCCAATGATGATGCCTATTATTCCATTCCGCAGTCGCGGCCGCTGGTGGCCCAGGAACTGCTGCTGTTTGAAAACAGCGGTT
Source organism: uncultured Bacteriovoracaceae bacterium (assembly GCA_964456565.1). GTDB lineage: Bacteria > Desulfobacterota > Desulfomonilia > UBA1062 > UBA1062 > CAYWBU01. The sequence goes on along the minus strand of CAYWBU010000061.1, from coordinate 5,875 downwards.
CGGACGACCTGGAGGATTTTGTGGATTCGCAGTTTTCCAAGGCGCGGGTCACGGCCAAGCTGCCCTTTGAGGATGCCATCAAATATAACCGCCTGATGGATGAGGTGGAGGCTTATCTGGCGCAGTATTTCCCGGACATAAAGGCCGAGATCACCGGCATGGGCTATGTCCTTTTCCGGACGGTCTATGCCGCGATTCATTCCATGGCCAGGAGCTATGTGACGGCCGTGGTAGTGATCACGCTGCTGATGATCTTTCTGATCGGCCGGGTGCGCATCGGCCTGCTGAGCATGATCCCCAACCTGGCACCCATTATTGTGACAATGGGGTTCATGGGTTTTGCCGGGATTCCCATGGACCTCTTCACCATGCTGGTGGGCTCCATCGCCCTGGGACTGGCCGTGGATGACACCATTCATTTCATGCATAATTTCAGGCGCTATTATGAGCACAGCGGTGATCCGGCCCTGGCGGTACGTGAAACCCTGCACACCTCGGGACGCGCCATGCTGGTGACGTCCATTGTGCTGTGTGTCGGATTTGCTATTTTCGGGCTTTCGACCATGAATAATATCACCCGTTTCGGCGGGCTGACCGCCATGGCCATCGCCCTGGCGCTGGCTGCGGATTACCTGATCGCCCCGGCCCTGATGGTGCTGGTGAACAAAAAGAAGGAAGGAGACCAGTGATGAAAAAAAACGCTGTTTGGATGGCTGTAATGTTAGGCCTGCTGTTTCCCTGTTGGGCCGCGGCGGACGATCCTGCAGCCCGCGGGATCATGGAGAAGGTTGACGCCCGGGATGACGGCGACAACCAGAGCTCGCAGATGGAGATGATCCTGATCGACAAGCACGGCAAGGAACGTCGTCGGTTGATGAAGGCCTTCCGCAAGGATAAGGGCGAGGATAAGCTCAGCATCATGTTTTTCATCGAACCGGCGGATGTGCGCGATACGGGGTTTCTGACCTGGGATTATGATGATGCGAACAGGGACGACGACCAGTGGCTGTATCTGCCGGAACTCAAGAAGACCAAGCGGATCGCCTCGTCGGACAAGAGCGGCAGCTTTATGGGCTCTGATTTTTCCTATGCCGACATGACCTCGCGCGATCTGGAGAACTATGACTACAAGCTGCTTAAAGAGGCCGCGGTGGACGGGCATGCGGTCTGGGTGATCGAGTCGCTGCCGCGCAGCGCGGAGATCGTGGAACGCTACGGCTACACCAAGAGCGTGGTTTTCGTGCGCCAGGACAACTATGTGGTGGTGCGCGGGATCAACTGGGTCAAGGAGGGCGACAAGCTCAAGTACATGGATGTCAAGCAGTTGGAAAAGATTGACGGCATCTGGGTGCCGCTGGAGGTGCATATGTTCACCAAAAAGAGTAACGTGACCCTGCACAAGACCGTATTGAAATATAAGGATGTGCGTTTCAACCAGGACCTCAAGGAAGACTTCTTCACGGTCCGCCAGCTGGAAAAGGGATACTAGACGGCCATGCGTTTGATGACAGCCTTTACGATTCTGCTCCTACTTGCCTCTCCGGTATGTGCGGATGAGCTCGACGGCCTGCTGGAAGGATTCAGTGCGGAACCGGATGTTGTTGCCGAGGATGCGGCTGCGGACCATAAACTGCCGGACTGGCTGCGCCTGGGTGGCAGTGTGGGGCTGTGGGCCAGCTACGCCTATGCCCATGATACCCAATATGCCTTCAAGACCGAGCACCGCGGCCTGGCCATGCTCAAACCGGACATCAGCCTGGAGGCCGATTTTGATCTGCCCGGCAGCCTGGAGGCGCGGCTCACGGCCGGGGGCTTCTGGGACAGCGCCTACCGCATCCGGGGACACAGCGCCTATCCGCAGGCCGTGGTGGATGAATATGAATATGAGGCCGAGGTGCGCGAGGCCTGGCTGGGCGGCAGCTTCGGCCGCCTGGATGTCCGTTGCGGCCGCCAGGTGGAGGTCTGGGGCTTTTCCGACAACATCCGCATCACCGATGTGGTCAACCCCCTGGACAACCGCAACCCGGGCCTGGTGGATATCGAGGACCTGCGCCTGCCGCTGCTGATGAGCCGGGCCGAATATTACTGGGGCAACTGGAGCCTGGGCGGCCTGCTGGTGCACGAGATCGGCTTCATGCGCAATCCGGTCTACGGCAGTGATTTTTTTCCGGGAATGTCCCCGCTGCCCTATGCGGATGACCCGGCCAGCACCTGGGAGAATACCGAATATGCCCTCACCCTGAAGGGAATCTTCGAGGGCTATGATGTGGCCTTCTATGCGGGGCGTTTTTTTGATGACAATGCGCATGTCGAACAGGCCCTGCCCGGGGTGAATGTGCAGTGCCACAGCCGGCTGACCATGGCGGGTGGGGCCTTTAACTATGCCTGGGGCAACTGGCTTTTTAAGGCCGAGGCGGCCTGGTTCACGGGCCTGGAATATTACATCCTGCCCACCTCCGAATTCAGCCGCACGGATGTGCTGCTGGGGATCGAATATTCGGGATTTGGCGACACCAGCATCTCGCTGGAGGTGGCCGACCGCCATTTGAACCATTATGACTGGCGCCTGAACTATACGCCCGAGGGGGTTATGGAGGATGATTTCATCACGGCCCTGCGCCTCAGTCGTGATTTCAAAAACGACACCCTGCACCTGAATGTGCTGGCGCTGATCTACGGCTCCAGGGGCCAGGGCGGCGCGCTCAAGCGCATTGATCTGAGCTATGACATCATGGATGCCCTGGTTATAACCGGCGGGATCGTGGACTATACCTCCGGCGACAATCTGATCTTCAGACATGCCGGCGACAATGATCGCCTCTTTGTGAATATCAAGTACAGTTTTTAGGCAAAAAAAAGCCGGGCTTTTCAGGTTGCCCGGTTTAAGAGGAGGTTATTATGTTTCGCTGGTACCTTTCTTATCGGAAGCAGTGCGGCAAACTTTAAATTTCGGCTCTGTTTTCAGTGTAGGTAGCGGTTGTAGTCGATGCAGCGTGCCGAATGCAGGAGGCTGTTGCGGATGTTTTCATCAGTGAAGTGGTACCAGCCGAGTTTGAGGCGGTTCCAGATGGTGGCGGCGAAATCGCAGTTGTAGGCTTTCAGGATGTGATGGATCTTTTCGATGTCCTGCAGGGAGGCATCATAAGCGATTTTGAGGGTGGCCGTCATGGGGTCGAAGTCGGCGTGGTTGATTCCGTTAAGGTGCATGAGATCATCGAAGACATGCGTCAGGCCGTTTTCCAGGGTGCCGGTGATCTTCAGGTTGCGGTGGGCCAGGATGGCGGGTTTGCTGCCCGGGCGGTAATATCTGTTTTTCATGTCCGGTTTCCTTTTTTGAAGTGCATGCCATGACATGGTTACGCTGTATTTTAATGTCGGGGGCTTGAAATGCAAGACCGGAATGTAAGATGGCGGTCGCCCTGCTATTACTGCTTTTGTGCTGAGAAAATTAAATCGAAACAAGGATTTTAAAACAAAATAACCACCCAGGGCGACCATCCATCATATACCTTTATTGTTGAGTTTTTGCAAGAAAAATTTGCCTTTCCAATGGGTTGTGAAAAGTAGGGTAATCCCGAAATATTATGGAGGCAATGGTTTGCAGCCGTTAAAAGCGGTTGATTAATCTGTCAATCGGCGGTACCCTGAATGAGTATTCATTTTTATGGAGATTTGTTATGGAGAAGTTTTTCAGACCTGAATCAATTGCCGTGATCGGCGCCTCCAATTCGCTTTTTAATCTGGGGGCCACAATCCTTAAAGGACTGAGGCGCCTGGACTACAAGGCCGACACATATGCGGTCAACCGCAAAGGCGAGGATGTCTGCGGCTACAAAGGTGTTAAATCGGTGACGGATATCTCCGGGCCTGTTGACCTCGCCATCATTATTATCCAGGCGGCCCATGTGCCGGCGGTCATGCAGGAGTGCGGCGAAAAGGGCATTAAACATGTAATCATCGAGAGTGCCGGGTTTTCGGAAGAGGGTGATGCCGGTCAGGCCATCCAGGCCCGGGTCAGTGCGATCGCCGCGCAGTACGGTATCCGCTATATGGGCCCCAACTGCCTGGGGGTGCTGGATGCCCATGCGGCCTTCTGCTGTTTTTTCGGTTCCGGCGAAGGCACCTATGCCGACATCTTCCTCAATCCCGGCAGCGTGACCTACATCGTGCAGTCCGGCGGTGTGGGGGTGCTGATGATGGATTCGCTGATGGAGGATATTGCCGGGATCAACAAGGTGATCAGCATCGGCAACAAGGCCGACATCGACGAGGCCGACCTGCTGGAGTTTCTGGAAGCCGATCCGCAGACCGAGGTCATCTGCATGTATCTGGAAAATGTGCAGCAGGGGCGCCGGCTGCTGGAAGCGGCCGCGAGGGTCACCAAACCGGTTCTGGTCTACAAGGTCGGGCGCACGGCGGAAGGTGCCCGGGCCGCCATGAGCCATACGGCCGGCATGGCCAACGATGATCTGATTTTTGAACGTGCCATGCAGCAGGCCGGGATTATCAGGGCCGGGAGGATCGGCGAGCTGCATGCCCTGCCCAAGGTCTTCACCTCCATGCCCCTGATGAAGGGTCGTCGGGTGGCGGTCTTCACCAACTCAGGGGCTTTTGGCGGGATTGCCACGGATATTGTTGTGGAGGCCGGGTTCGAGATGGCGCGTTTTCCGGAAGATGTCCAGCTGGCTATCAGAAATTCGGGCCAGGTCTACAACAGCGCCAATCCCATTGATCTCGGCCCGGAACTTTCGGCCGAGGCCTACATCAGGATTTTTGATATCATGCTGGGCTGTGATGCGGTGGACGGTCTGGTGGCCCTTCCCAGCGTCTGGCAGGATTTCGTGATTGATGCCCTGGATGAGCTGGTCAATCTCTGCCGCCGACATGATAAGCCGGCCGTGATCTATGTCCCCAACGGGATCAACCGTATTATCGCCATCCGCAAGCAGCGCGGCCTGCCTCTTTACGAGTCCCCGGAAGAGGCGGTCAGGGCCCTGCAGGTGTCCTTGCTGCATTACCGTTGCGGTGCGCGGAAATGTTGCGGTGGGACAGTTTATGATCAGGGCGGTGACTCTATTCGCTCGGTCTAAAAGGTGAAGACCCGGCCCACGCCGCCTTCAGCAAAGGCCTCGGGATAGGCCTCGCGGATTTCGGCCCGGTGCTCGCTGCAGTGGCAGGCGCAGATCAGGCTGATGCCTTCCAGGCTGGCATAGTTCGCGAAATCATGAAAACCGCCGATCACGGCATGGATCGGACCGAATTCGCGGGCTGCAGCAAGGATCTTGTCCAGTCCGGGATGGGCGCAACCCACTAGTACAGCCAGGCCCCGTTGGCTCTCCACGGCCAGGGCCTGTTCGATTCCACCGATTTCGCCGGTCAGGAAAATGCCGCCGGGCAGCTCCAGCGGTTCTCCCAGGCGGGCGATGCGTTCTTCATGGGAGGTTCCCGAGAAATTGAGCGGGGCATAGACCCGCGCTTTGGAATTGCTGTTGAGGATGGCCTCCAGACCGCCGGTATGGTCCCAATGGTCATGCGAAACCACGATGAGGCCGATATCGGCCGGGTTGATGTTCAGGGTGCGCATGTTCTCCATCATGATGGCGGGTTCGGCCCCGGCATCGAAGAGGACCTTGGGAGCCCCCTCTTTTTCGACCAGGCATGCGAAGCCCCAACCGGTCCTGAGGCTGTCCGTGCAGGCGGTATTATCGTAAATGATAGTAATTTTCATTGGTTCTGATTATAGCTGAGGTTTTAAAAAAGTAAATAGCCAGCAAGCTCTGCTTGCAAAACGGCAGAAGCTCTGTTACTAAATTGCGCACATGCCGGAGTGGTGGAATTGGTAGACGCGTCGGACTCAAAATCCGAAGTCCTTCGG
>CAYWBU010000060.1:0-13823 GCA_964456565.1 uncultured Bacteriovoracaceae bacterium | reverse complement strand
ACCGGTGCTGGACAATCTGGTGCTTTCGATGCGGCCCCAGGCAATTTTTTGGGGCAAGGCCGGGCTCGGGTTCAGGACGATTACCGGGGAAGGCGGAGTGAAGGGCTCTGTGGATACACCGGTCAGCCGTTTGGGTGAGGAGTTTGATGTGAGGGTGGTTGCCGACAGGCTGGATGCTGCCGCCCTGGGCGGCCTGGCACCAGATGCCGAGCTGCTTAACGGTTTTGTGACCGGGACAGCGGTGCTCAATATGAGTCCCGGACAGATTCACAGGTCTTCGGGCACCATCAGCCTTAACTGGGAAAAAGGCCAGTTCCCTCTGTTTATCAGACAGGTTCCGCTGGATTCGCTGGCCTTTGATAATCTTAAAATGGACCTTAAAATGGATAACGGGTCACTGATAATTGAAAGTGCGGAGATGACGGGCAGCATTTCCGGGAACATCAAAGGCCGGGTACGGATGAGCAACCGTATTGAAAATTCCAGGCTTTCGCTTTCCGGGGAATTGAAGATGTCACCGGCCATGATGAACATGCTCGGTGTCAGGAGCAGCGGGGATTCGGTCAAGTTCACGGTTTCCGGAACCCTTGACAATCCGTCTCTCAGATTCCGTTAAGAGAGGTCGGTCTGCGATTTTTGCAGACAGCAAGGAGAAGGTATGAAAGATGTAAGCGCATTCAGGAATAAATTTCCCAAGGCCATCAGTCTTTGCTGGGATGAGATTGACTCGATGGTCTGGCAGGTTTTTACGGATCTGAAATCGAGTGATTTTGATCCGGATATCATCATTGCGATCGCCCGCGGCGGACTGGCCCCGTCCAGGATTCTGATGGATTACATGCAGAAAAAATATGTCTGCAGCATTCAGATGGGACATTGGAATTCCGATTCGGAACTTGCCGAAACGCCCCACCTTGTTTATCCTTTGCCCGATGTTGATCTGCATGACAAAAGGGTGCTGCTGGTGGATGATGTCTGTGATGAAGGCCGCACCCTTAAGTTTGCCAGGGACTATCTGGCCGAACGGGCGCTGGAGGTCCGCACCATGGTTCTGGTGAGCAAGGCTGAATCCCATGTGCAGCCCGATTTCTGCCCGGCAGTGATGGATGACTGGGGCTGGGTGCTGTTTCCCTGGTCCAAACATGAAGATCTGCTGACCTTCACCGAGAAGGCCCTGCAACTGGCCGGGAGCGCAACCATCGAAGAAATCATCCGCATTCTGCAGGAAGCCATGGATGTCGAAATCGCCACCAGTGACATCGAAAAGGTTCTTGTGGATATGAAGGATGCCGGAGAAATAATTGAGGGCACCGCGAGGGAATGGAAGCTGGTCTGAATTCTTTGTCACCAATATTTTCGCAGTATTATGCCGTCCTGAATGCCGCAGGGATCCAGTATCTCAGCGAAGGTCTGGCTGAACGCCTGCAGGGTTCCGGGATTTCCCGGGATGCGATCATTGAGGTCTATCAGGGTCTTTTGCAGGATGCCGCGCCTGTGGCGTGGTGCGGGTTTGAAGTCAGCCTTTACCGTCTGGATGGAAATGATTTTGTCGTTTTTGCCGCGGACGGGGATGTTCCGCCTGCCATGGACGAGGCGGGCGCCCTTGATCTGCTGCTCGATATAGCCAGGAATACCCGCAATGTGTTGCTGGTGCTGGAAGAGGGGCGGGTTATCTTCAGCAGCGATAGGATTCGTGACATAACCGGCTATTGTAGCGAAGAGCTCATGGGGCGGCTGTTTATCGATTTTATTCCGGCGCAGTTCCGTGAAGACTTTGTCTATACCTGTATGCACGAGATTCCCCGGGAAACCTCGGGATGGATGGGCCGGGAACTGATGCTTTCCGGCAAAACCGGCCGGCGGGTGGATATCAGCTTCAACGGCGGCTGGCATCCGTCCGGCGATAAAAAGCTGCTGTGGCTCGTGGTGGCCGATATCAGTACTGAAAAAAAGACCGAACGGCGTCTGCGCGACCTGGAAAAGGAATTTATCGAGATCTATGAGCGGGCCCCGGTCGGTTTTCTGCATGTCAGCCCCCGCGGCCGGATTATGGACTGCAATGATTTCATCTGCAACCTGGTGGGCTATCCCAAGGATGAGATCCGCAACAGTGATTTCAGCCTGTTTGTCCCGCCGCATGAGGTGGAGGATTTACGTGAAGATTTCCGGCGGCTCTACACTGCCGGCGACGAGATTTCCGGCCGCGAATGTCTGCTCAGAACAAGCGCCGGCAACAGGATAACCGTGGAATACAGCGCCAAGATCGTGGTCCGTAAGGGACACAAGACCGGGGCCCTGATGATGCTGATCGACAAGACCCGCCAGAAGGCCCTGGAGCTGGAACTGCTGGAAAAGAACGCCCAGATGGAGAAGACCCTCTGGGAAATGGCCGAAGTCAACGATGCGCTTGAAATCAGATCCGGTGAACTGAATCAGGCCACCGAAGAACTCAAGATGCTCAATGAAAAACTGGAACTGCTTTCCATCACCGACGGTCTGACCGAGCTGTATAACCATCGCCATTTCCAGGACCGGCTGAGCGAGGAAATTGCCCGGGTTGAGCGCCAGCAGCACGGATTCGTATCGCTGGGCATTCTGGATATCGATGATTTCAAGAAGTTCAACGATACCTACGGCCATCAGTGCGGCGATGAGGTCCTCAAGATGCTGGCCGTGACCCTCAAGGCCACGGTCAGGGAGATTGATATTATCGCGCGCTATGGCGGTGAAGAATTTGCCGTGATCTTTCCGGATACGGACACGGATGAGGCCGCAATTGTGGCGGAGCGCGTCTGTGAGGCTGTCCGAAGCATGCCGGTCAGGGTGCATGACGGGACCGAACTTAAAGTCACTGCCAGCATCGGGGTGGGGACCTTGAAACATGGTGAGAACGACAAGGCCGAGCTGGTGCGCCGGGCCGATTCGGCCCTGTATGTGGCCAAGGCCCAATGGAAAGACTGCGTCGAGGTGTGGGCCCCCGAGGACGATATGCGATGAAGGCCCTGAAGTATGCGGGGCTGCACGATAACGGATTTCTGATCGTCCTAATTGCCAATTTCCTATTTTTTTTCAATTTTTCGGAACTGATGCTGCTACCCCGATATTTTGTGGAACTGGGGGCCGCGCCGGCAGAACTGGGCCGCCTGATGGGAATTTTCAGCCTGGTGGTGGTTGTGGTGCTGCCGATTATCGGCCATTTTTCGGACCGCATCTGCCGCCGCAACCTGTTTGTCGCCGGCTCCCTGTTGCTGAGCCTTTCAACTTTTGCCTTCGGATTACTTTCTGAAATAAGCAGCCTTTCATATATCCTGCGGGCCCTGCAGGGGGTGGCCTTTGCCAGTGCCTTCGGAATCAGCGGTGCCCTGGTCTATGATGTTGCCGGGGCTGGCAATTCCCGCCGTTTGCTGGGAGTTCTGACCGTTTCCAATATTTCAACCCATGCCCTGGGGCCCATTTTCGGCGAACTGATAATGACCACCCTGGGATTTGGCTGGTTTTTCATGACTGCGGCGGCCTTCGGGCTGGTTGCGGCCCTGCTGGGAATGAAGATGCCGTCACGGATCTATCCCAGCGAATCCGGCCGTCCGAAAGGCGGGGCCTTCAGGTTTGTGGCGGCGGATTTCATTGTGGGGCTGATTTTCGGGGCCGTGATTATCTTTATCCCCCCCTATATGCTGTTGCTGGGGCTTTCCCATACAAGCGTGTTTTTCACGGCTTTTGTCGGCGGCAGTCTGCTGATGTGGGCCATGCTCTTTTCCCGGATGGATCGTATTGATGAGCGGCTGATGTGGGCCGGGTCCGTAATGCTGGTGATACTGCTGCCGCTTTTCATGCCCCATGACGGCTATGCCGGACTGGTGGTTCTGGCCGTACTTTTCGGATTGGGCTACGGTTATCTCTATCCGAGCCTCAATTCCTATATTATCGACGCCTACAGCCAGAACCTGCGCGGATTTGCCAATTCGGTCTTTGTGTGGACTTTTAATCTGGGGATGCTGGGGGCATCTCTGGGTGGCGGCTACCTGATTGGGGCTGTCGGCTACATTGCCGCACTGCGTTGGATAGCTGCCGGCGGATTGCTGCTGCTGCCGGTTGCATTATCGCTCAGATCTGCCGGCCGGGAAACCTGAGCGGCAACTTTTGCACATCGTAACTGCAAGTTTTACCCTAAAACCTGACTACTGATATCTGCATAACCGCATTGTTCCTTGTTTTTTATCCGATGGCATCCCTGTTGCTCTTATGCAGGGGAATAAAAAGCTGGAGGTGAATATGCAGATACCCATTGCGCAGGTGCTTGAACTGGCAACAGGTGCCGCGGGTTTTTTGCAGAAGGTCTTTGCCAAAGGGTCCTCCGGGGAAAATTTTGAATCCCTTTTAAAAACGGCCCTGGACGGATCCGGTGAGTCCGGGAAGTCTTTTCTGGAAGGCCTGTTTGCCAAACTGAACCTGGATGAGGATTCGCTCGAAGGCTTGTTTGGCTCCGGCAGCGGGATCTTCCTTTTTCAGTTCATGGCGGAACTCAAGGAGATGGGTTTGAGCGTCAAAGATCTCAAGGCCCTTTTGGCGGGTGATCTGAAGGCTGTTTCAAATGATGGCCTAAAACAGCTTTTCGCCGCCCTGGGATTCGATGAGACGGCCATTGCAAAAATCATGGAGAGTGACGCTGCCTGTCAGGATGTGCTGGCCTCGCTGTCAGAAAAACTCAAAGGTTTCCTTGAGGTCCACGCAGAGGAAACCGGCCAGAGTGCGGATGATATCATCACAAAAATATTCAGTGATGACGGTTCAGTAGAAGAGATTCTGGCTGAATACAATTCTGCCCGGCTGGCCACTCCTGCCGCAGCTGATAAGGCGGGCAAGGTTACGGTACAGGCTGCGGTACAGTCCAACAGCACCACATCAGCCGTGCACCAACAGCTGCAGCAGCTTGTTGATAACGTCCTGAAACAGGCAGATCTGCCCGTGGCGGTCCAGTCGGCGGTCCTGAAAAACAGGGTGCAGCCCGAAGGGGTGCACCGGGCCGCCATCAAGGTGGAAAATATTGCCGCAGTCCTTGAGGAGAGCCTTGGCATTGACAAGGACAGCCTCAAGGAGCTGCTCTTCTCCACTGACAAGCTCTCACGGGAGCAGCAGGTGGACAACATAAGCCGCAAGATCAGCGCGTTTCTGAACAAGAATGAGGGTAAACCTCTGAGCAGCGATATCAAAGAGGCCCTGGCTTTTCTGAAAAGCGTGCTGACCGACAGCGAGTTCGCCGGGATCGAAAACACCCTGAAACTGTTCCAGGGAACCAGTCTGCCGCAGGAAAAGATGGTGATCAGTACCGAGCTTTATCAGGCCCTGGCCGACAAGTTTGCCGATCAGCCGGATACCGTGATGGACAGACATATGCGTCAGGTCATGGACCAGCTGCGCCGGGGGATGGCCGCCAATCTCAAAAATTCCGAGGGCCAGGTCTCGCTCAAACTGAATCCGCCCATGCTGGGGCGCGTGGAAGTCAATATCAGTATGCTTGACGGCGCCATGAATGCGGCCTTCAAGACCGATCAGGCCATGACCCGCGATATCCTGCAGCAGAATATGTACATCCTGAAAGAGGCCCTGGCCGAGCAGGGGATCAAGGTGAGCAATGTGCAGGTGACCACCGGTTTTGATGATCGGGCCCAGCAGCAGCTGGCGTACAACAATTTTGCCGGACAGAACAACCGTCGTGGTTCCAACGGGCGCTGGGGAAGGTCCGGACAGGGCGATGGCACCGGTTATGAATCAGGCAGTGAGATTGATGCCTTTAACCATGCGGCCCGGATCGCGAACCCTCTGTATGAGGGCGGTCTGGATATCTTTGCCTGAGAGGGAGGAAAAAGATGGCAATCGTAGGACTTGATACCATTTTGGCAAACCAGGGTGCGGTTCAGACCCAGGAAAAGAGCAGCAAGGAACTGGGGGCCGAAGAGTTTTTCACACTGCTGTGCACTGAGCTGCAGTATCAGGACCCCATGGATCCGATGGAAAACACCGAATACACCGCCATGCTGGCCCAGTTCAGTACCCTTGAATCCCAGCTGGACATGACCAACAGCATGAGCGAGATCAGTCAGCTGGCCGGCTCCATCAATAACATGAGCGCCTTGAATTTTGTGGGCAAGGAAGTCAATGCCACCGGCAACGTGGTCTACTATGACGGCGAGGCGACGGACCTGACCTTTGAGTTGGACGATGCCGCTGTCAGCGTCAAGGTGACGGTCTATGACGATTCCGGGGCCGCAGTGCGCGAGATGGAGATGGAAAATGTGGCCGAGGGTCAGACAACCTGTGCCTGGGACGGGCTGGACAGCCGCGGACAGGAAGTGGAAGCCGGGCGCTATGTGTTCAGCGTGAAAGCCTATGATGCCGAGGGCTACAAGGTTTCCGGCCGGACCTTCTCGCAGGGTACGGTAACGGGTGTCAGGTATGACGGCGGAATCACCTACCTGATGATCGGCGATAAAGAAGTAACCATTTCAGATATAGAAACCATTAAGGGCTAAAGGAGGCAGCCATGAGTTTAACCAGTTCATTATATGCGGGAGTCAGCGGTCTTTCGACCCACGGTAATGCCATCAGTGTCATCGGTGACAACATTGCCAACGTCAGCACGATCGGCTTTAAGGCCAGTCGGACAACTTTCCAGGACGTATTGAGCCAGTCGGTTTCGACGGCCTCCGGTTCGGCCCAGATCGGCCGCGGATCATCGCTTTCCGATGTCGATACGCTCTTCCAGCAGGGATCTTTCCAGTCCACGTCCAACTCCACGGACCTGGCCATCGGCGGTAACGGCTTCTTCATGGTCAATCAGCCGGGCACCGACACCACCTATTACACGCGTGCCGGCCAGTTCCGCTTTGACCAGGACGGCTACTTTGTCAATCCCAGCGGCTACATCGTGCAGGGCTGGGCCCTGGATGATGACGGCAACGATTCGGGCACCATCACCGATGTGGTGCTGAGCGACTTCACCTCGCCGCCGCAGGAGACATCCGAACTGCAGGCCGTCACCAACCTGGATACCTCCGACAGCTCCAACTCCGACAGCCTGTTCGGGGCCTGGACCGCCACGGCGACCGAGCCCATCGGCGATACCCAGTACGGTTACCAGACCGCCATCAGGGTCTTTGATTCGCTGGGTAACTCCCATGATCTGACCATCTATTATGACAAGGCCAATGCTGCCACCGAATATAACGACGGCGGTGATCTTGATAATACCTGGGAATATATCGTCTGCTGCAGTCCCGATGATGACCAGCGGGCACTCTTTGCCGGCGCAGATGCCCAGGGCGTGCTCATGCGCGGCACCATGAGCTTCAATGCCTCCACCGGTGATCTGGAAGATATGTCGGCCTATACCTATGACGCCGTCGGCGCCGGCGATCCGGATGACAATGCCAACTGGGTTCCGGCCGATTTTTCCACCTCGGGCTATCCCGAGTTTGATACCGAATTTGTCTCCGGCGTCACCCAGACCATTGATTTTAGGGTCGGCCTGCGCAGCACCAGCGGGGCCTGGAACACGGCCGGCGATCCGGCGATTAATGTGGATGACATCGGTGCAGCTACGGGCGATCTGGGCTCCCTGTCCGCCTCGGCCGAACCGCAGGCCCTGACTTCGACCCAGTACGCCAGCTCATCCACCACCATCTACCAGACCCAGAACGGTTACGGCACCGGTTTCCTGGAGACCATCTCCGTGGATACCGACGGCGTCATGGTGGGGCATTATTCCAACGGTCAGATCCTTAACCTCTACCGGGTGGCTCTGGCCAGGTTCAACAACGACCAGTCGCTGAATAAGTCCGGCGGTAACCTCTGGAGCGAGACCAGGGCATCCGGAGCGGCCATTACCGGTCATCCGGGCGAGAACGGTCTGGGTAAGATCGCGCCCAACTCCCTGGAACAGTCCAATGTGGACATGTCCAATGAGATGGTCTCAATGATCACGATCCAGCGGGGTTTCCAGGCCAACTCGCGCATCATCACCACCACCGATGCCATGTTGCAGGAACTCATCAACCTCAAACGTTAACCTGAAGCGGTTTTGATAAGCATTGCGCCGGCCGGAAAGCTTTTTCCGGCCGGCGTCAAAATGATGACAGGACGGCAGGCCGTTGTTTGCTACGGTTTGCCGTCTTTTTTTGTGCCGTAATAGGGGTTTTCGCCGGCAGGGGGCCTGTCTTGGGCGGTGGACATGGTTTGGGCAGGAGACATTCTGTGGAAGCTAGCCGGTTTTTATCCATTTCTGCCGGTTTTTAAATTTAGGCCGACAGAATGCCGAAAGGATGAGAAACAGGCCGGGTTTGGCGCCTTCAGTCTGAAGGGTGGCATGCACTTTGCTTGTTGATGAGCGGAAAAATAGACTTGAGAGGAAGATATATGGATCTGGCTACGATTATTGGTATCGTTGTCGCATTTGGAATGGTTCTCATGGGAATCGTGGCTGGGGGACCGCTGAGTCTCTTTATCAACGTTCCCAGCTTGATGATTGTTATCGGCGGAACGCTGGGAGTTGTCTTTATCAACTATCCTCTCAAGGATGTTCTGAGTGTCGCGGGTGTCATTAAGAATGTGTTCTTTGCCCAGACCCATGATGCCCAGACCCTGATCCCCACCTTTGTGGATTTTGCCACCAGGGCCCGGCGGGAAGGGATCCTGGCCCTGGAAAGCGCGGCCGGCGAGCTGGATGACCCGTTTTTCAAACAGGGGCTTGAACTGGTTATCGACGGTCTGGAACCGCAGTCCATCAGGGATATCCTGGAGACCGAGACCGAATATGTCGAACAGCGTCACCAGAAAGGCGCCGATATCCTTAATTCCATGGGGGCCTTTGCCCCGGCCATGGGTATGATCGGTACCTTGATCGGCCTGGTGCAGATGCTGCAGTCCATGTCGGATCCGTCATCCATCGGTCCGGCCATGGCCGTGGCGCTGTTGACGACCTTTTACGGTTCGATGCTGGCCAACCTGATTGCCCTGCCCATGGCCGGCAAGCTGTCAACCCGCTCCAAGGAGGAGGCGTTGGTCAAGGGCATGGTGATTGAAGGTATCATGTCGATTTCGGCCGGAGACAATCCGCGGATCGTGGAGCGCAAGCTGCACGCCTATCTGTCGCCGGATATGCGTGAGACTTCGGAACAGGGCGCGGCTGAATAACATACGGTAGGAAGAGATGGCTAAAAAGAAAAAGATCTATGTTGAGCCCAAACAGGACCTGACGGTCTTTCTGTTTACGTCACTGATGCTCATCCTGCTGACCTTTTTCATCGTGCTGACCTCCATGGGCGTGGTTGATGACCAGCGCAAACGGCTGGCCATGAATTCCCTGATGGGCAGTTTCGGGATTCTGCCGGGCGGCACCAGCGCCTACCAGAGCCAGTCCGGGGGCGGCGAGATTGTCCCCCAGTCGGCGCCCCTGACAGCCCAGGCCGTGGATATCAAACAGATCAGGGCCACCTTGAGGGACAGCGGCAATCTTAACGGAACCGGAGTCTCGGAAGGGGCTCTGGGGATCGTGGTGACCTTGCGTTCCAATATCCTGTTTGACGAATACAGCGACAATTTTTTGCCGGGGGCCCACGGAGCCCTGGATGCCCTGGCTCGGGTCCTGGAGCCCATTAAAAATCCGATTATTATCACGGGGCACACCGATTCGGTGCCCATCGAGGATCCGCCGTTTGAATCCAACTGGGGGCTTTCATCGGCCCGCGCCCTCAGGGTGCTTGAATATCTGGAGACCAAGGGGGTTGCCGATACCAGGATGGCGGCCTACGGCATGGGCTCCCAGCGGCCGATCTCATCCAACGATACCGCCTATGGCCGCCGGTTGAACCGTCGGGTGGAAGTGGTGATTCTGGGCGATCTGCCCGGTGATGCCCGTGAAAAGGAATATGGCAGGGAGGAGCCGGCCCGGACCTTCCAGTACAAGGGCTTTGATTTCCAGTTGGAAGAGATGTGATGGCAGGCAGAAAAGATAAACCTGAAATCATTATGTTGCCGGATAAGAACGGCTGGATGGCCACGTTTTCGGACATGGTCACCCTGCTGATTACGTTCTTTGTGCTGCTGATCTCCATGCAGTCCATGGATGACAAGGCCTTCAAGGAGAGTTTCGGATTTTTCAACGACGCCATGGGGCCGCTGGAAAAGACCAACGAACAGGCGGTGCAGGGCCTGCCCACCATTGTGAGCTCGGATAATATCAAGATCTTCATTGACAGCTCATCCCTGAGCCGGTCATTGCTGAATGCCATGGAACAGAAAAATGTCGGCGGGATTATGGGCAAGGGCATCCGGGCCTATGATGTGCGTGAGACCAGCCGCGGGCTGGCAATCATGCTGACCGGCGACGTGCTGTTCGAGTCCGGTTCGGCCACATTGAGCCAGGAGGCCTATGCCGTGCTGGCAGGAGTCGTTTCGGTACTGAAGACAACGGATTCAATGATCTCCGTGGAAGGACATACGGATGTCAGCGGCAATGACAAGTATAACTGGAAGTTGTCAATGGACAGGGCCATGACGGTGTTGAACTACTTCATCTATGAGGCCGGCATGAGTCCTACGAAATTTGCGGTGGCCGGTTATGGCGGGACGCGGCCCATCGACAGTAATGAGACCGATCAGGGCAGGCGCAATAACCGAAGGGTTGAGCTTGTTCTGTTGAAAGACCGATTCTAGGAGGAACCGATGGCAGAAGAAAATGGTGCGGCACAAGAGGCGGGAAAAGAAAAGAAATCGCCCATAATGCTGATTCTGATAATTGTGGTGCTGCTGGTGGTTGCCGGCGGCGGTGGCGCGGCTTATTTTCTGGTATTGAAGCCCAAAGGAGATGCCGGCGGCCAGGCGGCTCCCCAGGCAGCTCCGGTACAGCAGGCTGCCCAGAATGCACCGGCCGGTATTGGTGGGGCCATGGGGCCCACGGTCCAGATGGAGCCGTTCATTGTTAACCTGACCGATGCCCAGGGAACCCGTTATCTGAAGGTGAGCATCCAGATGGAAATGACCCATGAAAATCTGGGAGAAGAGATCGAACAGCGCATGCCGTTGATCCGGGATGAGATCATTATGATTCTGTCGAGCAAATCTTTTGAAGATGTATCTACCATTGCCGGCAAGCGGGCGCTCAAACGTGGCATTATCAACGGGATCAATAAATATCTGCGGACCGGTCAGGTGACCAGGGTTTATTTTACGGACTTTGTGGTTCAGTAAGGAGCTTTAATGGCACAGATACTCAGCCAGGACGAAGTTGATGCGCTGTTAAAAGGCGTTGTCGGCGGAGAAATTGAAACCGAAACCGAAGTTGCGGAGACATCTGCGGCTGAAGGTCCGCAGTCCTTTGATTTCGGGGCTCAGGATAAGGTTATCCGCGGGCGCATGCCCACCCTGGATGCCATCAATGACCGTTTTGCGCGGTTTTTCCGCAATTCGCTTTCCAATATGCTGAGACGGATGGTGGATGTAACCCCGGTTTCGCTGGACACCTTGAAATTCGGCAACTTCATCCGTTCACTGGCGGTGCCGTCGAGTATCCATATCGTCAGGATCGAGCCGCTCAGGGGAAATGCCTTGGTGGTGCTGGAAACCAAGCTGGTTTTTGCCCTGATCGATTCATTCTTCGGGGGCGCCGGCGGCGGTATCATGAAGGTTGAAGGCCGGGAGTTTACGGCCATTGAACAGAAGATGCTCTACAATGTTGTAAACACTTCGCTCAAAGAGCTGCAAAATGCCTGGAAACCGGTCTATGAGCTGGATTTTTCATATGTCCGCGGTGAAATGAACCCGCAGTTTGCCGGGATCATCCCCAATGAGGATGTGCTGATTGTGGTGCAGTTTGATGTGGAGATGGAGGAAACCAGCGGCAATATCATGGTCTGCATTCCCTATATGCTGATAGAGCCGATCAGGGAACGGCTCTATGCCAGTTTCCATACGGAAGAGAAACAGAATGTGGATACGGAATGGGTGAATCGATTCAAGAATGAACTCATGAGTGTTTATGTCAATATGTCGGTGGAGCTTGGGCATACCACTTTGAGCTCGCGGGAGGTCTCGTCGCTTAAGGTCGGTGATATCCTGCTGCTGGATGAGGATATCAGCGATTCCCTGCTGGTGAATGTGGAAAGGTTGCCCAAGTTTTTGGCAAGACCCGGAAAGCTGAATGACAACATGGCAGTCGAGATTCTGGGGCCGGTCAAGAAACAGCTCTACTAAGGAGGCTAAAATGGCTGAAGAAAACAAAGACGGTTCAGGCATCAGTCAGGATATGGTTGATCAGCTGTTGGACGGTGAAGGTGGTGCCGGCGGCGCAGAATCTGGAAATGATGGGGAAGCCGCAGGCGGCGAACTGTCGCAGGACGATATAGACGGTCTGCTGGGCGGTGGTGAAGACGGATCCGCTGCCGCAGAGGGCGACGAGGATGAACAGGCCCGGCTGGCTGCCGAGTGGGCCAATGCCCTGGAGACCGGGGCCGAGATCGAGGAGGGCAAGGGGATTCCTTCCACCACCAGTGCCGAACCGGCAAAATTTAACGAATTGCCTGGTGATCAGGGTACGCAGCAGCCGCCGCGCGATCTGGACTTCATCCTTGATATTCCGCTGGAGGTCACGGTTGAGATCGGCCGGACCAAGATGCTGATCAATGACCTGCTGCAGATCGGTCAGGGGTCGGTTATCGAGCTCAACCGGCTGGCCGGCGAGCCGCTGGATATCCTGGTTAACAGCAAGCTTATCGCCCGGGGTGAAGTGGTGGTTGTCAGTGAAAAGTTCGGTATCCGGATTACGGATATCGTGAGCCCCATGGAACGGGTCAAACGTCTGGCATGATTAATGTTGCGGTAAGCAAAGCCCTGATTGTCGCAGGTCCGTTGTTTGCGGCGGAAAACCAGGTGGACGTGATCGGGTTCAGGACCATGTCGATGCTGATCCTGGTGCTGGCCGTGCTGGTCATTGCGGCCTGGGCCGTAAAACGGTTCGGTCCGGTTGCCCAGGTCAGGAAAAATCTGGGGCTTGAAGTTATGGGGCAGGTTCCGCTGAATGCCAGGTCCAGTCTCGCCCTGGTGCGGGCCGGCAAAAGTCTGCTGCTGGTTGGTGTCAGTCAGAACAACCTGACGCTGCTCAAGGACCTGGGTGAAGATCTCAGCATCCTGGCAGAACGCGAAGAGGGCTGCGAATAATGCGGCGGTTCACGGGGCTGGCCTTTGCGGCCATCATTCTGGCCCTGTTCCTGCTGCCCGGACTTGCCCAGGCGCAGGAAGGACTGAGCCTGCCGAATGTCAATATCGGGGTGGCCCAGACCGATGATCCGGGCGAAGTGGTGGGAGCCCTGCGCATTCTGTTCATCCTTACCATCCTGGCGCTGGCGCCTTCGATCATGATTATGGTGACATCCTTCACGCGGATTGTGATTGTGCTGGGATTTGTGCGCCAGGCCATTGGCACCCAGCAGATGCCGCCCCAACAGGTTTTGTCGGCCCTGGCCATTTTTTTGACGTTCTTCATCATGACGCCGACCTTCAATCAGATCAACGAAGAGGCCATCAAACCGTATCAGAACGGCTACATCAGTTTTCAGCAGGCGCTTAAGAGCGGAGAACAGCCGCTGCGGGAGTTCATGTTCAAACAGACCCGTGAGGCAGATCTGGCGCTTTTCCTGGGGGTTATGCAGCAGGATAAGCCGGCCAACCGTGATGAGGTACCCACGCGGGCACTGATTCCGGCCTTTATGATCAGCGAACTCAAGACCGCCTTCCAGATCGGCTTCATGCTGTTCCTGCCGTTCCTGGTGATC
>CAYWBU010000059.1:0-13929 GCA_964456565.1 uncultured Bacteriovoracaceae bacterium | reverse complement strand
GCAGTACTCCTCCTATCAGTGTTGCTGGTCGGATCGGTAGCGGCCGACATGAAGGGCGCGAAGCCATTTCTTCCCGCAACGGCTGCAGGTCGCCGGTCACGCTTGTGACCGGCAGGCCCATATTCCGGATGGCGTCCAGATTGATGCGGGCATGGTCCTGGACGTCTTCGGGTCTGCCGATCAGGTAGACGCTGACATCATAGCCGGCATTCCACAGATGGCGCGCCACGACAAAACCGTCGCCGCCGTTATTGCCCTTGCCGGCAACAACTATGATGCGGTCGGTCTCATCTTTTCCCCAGCGTTTTGAAATCTCACGGAAGACTGAGCGTCCGGCATTTTCCATCAGGACCAGGGCCGGAATTCCCAGTTCGATGGCTGCCTGGTCGGCTTCTCTCATCTGTTTGGCATAAAGACATTTCATCTGTTCTGCTCCAGTACCACGGTGGCCATGGAATAGGCGCGTTCATGCGCAAGGCTCACCAGGATATTATCAATATTCTGTAATTGTGCCATTTTTTCTGCTTTTCCGGCAAGTTCGATTAAGGGGCGGCCGGAACTGTCGTTAAGCACGACGATATCTTTCAGCGCAAATCCCCGCAGACCGCACCCCAGGGCCTTGGCAAAGGCCTCCTTGGCGGCAAAGCGGGCCGCCAGATGGACTGCCGGATCTGCCTTTGCCATACAGTAGCTGATTTCTGCGGGGGCAAAGATGCGTTGCAGAAAGCGCTGTCCGTGACGGGCATAAATTGCGGCGATGCGGTTGTTCTCGATGATATCGTTGCCGACACCCAGGATCATAGCTCGCCCCTGATGGCCTGCAGGACCGTCCTTACATGTCGGGCACGACTGGCATCGTGAACCCTGACCATATCAACGCCTTCAAGGGTGGCCCAGGCCGTGACCGCATCGGTGCCTTCCTCGCGGTTATCAACTTCAGTTTCCAGGAGGGTTCCCAGGAAAGATTTACGGGAATGTCCCAGCAGGACCGGCACCCCGATGGACTTGAATTCGGCAATTCGTCGGATAAGGCTGAGATTGCCGTCCAGAGCCTTGCCGAAGCCGATCCCGGGGTCGACTATGATGGATTCGGGGCTGATGCCCTCCTGCAGGCAGAGGGCGACCTTTTCATCCAGGTAGTTGTAGACATTGTCCATGATGTTGTCATAGGCGGTGTTGTCCTGCATATTTTCGGGCCGGCCGCGCATGTGCATCAATATGATTCCGGCCCCGGTCTTTTTGACAGTGGCCAGCATGTCGGGATCGCCATCCATTGCACTGACATCGTTGATTATTTTTGCGCCGGCATCAACGGCCCGATGGGCTACCTCAGCCTTTTGGGTGTCGATGCTGATGGGGATGTCGATCTCCCCGGCGATCTTTTCAATGATGGGGATGACCCGTTCAATCTCTTCACCGGCATCAACTGCCCGGCTGCCGGGGCGGGTGGATTCACCGCCGATGTCGAGGATCTCGGCTCCTTGACTGACGAGATCACGGGCATGCTCCAGGGCCTTTTGCGGATCATCCCAAAAGCCGCCGTCTGAAAAAGAATCGGGCGTGACATTGAGGATGCCCATGACGACCGGACGGTGCTGCCAGTTGAAATGTTGTCCGCAAAGCTTCAGTGTAAGGCCCGATTTTTTGCGGAAGACACTGTATCTGATGCTGTCGGCCAGTTGTCCGAGCCCCGGCTGGGACTGCAGTTTCTCAACCAGTTCGGCAAAATGACGCTCATCACCCATCAGGATGCAGTCGGAGAACTCGATTTTGCCGGTGATCACATTGCGGTGAACCGCTGCATCTCCTCCGAGCGAAAGCATACACTGCTTCAGGATATTGGCGGCATACACCCTGACCCCTTCAACCTTGACAAGATAATGCCGCATCTTGGGCAGCATTATCGGCAGGGACTGAAGATCCACCCCGCAGGCGATCAGGTCATCTTCGCCGGCATTTTTAAGCAGGCGGACTCTCGGTTGATTTCTGTTCAAGGAAGGCATCGATTTCACTACCATCTATGACCTCTTTGTCCAGCAGCAACTGGGCGATCTGGTGCAGGACGTTCATGTTTTCCTGGATGATGGATCTGGAGCGATCATAGCAGTCCGTGATGATTTTGCGGATCTGCTCGTCAATCTGCTGGGCCGTCAGTTCGCTGTAGTCAACGGTTTTGGTGACTTCGCGCCCCAGGAACATCTCCTGTTCGTTGCGGCCGAAACTGATGGGCCCGAGATCGCTCATGCCCCATTCGGTAACCATGTTGTGCGCCATGTCGCTGGCACGCTCAATATCGTTGCCGGCGCCGGTGGTCAGCTGGTCAAGGACCAGTTCCTCGGCAATGCGTCCGCCCATCAGCACCGAGATGGTGTCCAGCAGGTAGGCCTTGCTGTAGTTGTGACGGTCGTCGATCGGCAGCTGCTGGGTAACGCCCAGGGCGCGGCCGCGCGGAATAATGCTGACCTTGTACACCGGGTCGGCATTGGGAAGCTTCTTGGCCACCAGCGCATGCCCGGCTTCGTGGTAGGCCGTGGTCTTTTTCTCTTCTTCGGAGATGACCAGCGATTTGCGTTCAACGCCCATGAGAACCTTGTCCTTGGCCATTTCCATGTCCTGCATGGTTACATTATTCTTCTGGTTGCGGGCGGCCAGCAGGGCGGCCTCATTGACCAGGTTGGCCAGATCGGCCCCGGAGAAACCGGGGGTTGCCCGGGCCAGGGTTTCGAGATTGACGTCCGGATCGAGCGGGATACTCTTGGTATGCACCTTGAGGATACCTTCGCGGCCCTTGACGTCTGGCCTGGCCACCACGACCTGACGGTCGAAGCGTCCGGGGCGCAGCAGCGCCGGATCAAGGACATCGGGGCGGTTGGTGGCAGCCACTAGGATGACGCCTTCATTGGACTCAAAACCATCCATTTCCACCAGGAGCTGGTTGAGGGTCTGTTCACGTTCGTCGTGACCGCCGCCCAGTCCGGCTCCTCTGTGACGGCCGACGGCATCGATTTCGTCGATAAAGATGATACAGGGGGCATGCTGTTTGCCCTGGGCAAACAGGTCGCGGACCCGGCTGGCTCCGACACCGACAAACATTTCAACAAAGTCGGAACCCGACATGCTGAAAAACGGCACTCCGGCCTCGCCGGCGACGGCCTTGGCCAGCAGGGTCTTGCCTGTTCCCGGAGGGCCCAGCAGCAGGACGCCCTTGGGGATTTTACCTCCCAGTGCGGTGAATCTTTTGGGTTCTTTCAGGAAGTCGATGATCTCTTCCAGTTCTTCCTTGGCCTCGTTTACGCCGGCAACGTCGGCAAAGGTGACCTTGATTTTATCCTGGGTCATCAGCTTGGCCTTGCTGCGCCCGAAGCTCATGGCCTTGGTGCCGCCGGACTGCATGGAACGCATGAAAAAGATCCAGATACCGATGAGCAACAGCATGGGAATCCATGATATGAGGACCGACATGTACCATGGAGAGTCATCATCGGGCTTTGCGGTGATCTTGACGTTGTTATCGATCAGATTGTTGACAAGATTGGGGTCCTGGGGGGCATAGGTTTCAAACGGAGCCCCTTCCTGTAACAGAATCCCGCGGATGGTGTCGCCCTGGATGGTCACTTCCTGAATTTCACCCTGCTGCATAAGGGTTAGGAACTCGCTGTATGAATATTTGCTGATTTCGGCGGGGGTGGTGTTGAACAGCTGAAAAAGAATCACCATAATCAGGGCTATGACAACCCACAGGGCGGCGCTTTTCAGGAAATTGTTATCCCCCATGCCCTTGTTATTTTCCATCAGCTGCTCCCGCGTCGGAGATCAGGCTTGCCAGAGAGGCCCGGGCGAGATTTTTATATTCACCTTCTATCTGCAATACGGCAGACTGGGCGTCCTCGGTTCTGCCTAAGTCATTCAGAATAAGGGCCTTGTAGAACAGGGCCTGCTCCCGGATGGAATCGGGAGTAGTGGGTGTGGTGGCTTTCTCAAGATTTTCAAGGGCCTTTTCACTGTCGTTGCTTGCCATATGGGATGCGGCAATTAACAGCAGGGCTTCCCAGTAAAGAATATCCTTGCTGCTCCACGTGTCGACGAACTCAATGGCCTCGGCAAGACTTTTCTCATAGTCGCCAGCTTTAAAGGCGGTTTGCGCCGATCTGATTATGGCCAGTTTTCCGGCCTTGGTGTCGGCGTAATCCTGGATAACCACATCGTTCAGCCCGGCATCATTGGCGGCCAGGAAATATTCAACCATGGCACTTTCTTCACGGGATTTGTCCCAGTAATAGTAGCCTGTCACCGCCCCAAAGACCAGGATAACGGCTGTTACGGTTGTTATAAAAGTCTTGCTGTTTTCTCTTATCCATTTAACAACTGCTGCAGTTGTTGTCATAAATTCATCCGGTGAGTTCAGCAGTTCTTTCCTTGTATTTTTTGACATTTGAACCTCCTGTTGATGCATAACATATAGTGATTATAGCATGGCGATGTCAACGTGCTTTCTCTAATTGGTCGGTGGAGAGATTCAATCGGGGTCTGGATTATCAAGGAGGGTAGTCCCGGACATTATGGATGCAATCCCGTAACGTGAACGGATTTTATCAATTCCCTTGTAGAGTCCGTCTTTACGGTTGAAGTCTTCCCCGATGGTCATTTGTTGCATGCTGCTGAGATGGGTGCAGGTTATCCCCAACAGTCGGACACCCTGTCCCGGCTGGCAGTTATCCAGCAGCAGACAGCGGGCGGCATTGAAGATCTCCTCGTCCCGGTCTGTGGCGGTCGCCAGTTTGTTTTGGCGGGTCACAACTGTAAAGTCTCCATATTTAAATTTAATCCGTACGCCATGACAGAATATTCCCGAAGACCTCAATGCGGTGCCCACATGCCCGGAAATCCGGGCAAGGACGGGAAGCAGTCTTTCAATAGAGTGAAGATCGTTCTCAAAGGTTATCTCATGGCCGAGGCTTTTGCGCTGGCGGCCGGTGATCACGGGCGAATCATCGATACCGTGGGCCAGCTGCCAGAGCTTGTCCCCGGCTGATCCGAAACGGCGATGCATATTTGGGGGGCCTGATTCGCGGAGCTGCCCCACGGTATAAATTCCAAGATCCTGAAGTCGGCCGGCCGTGTTGTGCCCAACGCCGGGGATGTCGCGGATGGGCATGTCTCTGAGGAAGCCGGCAACATCCTTTGTTTCAAGGATGAACGTCCCATTCGGTTTGGCCTTTTCCGAGGCCAGCTTGGCCAGAAATTTATTGGGAGCCAGTCCGATGCTGCAGGGCAGGTGGATCTCTTTTTGGATGGATGACTTGATCCGGTCGACAATCTCTGCGGCGCTGCCGAAAAGCTGCGCGGAATCGGTTACGTCGAGGAAGGCCTCGTCCAGAGAAACGGGTTCGATTGCAGGAGTGTAACGGCTGAAGATCTCCATGATCCGGATTGAATAGGCGCGATAAATAGACATGCGTACCGGCAGGACAATCAATTGGGGGCAAGTCTCCCGGGCTTTTGCCAGTGGCATTGCGGAATGGATCCCGAAGCGGCGCGCCTCATAGGAGGCGGCGCTGACGACGGATCGTCTGGAACTGCCGGCCACCACAACTGGTTGCCCTAAAAAAGAAGGCCTCAGTAGTTGTTCTACTGAGGCGTAATAGGCATCCATGTCAACATGGATGATTTTTCTGGACATGGGTTACTTCATTGCCGTCGGTTCCAGCACATGCGGAGTGATGAATATCAGCAGCTCTTTTTTGGTCTTGGTCTTTTTTGTGCCCTTGAACAGATAGCCGATTCCGGGCAGGTCGCCAAGCCAGGGCAGCTGGTTTTTGGTGTCCCTGATTTCTTCTTCGATGATGCCGCCGATGACACTGGTTTCGCCATTGCGGACCAGGACTTCGGTTTCAACCTCACGGGATGCAATACTGGGATCGCCCAGCTGGTTGACGGTTGATCCGATGGCATTACGCTTGACTGAGATCTCCATGTTGATGCTGCCGTCAAAGGCAATGCGCGGAGTAACTTCCAGTACCAGCTCAATATCTTTAAGTTCGGTGGAAAGGTTGCCGTCTTCGTCGCGGGTGATGTACGGATATTTTTCACCCTGACGGATGGTGGCCTTCTTGTTGTCAAGGGTGATGACCTTGGGTCTGGCGATAACCTTGGCTTCGCCTGTGTTTTCGCCGACATCGATTCTCAGGTCAAGATCCATGATTGTGCCGGCCAGGCGTCCGAGAGTCAGACCGAAGCCGGAACCCATGCTCTGCCCCATATTGACCGCCATGGCCGGGCTGGGAACAACCGTTGATGACCATGCCGGTTCGGTTGTATAGGTGCCGGCGGTAGTGGTGTCGAACAGGTTCTGGGCGGCCCCGGTGGGCAGACCGGAAAGGCCGAAATGCGATTTTTTAGACTGGTTTCTGTAACGACCGCCCCACTGGACACCAAGTCCTCTGGTGAAGTCATCATCGGCCTGGACGATTCTGGCCTGGATCAGCACCTGGGGGGTGGCCCTGTCAAGGCGTTTGACCATGCCGAAAATTCCGTCCACGTTTTTCTTTATATCTTTAACGATCAGCACATTGGTTCTGTCTTCGGCGGTGATGCTGCCACGCTCGGAAACCATCCCGACATCTTTGCCTTTAATGGTGTTGGCAATATCGGAAGCCTTGGCAAAATTCACCGGAATAACTGAGGTTACGAGGGACTCAAGCTTTTCTTCGGTCTTCTTGGAAGAGAGCTTGCGTTCTTTGGCGGCCTTGATCTTTGAGGCCGGCGCAATTCTGACAACATTGCCAACCTGCATCTTGTCGAGGTCTTTGCCTTCCAGAATAACGTCAAGGGCCTGATCCCAAGGAACATTTCTCAGTTTAACCGTGACCTCGCCCTTGACATCGTCAGAGGTTACAATGTTAAGCCCGCTGACTTCGGCAATGATACGCAGCAGGGCATGCACGTCAGCGTTCTGGAATTCAAGGGTGATGGGTTGGCCGGTGTACTTGGGTTCGCCATTGTTGTCTACGACTGTGCCGGCGAGTTCATCAACATCTTCAATGACGGCGGTATCGGCCTTTTTGTATACCACGGCCGGTGCGGCATCCGTTTTCTGGAGTCCGGCCGGGATGTCAAAGTCCATAATCAGAAGATTTTTATCCTGCGATACAAAATATGGAGCCATCTGTTTCATGGTGATGTCGAATACAACATCGGTGCCGCTCTGCCGGGGCATGATGGACTCGATGGCTGTGGCAAATTCCTTGGTGATGAAGGGCCGGGCCAGATTTGCAGGTATCTGGGCGTCGGATATGCGTAATTGGATATTGTCGTCGTTGCGGACGACATCATAGACCGCCTTGGCATCAAGCCCTATCTGCAATCTTGATTTATCAGTGACATTCTGGAAGTCTACACTGGTGACATTCAATGCCAGCAGGCTTCCAGGCAGTGCCATTATGCAGATGAGCAGTGAAATAAAGAACTTTTTATTCATGTTACATCTCCCCCTCTTCTTTCCTAAGCGACAGAACCACTTCTCTTGTATTAACGCGACCCATATAGTCTTTAAAATGCTGTTTGATAACCACTGCGTTGGCTGAAATATTGGTAACAATGCCGGAATTTTCTCCGATCAACGTTCCTTCCTGGAGTATATATCCGCGCTTGGTCCCATCCTGAATAAGAGCCTTCTTCTGGGCTCCCATAATGATTCCAACCAGTTCGACCTGGGAAAGGGTCAGGCGCTGGAGTGGATCCAGCGATTTCTGGTCTTCTTTCTTTTGTAGGTCTGCCTCGATCGCTGAAACATAGGGTTGGAAGGGATCCCTGGTTCCAGTGACTGCATATTGCGGTTTTTCTTCTTTTTCGATGACGTCGACAGGTTTGACCTCCTGGGCCTTTTTTTTCCAGGCGGGTGTTGGGGTCACTGTGGCCTGGTCGGGTTCGGTTCCGCCAGAACAAGCCACAAGGCCAACTGCGACAACAAGGGCCGTTATGATCTTGATTATCCGCTTCATTCTACACTCGCCCCTTCAATAAATTTATAGGTGGTTGCATTGCAAGAGGTCGAAAGTTTGATAGGTCCACCGCCGAAACGCTTGGGCGATCCCATCACGATATTGGAGATATTCACGATTCGAGGCATCTTTGAGACTTTGTCAAAGAACTGCACAATATCTTTATATTGACCTTCAACTTTGATATCTACCGGAATTTCAGCGTAGAAATTCTTCTTCACTTCAGCTTTGGGGCGGAAGAGCAGGAATTCAAGGCCTGATGATTTGCCCAGTGCCGAAATGTTCTCAAGCAGAGAGGGTATCTCACTCTTGTCGGGAAGCTGTTTGAGGGCAATCAGCAGTTTTTGTCTAGTCTCTTCCAGTTCGGCTTCATATTTGGGCTTTTCCGCAACGATGGCCCGTTTGGCATTCAGGTCGGCTTTGAGCTGATTGAGCTGGGGCTCAAGACGTCCGATTTCAGCTGAAACCGGTTTGTACATGAGCTGCCAGTAAAGACCGAACACCGCCCCTACGATCAGAATCAGGATCAATACCTTTGTGGCCGGATGCTGTTTCAGTATTATGTCTATAAAGTTCATATATCACCCCTCTACGCAGGCAACTTGATCTTGCATTTGATTGTGAATTTATGATTGGAGCCATCCTGCTGCGAGAGAACAAGCTCTACATCTGTAAAATACTGGGAGGCCTGCAGTCTCTTCATCAAAAGAGCAATGGTAGGGTTGTCAACAGCGAAACCCTCGAGTACCAAGGCGTTACTGCTGTTATTGAGGGAACGGATCCATGCCTTTTCGGGGATAATGAGACTGAGCTGGTCCAGGACTTCCACCGGACCGGTTTTCTGGGTGTTCAGATTGGCAATGATGCCAAGTTTGCGCTCAAGCTCCTGCTTGCGTTTTTTGAACTCTTCGATCTCCTTGGCCTCTTTGCTGAGCTTCTGGATTTCAACCTTTGTAATGGCTATTTCCTCGTTCAGATCGTTACGGGTGTTGACAACGGAGGTCTGAACTCCTGCCAGGATAATGGCCAAGAGGATCAGCGCGGCCGCCAGAATAATCAAGTGCTCAAGTAGAGCCTTTTTCCGCAGTTCCGCCTTTACCGGTAATAAATTAATCGTTACCATTTGTTATCAATCCTCCTTAAAGCAAGGCCTACGGCGACGGCCATTTGCGGAGCTATATAAGACATGTATTCCGGGTCAAAGATCTGCCTGTCCCAAGTAATATTGTTGAATGGATTGGCCATTTCAACCGCAACATTCATCTGCTTCTCCAGCAGGGGGATTATCCCCGGAATCCGGCATGAAGCGCCGCTGATATAGATTTTCTCAATGTTTTCATTGACCATTGTTGAAAGGAAGAAGTCCAGCGTTCTCCTGATTTCTTGGACATAGGTTTCGGCGGCCATCTTGAAGATATAGTTGATCCGCTCAAGGTCGATGCCTTCAATTTCGGCGCCGCACTTGATGTTTTCGGCCTTTTCATAACTGACGCCGAATTCGCGCTGAATTCTTTCGGTAAGCTGTTTGCCGCCCATGGAGATGTCCCTGGCGAAGACGGACATGTTGTCCTTCAGGACGTTGACGTTTATCATTGCGGCGCCCACATCTACGAGGGCCACGATGGACTCGGTGGCGTCAGGGTAATTTTCCTGATACATGGTTTCAAGGGCGAAGACGTCAATGTCCATGATCATGGGATTTAGTCCGGCATTGCGGATAGCCGAAGCGTAGTCGTCAACCATCTCTTTTTTGGAGGCAACCAGCAATACATCCATCATGTCGGAACGGTCGATGCTTTCACCCAGAATGAAGGAGTCGAGATAGACATCGTTGACATCAAAGGGGATGTATTGTTCGGCTTCGATCATGAGGCTCTGTTCAAGTTCCGTTTCTGACATGAGCGGCAATTCGGCTTTTTTGACAATAACCGAATGTCCGGAGATGGCGGTTGCTGTGCCGCGCGAGTGGACCTGCAGGTTTTCCTTCAACCCCTTTACGGTGTCCACTACGGTTTCGGAGTCCATGATGTCCTTGTCAACGATGCACTCTGATGGCATCATGCCAACCCCAAGGCTTTTGAGCTCGTAACCGCCCTTTGTATGGGCCAGGTCCACCATTTTTATGGAATGGGAACCTATGTCCAAGCCAAGCAGTGCTTTTTTGTCAAATAGCATTAATCCACCCCGCAATGATTTCTTTTTCCTTTGAAAACAACAATGATGTCATCCGGTCTTACCAGATTCATCTCCTTAATTATAACATGCTCTATATATGCCATGTTTTCCCTCAGCAGAAAAGCCTTCTGTGCAAGTTGATAGTTTTTTTGCCGTAATTCGGCATTTTTACTTTCGATGTCAGCAAGTTCCTGCTGCATGTGATAAACACTTATTAATCCCTTATCACCGGGAACCGTGCAGCCAAGAGTCAAAGCTGCCGTTATTATAATGCCGCAAATAATTGACCGAGATATGTCCATTTTCCCTATTATAGTCTAAATTTAAGCATATAGCATTAAAAAATAGCCCATACACATGCATAAACTATGTATCGGGCACCCTATATGCAATCTTTAGTAAAAATAAAAAGATAAAAAATAACAATCTATTTTTATAATCTGTTTTAACTGATGCGCAATCAGCTGAACCAGCGGAGGTGGATTCCTGCGATAAAACCCACCGTAAATCCGCCGATATGGGCAAACCAGGCCACCCCGGCAGGCGAGCCCATGCTTGTGAAACCGTTGATCCACTGCAGGACAAACCAGCCCAACATGAAAATTATTGCCGGGATTTCAACGATTTCGATTATGAAAAGCAGCGGGATGGCGGTTACTATTCTGGCGCGGGGATAATATATCATGTAGGCGCCCATGATGGCGGCGATTGCCCCTGATGCCCCCACCAGCGGAACAGCGGATGCCGGGTGAATGATGGCATGGGAGTAGAAAGCGACAATGATTGCGATCAGGTAAAACAGAAAAAATTTGATTGCTCCCAGAGATTTCTCGACTGCCGGCCCGAAAACAAAGAGGTAGAGCATGTTGGCAAACAGATGCAGAAAACCGCCGTGCATAAAGCCGGAAAGCAGGATGTTGCCGTGGATTGATACGATGTTGCCGATCCCCTTGGCGAGGTAAAGCCGGAGCTGATTGGGACTGACGGCATAGATTTCCAGCATGGGGGGTCCGATGCGGATTTCCTGTATAAAGACAGCCACGCATGTCAGCATGATGATGGTTGTGACGGCGGTGAATCTGCGCGGAGCCGCTGTATCGCGGATAGGGATCATTTTTCCTCGATAGCGGGGATGATGCAGAGAAATTTGAGTCCGTCCATGCCGGCCTTGATCTGGTGTTCCCTTTTACCGGGGACAAAGACGGCCATGCCGGGTTGCAGTTCGACCTCTTCATTTTCCAGGAAAGCGCTGCCACTGCCTTCGGTTATATAGATCTCATGCTCCCAGGAATGGCTGTGGCGTGGGGTATGACCCTGGGGCTCCAGCGTGAAATGTCGCAGGTAAAAATTGGGAGCAGCCTGGTCCGGCCCGATCAGGACCCTTTTGGTGACACCTTGGGCCTCGCCGGAGATTGCAATCCCCTCTATGTCCAGATAGTGATGGGCTATCATGTGTTCTCCTTTTTAGCGAAAGAATCAATCCATAATGACAGATAGTTCGGTCAAATGCAATTTGGTCGAACGCCAAACTTTACGCATCCGGAATATTGAGGTAAGGGGACTCTATGCTGATTGAAAATTTTATTGCCTGGTTTTTGAGAAGGACTTCGGGACGATATTTCAGTTTTGGTGATGATGGCCGGATTGAGGCTCCGCAGCCTCCGGCGGAAGCGGTCCAGCTCTATGTGCATATTCCATTCTGTACGCGGCTCTGCCCCTACTGTTCATTTCACCGGGTCGCCTTTGAAGAGGATCTGACACGGCGTTACTTCAAGGCCCTCAGGAGGGAGCTTGAGCTTTACCATGAAAAGGGGTTTAAGTTCTCCGGGGTCTATATGGGCGGTGGCACTCCCACTATCCTGCTTGATGAATTGTCCGAAACGATCGAGCTGATCAACAGGCTGTTTGCCCCGGATGAGATTTCAGTGGAGACCAATCCGGACCGGCTGGAAAAATCTGTCCTTGAAAAACTGGCCGCCCTGGGGGTCAAACGGATTTCGGTCGGAATCCAGACCTTTGACGATGAGCTGCTCAAGGTGATCGGGCGCTATGACAAATATGGCAGCGGGGCCGAACTCAAGGAACGGCTCAAGGCCGCCAAAGGCTATGTGCAGACCCTGAATGCCGACATGATCTACAACTTTCCGCTGCAAAGCCGGGAGATGCTCGATGCCGACCTGGACATCCTGGATGAGATCGGCCCGGATCAGATAACCTTCTATCCGCTGATGATATCGGACGCCACCCGTAAGAAGATGGAAAAGATCATGGGGCGGCACAGCTTTGCCAAGGAAAAAAAGTTTTACGGAATCATCTCCGAGCGGCTCAAAGATTCGTATAAGCCGGGTTCGGCCTGGTGCTTTTCACGCAAGGGCACCGCGATGATCGATGAATATATTGTCACCAACAATGAGTATGTCGGCGTCGGCAGCGGGGCCTTCGGGCTCGTAGGGGACGCCATCTATGCCAACACCTTTTCGATTGAGGAATATATCGCTGTCCTGGAAAGGGATGAACTGCCGCTTAAGTCCAAGAAAGATTTCACCAGCCGGGAGATCCTGCGCTACACTTTCCTGATGGATCTGTTCGGACTCAAGATGGATCGGCAGCATTTCAGGAAACGTTTCGGCCGGGACATCTGGGCCAAGCTGACCATGGAAGCCCTGTTCTTTGCCATGATCGGCGGGATCAAGGTCGGGCCCGAATATGTCACCCTGACCGAGAAAGGCCAGTACTACTGGGTGATCATGATGCGCGAGTTTTTCACCGGAGTGGATAATTTCCGCGACCTGAGCCGTGAGGTGGTCGGTATCAACCCGGTCCTGGACTGAAATCAGTTCAGGATATGCCGGTATAAGTCCAGATATTCTCTGGCGGAAGTGTCCCAGCTGAAATCGCGGCGCATGGCGTTTTGCTGCATCCGCCAGAACTCTTCCCGGCCGTAAAGATCAATGGCATGCTCGGCGCACAGCCATAATCCGTGGGCGGAGGTCTCAAGGATTCTGAGTCCGCAGGGGCTGTCGCCTTCTCCCGGCGCCGTAACCGTGTCCAGCAGGCCGCCGACCGGGGTTACCAGGGGCAGGGTGCCGTAACGCATGCTAAACATCTGATTGAGGCCGCAGGGCTCGAAGCGCGACGGCATCAGGAAAAAATCGGCCCCGGCCTCTATCCGGTGCGCCAGCCCATCGTTATATCCAAGATGCATGCCCACACTTGCAGGATAGCTGTTGGCCAGTTCGCGCAGGCGGTTTTCGTATATGGGTTCGCCGCTGCCCAGGACTATAACCTGTCCGCCGCTGGCGATGATCCCGGGGATGATGTCCAGGACCATGTCACAGCCCTTCTGGGCCACCATGCGACTGATCATGCCGAAGAGCGGCGCGTCCGGCCGGTCCTCAAGCTGTAGTTCGCGCTGCAGGGCCTGTTTGCAGGATGCCTTGCCGGCCAGGTCGCCGGCACTGAATTGGGCCGCAATATGCGGATCTGTCTGGGGGTTCCAGATCTGGGGGTCGATGCCGTTGATAATCCCTGAAAGCTTGTGGGAAACCGCTGACAGCAGGCCGTCCAGGCCGAAGCCGAATTCCGGCCGCCTGATTTCTGCGGCATAGGCTGGACTGACGGTAGTGACGGCGTTGCTCAGGGAGATACCGGCCTTCATGACATTTATATGGCCGTAGTATTCGAGACAGTCGGCAGTGAAGAGTTCCTGCGGCAAGAACAGCGCGGGCCAGAAACTGATGTCAAAGTTGCCCTG
>CAYWBU010000058.1:11106-14325 GCA_964456565.1 uncultured Bacteriovoracaceae bacterium | reverse complement strand
GACCGGCCAGCGGGGCAAGGATTTCATCGACAACACCCGCGAGCTGCCGCAGCTCATCGGCAAGGCCGGCGATCATATCGTGGATGAGACCGACCGCCTCACCAGCGAAGCCGCCGTCAAAATCAAGGAGTCTTCAGAGGCCAGCATAGACCGCAGCCGCAAGTTCATGAAATACTGCTTTGACCGCACCTCGCGCATCATGGGCAGGACCGGCAGTATTTTTGCTGACAAAAAACAGTAAAAACCGCTATATTGAAATAAAAAATTCAGGAGCTTAGCGATGATTATCACCAACCTGCAGACCGTCCCCGGCAAGACCATTGTCGAACATTACGGGCTGGTATCCGGCTCAACGGTCCGGGCCAAACATCTGGGTCGCGACATCATGGCCTCCCTCAAAAACATTGTGGGCGGCGAGCTCAAGGGCTACAGCGAACTGCTCAACGAGGCCCGCAACGAGGCCACCGAACGCATGACGGCCGAGGCCCGCATGAAAGGCGCCAATGCCGTGGTCAATGTGCGTTACTCCACCTCTTCGGTGGCCCAGGGAGCTTCGGAGATCTATGTCTACGGCACTGCCGTCAGGGTTGAGTAGCCTCCATGGATGAGCAGACCCTCAATCTCCTGTTTTTTATAATCCTGGTGGCGGTGGGTTATTTTTCGGGCCGTTACCTGGAAAAGTGCCATTACCGTTCGATTGAAAACCGCGAACAGCGCTACACAACCCTGCCGCTGGTCTCCTTTGATGAGGACAGCATCGAGCCTGAACGCGAGATCCAGTATGTCAGACTGGTAAGCGGCAATGCCGTGATCTCCATCGATTATTTCAAGAGATTTTTCTCCATGCTGCAGGTCCTGGTGGGCGGCCGGGTAACCGCCTATCAGACCCTGGTGGACCGCGCCCGGCGCGAGGCCCTGCTGCGCATGACCGACCAGGCCCGCACCGCCGACATCATCGCCAATGTGCGCATTGAGACCTCGGCCAGCGGCCAGCGCGCCAACCAGAAGGGCCAGGTGGGCAGTGTCGAGGCCATCGCCTACGGTACTGCCGTAAAGTATAAGCAGGATGCAGTACATTCCACGGGAAACCCCTCATAACGTCAACATTGACCGGATCTCTCCGCTGAAACAGTTTCTGGCGATCCTGGCCGGGCTGCTGGGACTGATTTTCACCGTCTATCTGTTTCTGGGGCTGCTGGTGGCATGGATCGCGCCCCCTCTTCCGCCCCAGGTCGAGACCGCCCTGGGAGATGCCCTTGCCCCCCATCTGTTCAAGGATGAAGACTCCGTCCGCAGCCTTCATGTCCAGAAGATTCTTGAACAGCTCATGGCCGGACTTGACGCGGACGATCTCCGGCTGGATTACCGCGTCCGGGTGGAAAACAGTGACCAGGTGAATGCCCTGGCCCTGCCCGGCGGCACCATCCAGATCTACTCCGGCCTTCTGGCTGAGATTGAAAACGATAACGAGCTGGCCTTTGTCCTGGCGCATGAACTGGGGCACTTCCATAACCGCGATCACCTCAAGGGTCTGGGCCGCGCCCTGGTGATGTTCATGATCTCCCTGCCCCTTGCCGGGGCCGACAGTGCCCTGAGCGGTTTCATGGCCGACCGCCTGACAGATCTGGAAATGAAGTTCTCCCAGGAACAGGAAAAGGCCGCCGACCTTTTCGGGGTCCGCCTGGTGCAGGCCGTCTACGGAGATGCCGTCGGGGCCGAGGCCTTCATGCAGCGCCTGGCCGCCAACGAAAATAGCGGCCGTCTGGCCTACTATTTTGCCTCCCATCCCCATCCCCGGGACAGACTGGCAAACATCCGCAGGGAAATTGAAACCCTGAAAGGGGCACGGTAGGCCGCATGCAGAAACTGACGGTTTATCTGGACATCCCCGCCGATCAGTACCTGGCATATTACGAGGGAACGGTCCGCAACATCCAGGCCCGCAGCACCGACGGCCGCACCGTGCGTTTCCCGGCCCACCACCTCAGAAAATTTATCACCCCTGAGGGCATCCGCGGTCTCTTTGAACTGACCATTGACGGGACGAATCTCAGGGAGATCCGCAGAATCTCAGGCTGAGACCCCGATTTCTGCTTGATCAATGCCGGACGAGCAATTAGAGTCACGCAATAAACAACAATTAAGGAGAATATTTATGTCAATGTGTCCCTGCGGTTCCGGAATTGATTATAAAAAATGCTGTGGTCCCCTCCATCAGGGAGAAAAGCAGGCGGCCACCGCCGAAGAGCTCATGCGCTCACGCTACAGCGCCTATGTCTCGCAGGAACTGGACTACATCTTCGACACCACCCACCCGGACAGCCGGGAGGATTATGACCCGGAGAGCACCCGCGAATGGTCGGCCAACTCCATCTGGGAAGGCTTTGAGATCGTGGATGCCGTTGACGGACAGGCGGATGACGACTCCGGCCGGATCGAATTTATCGCCCGTTTTTTCGACAGAAAGGGCCGCAAGCAGAGCCATCATGAAATGGCCGAATTTGAGAAAAAAGACGGCGTCTGGTATTTTAAGGACGGCCGCTATGTGGCTCCCCGCCAGATGGTCAGGGAGACGCCCAAGGTCGGTCGCAACGACCCCTGCCCCTGCGGCAGCGGCAAGAAATATAAAAAATGCTGCGGTAAGTGATAATGGAAAGCGCCGAAGATCTTGTCAGAAAATTTAACGAGGAGCTGAGCGATATCGACTGGAAGGCCCTGCAGCCGCATTTTGCCATCGGAACTCTGGTAGTTGCCGACCAGACCATGGACCTGGTGGAGGTCGGCGTCAAAATGGCCCAGGACGACAAACAGGCCTTCCTGGAATGGCTGGCCACCGGCAAAGTTTACAAACCCGATGAGGACCAGGCCCGGCGCTGGGATAAAAATAATTCCAGATTTAATTTTCTGATAGTCCAGCCCTTTGTCCTGGCCCAGGTGATTGCCTGAAGATGAGCGCCCTGCACCGCACCGCGATCTGCATCCTGATCATGACGCTGCTGCTCTCTGGCGGCTGTTCCCACACCGATGAGATCTCCCGGACGCGCTATCAGCGACTGGCCAGCATGGGCTATACCATCCAGGCCGGCGCCTTTGAAAACGTCAACAATGCGGCCCGGCTGACCGCACTGCTGGAACAACGCGGGATCAATGCCTATTATTTCCGGCACCCCCAGGGACTCTACAAGGTCAGGTTCGGCAACTTCTCCACCTATGAACTGG
>CAYWBU010000058.1:10656-11096 GCA_964456565.1 uncultured Bacteriovoracaceae bacterium | reverse complement strand
CGATTCTTGGCTGCGTCGGCTCGTTTGTCGGCGACGCGGAAGGGATATCTAACAGTCGTGTTCAAGGAGTCGGGAGTACCCACCGTCAGTCAGCTTTGGCGGGACTGTGCCCGGCAGGAAGCGGAGCGCCTCAAGAGCGCATCCCTGATCGACTGTTACTACATTGTCAGGCCGCAGGATTCGGCCCTGGCCATCTCCCAGAAAAAGGGCAGCAAATACCTGCGCAATGAACTGGTCAAAACGGCGCGCACCTTTATCGGGGTCCCCTACCGCTGGGGCGGCACCGATCCGGTCAACGGTTTTGACTGCAGCGGCCTGGTGCAGGCGGTCTACCAGATGAACGGCCTGGACCTGCCGCGGGTTTCGCGTGACCAGTTCCGCGCCGGCAATTCCATCCATAAACGACAATTGGAAAAAGGCGATCTGGTTTTTTTCGCCAC
>CAYWBU010000058.1:0-10646 GCA_964456565.1 uncultured Bacteriovoracaceae bacterium | reverse complement strand
CAGGGGACGGTCCGCTGCCGCCTGCTTTGCGCGTACCTCACCCGCGATCCGATCCTGCAGCGCATCCGCTCGTTCGAATCCCGACGCGTCGACGTCACACCGCTCCCAGCGGAGGACGTCCAGTTCCCGCGCCTCGACACGCACGACCTCGCGGTCGGCGCCTTCGAGCCTCAGCCGCAGCGCCCGCGCCACTTCCGGCGGCCGGCGGGTCTCGCATGTGGGCATCTATGTCGGCGGCGGAAAGTTTATCCATGCCCCGGGCCGCGGCCAGAAGATCCGGACCAACTCCCTGAAGGACAATTATTATAAAAAACATTATGCCGGGGCCCGTACCTATATCTGAACCGGTTCAGGACTGGGTCTTGTGGGCTTCCGAAGCTTTCACTATAATAGGGATAAGACCGATGGAGACTGACAGATGAAAAGACACCTACATATCCTGGCAGCCGCAATCATTGTTTACTGTGGCTGCTTATTGACCTTTATCCCGGCCCAGGCCACATCCACGGCGGATTCCCTCACCCCCCTCAAACCGGAAAGCGTCCAGGTGGACACCAGCCGGGACATCATCAATGTCCTGCAGCGGCGGCATTACAGCCATGAGACCATCAACGACACCGCCTCCGACAAAATCTTCCAAGGCTACATCAAAAAGCTTGATCCCTCGCGCAGCTATTTCTACCAGAAAGACATCGATGATTTTGAGCGTTACCGCCTGAAGATCGATGACACCCTCCTGGGCGGAGACCTTTCGCCGGCCTACTTCATCTTCAACCGTTTCCAGCAGCGCAAGCTGGAACGGGTCGACTATCTGCAGCAGCAGCTTGCCAAAGGCATCAAGAAATTTGATTTCAGCAGCGCCGAAACCCTGCAGACCGACCGCGAGAACGCGCCCTGGATCAAAGACCGCAAGGCCATGGATGAACTCTGGCGCAAAAAGCTCAAGGCCGAGATCCTGAGCCTCAAAATGGCCGGCAAGGAACCTAAGAAGATCGAGGAGCTGCTGAAGAAAAGATATGAGAACCAGCTCAACCTGGCCAGCCAGACCACCAGCGACGATATCTTCCAGATCTACATGAATGCCCTGGCGCAGACCTATGATCCGCATACCCAGTATTTTTCGCCGCGCGTCTCGGAAAATTTCAAGATCAACATGAGTCTCAAGCTTGAGGGCATCGGCGCCATGCTGACCCAGGAGGATGAATACACCAAGGTCGTGCGCCTGATCCCGGCCGGACCGGCCGAAAAGTCCGGCCAGCTCAAGGCGGCGGACAGGATCGTGGGCGTGGGACAGGATAATGAAGGCGATATCATTGATGTCGTCGGCTGGCGCCTCGATGATGTGGTTGACCTGATCCGCGGCCCCAAGGGTTCGGTGGTTCGCCTGGAGATCCTGCCGGCCAACACGGCCGATATCCATCAGACCAAGATTGTCAGGATTGAACGCAACACGGTCAAACTGGAGGAACAGGCCGCCAGTAGCGAGATCATCGAAATCCAGCACGGCATCAAGAACTATCGCCTGGGCATCATCGAGATTCCGGCCTTCTATGCCGATTTTGAAGCCATCCGCGCCGGTGACCCCGACTACAAGAGCACCACCCGCGACGTCAAAAAGATCCTCGAGGATCTCTCCGGCCAAAATATCGACGGCATCATTATCGACCTGCGCAACAACGGCGGCGGATCTTTACAGGAAGTCAACACCCTGACCGGACTCTTCATCAATGAGGGACCCACGGTCCAGGTACGCTACGCCAACGGCTGGATCAATGTCCTGCGCGACCCCGACCCACAGATCATCTATAACGGCCCGCTGGCGGTGATCGTCAACCGCCTGAGCGCCTCGGCCTCGGAGATCTTTGCCGGCGCCATCCAGGACTACGGCCGCGGCATCATCCTGGGCAACCAGACCTTCGGCAAAGGCACGGTTCAGGAACTGGTCCCTCTGGATAAAGGTCAGCTCAAGACCACTTCGGCCAAATTTTACCGCATCTCGGGCGCCAGCACCCAGAACAAGGGCGTAACCCCGGACATCACCTTCCCCAGTCTTTACGACAAGACCGAGATCGGTGAGAACACCCTGCCGGAGGCCCTGCCCTGGGATACCATCTACGGGGCCCGGCACCAGGAATTTTTTGCGATCGACAAACAGATCGAGTCCTTGAACCTCAAGCACAGCCAGCGGATCGCGGCTGATCCGGATTACCTTTATCTGACCGGACTGCTTGAACTGCGCAAGGTCGTGCGCGAACACGACACCATCAGCCTCAATGAGAAAGAACGCCTCAAGGAGCAGGAAGATATCCGGGCCCGCACCCTTAAACTTGAAAACACCAGACGCAAGGCCAAAGGATTGAAGCCCTTCAAGACCTATGAGGAAATGACTGCCGGCAAAGCCGAAGAAGATCTGGACAGCAAGGCCGAGGACGATTTCATGCTGACCGAGTCCGGGCATATCCTGGTTGATCTCATCAACCAGCTGGAAACCGCTGTGGCCCAGACCCCGGCCGGCTAAGCCAGGCCGTTTCCTGCCCGCAAAACACCTGCACAGGGTCGGAGTCGGATCAAGGACTGACTCCGCATTTTATTTTTTGCACGCGTTGCCCCGGAGATTATTTTTATAATTAAATAATCAATGGCGGTATAAGTATGTTGAAAGACATCGTCCGGGGAGTTCATCCATGACAGCTCCCAGAATTCTGATCATTGATGATGAACCCGTCATCAGCAAATCGCTGGCGGCCTATCTCCAGGATAACGACTTCGAGACAAGGACCTGCCTCTCGGCGGAAGAGGCCCTGAAAATGGTTCAACAGCAGGAGTTCGCCCTGGCCATAGTTGATCTGCGCCTGCCCGGCATGAGTGGTGAAAAATTTATTCTCACCGCCCACACGATCAGACCCGGACTGCGCTTCCTGATCCACACCGGCTCGGTGGATTACCGCCCGGGAAGCGAAATCCGCGCCGTCGGCATCCGCCCCGAACATGTCTTCCTGAAACCGGTGAAAGATCTCTCCGTAATCAGCCATGCTGTTCAGAAAATTCTTGAGGAGGCCTCCTCATGCAGCTGATCGACAGGGCGCTTAGGCGTTACCGGCAAGCCGATTTCATCATCCAGCAGAAAGCCCGCTTCATCTTCATCCTGGGACTGTCGGTCATCCTGATCCTGTCCCTGATTACAGCCTACAGTGTCTTGCTGCAAATCACCGACCCGCAGTTCGACTACCGCCTCCGCTGGGGAATTATCATTCCCGAGATCCTGGGCATGCTCGTGCTGTTCTCCACCGCAATTCTGCTTACCCGCGGCAGGTTTGCACTGGCCTCCCATATGTTTCTGATAACCGCCATGGGCACCACCTGGCTGATAATGTTCTTTGACCACACTGCACCCGTGGGTCGACTGGATACCATCGCCTTCATTCTGGGGCTCATGAGCATAATCCCGCTGGCCATCAGCCACCGTGCGCGGGTCGTGGGCTACTATGCCACCGCCAACCTGATCACCTTGTGGATCTTCATGTTCCTGATCCGCCCCCAGCTCGACATTCCGGCCAATTCTTTCTGGGACTACCTGGCCGACAACACCATGGCCTTTATCTTTTCCGGCATAGCGGGTTACAACATCTTCAGGATCACATCCCGGGCCCTTGAACGGGCCCGGGATGACCTTGCCCAGCGCACGGCCGCCGAAGCAGCCCTTGAAAAAAGCCGCCAGGACC
The DNA here is from genome assembly GCA_964456565.1 of uncultured Bacteriovoracaceae bacterium. Classification (GTDB taxonomy): domain Bacteria; phylum Desulfobacterota; class Desulfomonilia; order UBA1062; family UBA1062; genus CAYWBU01. The sequence continues at coordinate 6,924 of CAYWBU010000058.1, read as the reverse complement.
TTGAACATCTGACGGCCAACATCCCCGGGGTGGTCTTCCAGTTTTACCACCGCAGCGAAAGCGACCAGGGCTTCCACTATGTCAGCCCCCGCCTCGATAAAATCCTCGGGCCGGGACTGAACCGCGACAACCTGCTTCAAAGCTTCGGCACAGGGCTTATTGATGCTGACCGGGACCGTTTTTTCCTGTCCATCCGTCAATCCATCGAGCAGCGGCAGGACTGGTTTTTCCAGGGTCGTTTCGTCAAAGAATCCGGCGAACAAATCTGGATCAGAGGCCAGTCCCGGCCGGATGAACGTACCGATGAAATAGTCTACAACGGAATCCTGCAGGACATCACCGAGATCAAACTGACCGAAAAGGCCCTCTATGACAGCCGCGAATCCTACCGCAGCCTGATGGAGCGGGCCCCCTTCCCCCTGGTGATCACCCGCTGCAGCGACAACATTGTCACCTACATCAATGCCGCCGGGACCAAACTGTTCAAGCTCACACCTGCCGACCTGGACTCCACCATAAGCGGATATGACTTCTACCGCAATCCGGCTGATAGTGACCGCTGGACCGCTGAAGTCGAACGCAACGGATTCGTTGACAGCCTGGAGATCGAACTCCACTCTCCCTGCAATCCTGAGCATACCATGTGGGGCTATTTCTCATCCATCCGCACGGCTTTCGAGGGTGAAGATGTCTACCTGTCCATGTTCAACGATGTCAGCCCGCTCAAGCACAGCGAGATGGCGCTGCGCGAGAGTGAGGCAAAATTCAGAAACTTTACCGAGGCAACTCCGGTGGCCATCAACATCCGTCAGCATGACCGGATCGTCTACGCCAACCCGGCCACCTTCCATTTGCTGGGGTTCACGCCCGAAGAGCTCTATGCCATGGAAGACATCTTTGAACTGGTGCACCCCAGTGACCGCGAAATGGTTATCAGCTATGGCCACAAACGGGCCGCCGGCGACCATCCGCCGGCCACCTATATATTCAGGCTCATGGCAAAAGACGGCCGGACCGTCTGGGTCCAGACCACAACCAGGCTGATCAGCTACCGGGGGGAACCCGCAAGCCTCAGCACCTTCATCGATATCACCGAACGGCGCCTGGCCGAACAGGAGCTCCGGCGGCTGCGCAACCTGCTGTCCAATATCCTCGACTCCATGCCCTCCATGCTGATCGGGGTTGACCCCCAGGGACACATCACCCACTGGAACCGCGAGGCCGTCAAAAAAACGGGCCTGAATGCCAGCCAGGCCGAGGGGCATATGCTCGGCGAACTTCTGCCCGAGCTTGCCCTGGAAATGAACCGCATTGAGGAGGTCATCCACCGCCGCAAGGTCCATCGATCCGAGAAAATCGCGGAAAAAACCGGCGATGAAACCCGTTTCAAGGACATCACGATTTTCCCGCTGATTGCCAACGGCATCGACGGCGCCGTGATCCGCATTGATGATGTCACCGAACGGGTCAGGATCGAGGAGATGATGATCCAGAGTGAAAAAATGCTCTCAGTCGGGGGGCTCGCGGCCGGCATGGCCCATGAAATCAACAACCCCCTGGCCGGCATCCTGCAGAACACCCAGGTTATGCGCAACCGGCTCAGTCCCGATCTGGATAAAAACCGGCGGGTGGCCCGGGAGTGCGGCCTGGACTTTGACAAACTCAGCTGCTACCTCGAACAGCGCGATATCCTGAGCATGATCAGCGCCATCATGGAATCCGGCAGCCGGGCCTCCAGGATTGTCAGCAATATGTTGAGCTTCAGCCGCAAATCCGACTCGCGCCAACTGCCCCATGACCTGCGCCAGCTGCTGGACCAGACCATTGACCTGGCTGCCAGCGATTATGATCTCAAAAAACACTATGACTTCAAACGGATTCAGATCCTGCGTGAATATGACGACAACCTGCCCCAGGTGCAGTGCGAAGCCGGCCAGATTCAGCAGGTGCTGCTGAATCTCCTCAACAACGGGGCCCAGGCCATGGCCGGCCTTAAAGACCGCGATCCGCAGTTTATTTTGAGGCTTAGCGCGCGCGAGGCAATGGTCCGGCTGGAGATTGAAGACAACGGCCCCGGCATGAACGGAAAAGTGCTGAAACATATTTTCGAGCCCTTCTATACCACCAAGGCCGCCGGGGCCGGAACCGGCCTGGGCCTGTCGGTCTCCTATTTCATCATCACCGAAAACCACGGGGGCACCCTCACGGCCGAATCCACCCCCGACCGGGGGACCCGTTTCATTGTCCAGCTGCCGGTTTCAAGGAAAAAAGCATGAGCCCGCAAGCAACGCCGCCGCCGGGAAGGTTTGCTTTGATCACCGTCGGGATTAATAATCTAAATGAGGGAAAATCATGCATGAGCCGCTGATCCTTACCATTGACGACGAACGTCACATCCGTGAAAGTTTCCGAAACTATCTTGAGGACCATGACTTCATTGTCATCACGGCCGAAAACGGCCGGGTCGGCCTGGAACTTTTTGAACAGCACCATCCCGATCTGGTGCTGGTCGACCTGCGCATGCCGGAAGTTGACGGACTGCAGGTACTGCAGCAAATCCATACAGCCGCCCCCGACACCCCGCTGATTGTAATCTCGGGGACCGGAGTCATCACTGACGCCGTGGAGGCCCTCAGGCTGGGGGCCTGGGACTACCTGCTCAAACCTGTCGAGGACCTGGATGTCCTGCTGCATGCCGTCAGACGCTGCCTTGAACGCGCATCCCTGATTCGGGAAAACCGCCGTTATCAGCAAAATCTGGAAGAAGAGATCAAAAACCGCACGGCCGAGCTTGAAAAGACCTACAGCAGCCTGCGGGAAAGCGAAGAAAAATTTGTCAAGATTTTCCAGTTCAGTCCGGATGCCATTGTCATCTCCAGGATGGCCGACAACCGCATCATCGATGTCAACGAGACCTTCACAAACCTGCTGGGCTTCTCCCGTGATGAGGCCGTCGGCCACACCACCAGCGAACTCGACATCTGGGTCAGCGATGATGACCGCCGCAGCATCCTGCAGAGGTTGCAGACCCAGGGGGAATGCCTCAACTTCAACACCAACTTCCGCAATCGCGAGGGCGTCATCCTGGCGGCGCTTTATTCCTCGCGCACCTTTGAACTTGCCGGCGAAAATCATGCCATCTCCATTGCCCGGGACATGACTGAACAGCGCAAGCTCGAAAATCAGCTGATGCAGGCCCAGAAGATGGAATCCATCGGACGGCTCGCCGGCGGGGTGGCCCACGATTTCAACAACCTCCTGACGTCGATAATGGGTTACACCGAGATGACTATTTGTGATCTCGAGCCCGAAGATCCCCACTACCACCATCTCAACACGGTCTATCGCGCCGCGGAAAATGCCAAGATCCTGACCCGCCAGTTGCTGGCCTTCGGCCGCAAACAGGTCCTGGAGATGCTGCCGACCGATCTTGGCGCAGTGCTGCAGGGGTTTGAACGGATCATCCGGCGCACCATCCGCGAAGACATTCGGATTGAATTCCGGCTGGCCCCTGATCTCAACCCAGTGCGGGCCGACTCGGCCCAACTGGAACAGATCATCATGAACCTGGCGGTCAATGCCCAGGATGCCATGCCCGGAGGCGGAACCCTGCTGTTCGAGACCGCCAATGTGGACCTGGACGAAGAATATGTCCACACCCATCCCGGATCCCGCCCCGGGACCTATGTCATGCTGGCGGTCAGCGACAGCGGCTGCGGCATGGACCAGAACACCCTGCGTAATCTGTTCGAGCCCTTCTTCACCACAAAACCGGTCGGTCAGGGTACCGGGCTGGGACTCTCCACGGTCTACGGCATCGTCAAGCAGCATGACGGCAACATCTTCGTTTACAGCGAGCCCGGTCAGGGGTCCACCTTCAAGATCTATCTGCCGCAGATCGATGAAAGTCCGCAAACCAAAGAAATGGCTGAAAATCTCAGTCCCCCGGGAGGTTCTGAGGAAATCATGGTGGTGGAGGACAATCAGGCGGTCCGCAAACTGGCAGTCAGGTTCCTCGAAAACGGCGGATATCGGGTGCGCGAGGCCGGTGATCCGGAAGAATGCATAGAGATCCTCACCAACTCCGACCTCAAGGTTGATCTGCTGCTGACCGATGTGGTCATGCCCGGCATGAACGGCCGCGAACTCTTTGAAAAACTTGCAGCATCCCACCCTGATCTTAAAGTTCTCTACATGTCGGGCTACACCGACGAGGCCATCGCACGCCACGGGGTGCTGAATCGCGGCGTGCATTTTATCCAGAAACCCTTTTCAATCCATGACCTGCTGAAAAAAGTGCGCGAAACCATCGATTCTCCGGCCGGCCGCTGAAACCTTTACCACGCAGCGGAACAGCTGCCCGCCCACTCTGCTGCCGCAGGGTATTTGATTCTTAACCTGTCATCTTTATTATAGATTATAGCAATAAGCTAAAGAGGCGGTCATGGGAAAAAGGTCCGGTCTGGAAATATATGAATCAGCCAACTATGTAATCCAGCAGAAGGCCAGAATGGCCCGCAATTTCACTATCGCGGGCATGATTATCTCTGTTGCCGCCATTGTCCTGAACATCTCGATTCTTGAGGCCACCCACTTCGCATCGATCATGCCGCTCGTCGTTTTATTCATAACCGCGGCAACCGCATATCAACTGGTAAAAAAAGGCCATCTCAGCTTTGCCGTCCAGCTGGTTGTAACCATAGCGCTGGCCGGCACGTGGATAACCATTTTTTTCGACCAGAGCAGCAAAGAGCCTCTTATCATCTTCAACACCGTGGCGATCGTCATGGCCATCCTGACAGTCACGCCCTTCATGATCACCCGCAATCATGTAATTGTACGATATTTCGGCATCAATATCCTGATAATGATCATCTTCATCCTGTATGCCGGCGCCAGGATGAATCTTGATGACACAATCGTCTTTGACACCCTCTTTGACTACCTGAGCGCCTTTGTTCTGACCATGCTGACCTGTTACGCCGTCTTCTCCACCAACAAGACCGCCCTGGAAAAGGCCGAGAGCGAACTCCTGCGCAACCGCGAACTGAATATCGTTCTCGAACAAACCGTGCAGGAACGCACCGCCGAACTCGAGGAGGCCATCCACCGCGAACATGAATCCGCCAGACGTTTTCAGGACATCGCCATGAGCACTGCCGACTGGATCTGGGAGACCGACATCCATACAAAGTTCACCTACACCACCGGAAACATTGAAGCCATCCTGGGCTACCGTCCGGATGAAATCATCGGCAAAACGCCGCTGGATCTGACCTACAGCGACGACCGGCAACGGGCCGTGCAGGAATTGGCCCAAAACCGTTATTCACCGGAACCTTTTACTGACGTCTCGTTCTGGGCCCGCCATAAAAAAGGACAAAAGATCTGTGTCAATCTCAGCGGAATCCCCATAAAGGACAAGGACGGCAACTTCACCGGGTACCGCGGGGTGGCCCGCGACATCACCGAAAAATATCTCTCCGAGCAGAAAATCATCGAAAACGAAAAAAAATACCGCCAGATTTTTGAGACCATCAACGATGTCTATGCCGAAATCGACCTGGATGGGACGATCACCGAAGTATCCCCTTCGGTGGAGGACCAGATGGGCTACACCCGTGATGAGGCCCTCGGCACCAATATTCTCAGTTATTATGCCCACGCCGAGGACCGCGAAAGGCTCCTGATAGAACTGACCGAAAAAGGCGTGGTCAACGACTTCCAGGCCGACTTGACCCATAAAGGCGGCCGGATCACCCCGGTTTCCATTTCAGCCAAGATCATCACCAGACCGGATGATTCCGTGCAGATCATCGGAACCCTGAGGGACATAACTGTCCGCCGGGACGCTGAAATTGCCATGCAGGAGGCCAAGGAGGCCGCCGAGGCCGCCAACCTTGCCAAAAGCCAGTTCCTGGCCAACATGAGCCATGAGATCAGGACCCCCATGAACGGAGTCATCGGCATGAGCGGCCTGCTCTTGAGGACCGCCTTATCCGAAGAACAGCGTCACTACGCCCAGACCATCGAAACCAGTGCCAATGCCCTGCTTTCCATTATCAACGATATCCTGGACTTCTCCAAGATCGAGGCCGGCCGGCTCGATCTGGATGTCATGGATTTCAATCTCAGGGTCACACTTGAAGACCTGAGCGACATCATTGCCATCCGGGCCGGGGAAAGGGGCGTGGAACTGACCGTCATGATCGAGCCCGATGTCCCGTCACTGCTGCAGGGTGACCCGGGGCGCCTGCGGCAGATCCTCACCAATCTGCTGGGCAATTCCATCAAATTTACGACCCACGGCGAAATCTCGCTGCATGTTGCGCTGGTCCGGACAGCGGATCAGCAGGCCACCCTCCTGTTCAGGGTCAGGGATACCGGCATCGGCATTCCGCCCGACAAGATCGAAAACCTGTTTGATCCCTTTATCCAGGCCGACGGCTCCACTACCCGCCGTTACGGCGGTACCGGGCTGGGGCTAACCATCTCGCGCCAGCTGGTCAGGATGATGGGCGGAGAGATCGAGGTCGAAAGCCGCGAGGGCCAGGGATCAACCTTCTCGTTTACGGCTGTCTTCAGGGTCTTGAAGGAAGATGAGATGGACAACGGCCTCAAGCTTGAACTGCCCGAACTAAGCAACGCCACCGACCTGCTCAAGGGCCAGCGCGTCCTGGTGGTTGACGATAACAAGACCAATCGCCGGGTCCTGGCGTGCATGCTGGACACCTGGGGCTGCCGGCATACGGAGGTATCCAGCGGCATCAAGGCCATCAGAGAGCTCAAGTCCGCCGTAAACGAAGATGATCCCTTCAGGATTGTCATCTCCGACATGCAGATGCCTGTTATGGACGGCGAGGAGCTCGGCCGGCGGATCAAAGCCGACCCCATGATTGCCGGGACGCATCTGATAATGCTCAC
>CAYWBU010000057.1:12517-14410 GCA_964456565.1 uncultured Bacteriovoracaceae bacterium | reverse complement strand
CTGGTCGGACTGATCGCTGCCGCCGTGGCACTGGTTATCTATCTCGGCTATGCCTACACCCAGGGCATGCCGCCGTTTAAAGCCAAGGCCGAAGTCCAAACCGAACCGCAGCAGGTTGAATATCTGGTGATTCCGCAGGAAAGCGTCAGCTATGAAATCCTGCCGCATCAGACTGAAGGCGAGGTCCTGGTCTTCAAAGGCCTGATTGAGAAAAAAACCACCAAGCCCATTCAGTACATCCTGATCCAGGCCCGGGTGCATGATGAAAACAAGACCTTGCTGGAGGCAAAAGACAGCTATGCCGGAGTTGTTCCTGAAAACAGCGAATTATCGGCCCTGCCCCCGGATGACATTGATGTCCTGCTGAGCGCCCAGCCGCAGAACGCTCTGGTGGTCAATGAAAATAATATGATCCCCTTTGCCGTGGCCTTTTTTGGCAAGGCCGCTGAAAAAGGCAAATATTTTTATGTCGAAATAAAGGAATTTGATTGGCAGTAACAAAAGTTGAGGCAACCACCAAGTTTCGTCATGTCGGCTTTCTGCTGACTTTCGTGCTGGGAACCGGCACCATCGGTTTTCATCTCATTGAAGACTGGACCCTGCTGGATTCCTTCTTCATGACCCTGATCACCATCACCACAATCGGATATCGCGAAATCCAGCCGCTCTCCGATGTAGGCAAGATGTTTGACATGGCGATAATCTTCATGGGTGTGGGCAGCAGCGCCTACGGGCTGGCCGCGGTCGCCCAATTTGTCGTTGAAGGTGAAGTCCAGAAAATCATGGGGAGAAGAAAATTGGACAAAAAGATAACCTTAATGAATAACCATTATATAATCTGCGGCAACGGCCGCATCGGTTCGCTCATAAGCCATGACCTGGCGGCCGCCGGAAAAGATTTCGTGGTCATTGATATGAATCCGGAGACCATGCTGGCCCTTGACCGCACCGACATCCTCCACATCCTTGGGGATGCCACCGAAGACGAAATCCTCGTCAAGGCCGGCATCAAACGGGCCAAAGGCCTCATAGCAACGGCCTCTTCCGACGTGACCAACGTCTATATCACCCTGATCGCCCGCGAGCTCAATCCCGACATCTTCATCTTGGCCCGCGCCGAAACCGAAGACTCCATCCGCAACCTCAAACGGGCCGGGGCCGACAAGGTTATTTCGCCCTACCTCGTGGGCGGCCGCCACATGGCCAACATCATCCTCAAGCCCACGGTCGTCGATTTTGTTGAACTTGCCACCGGCGAAAAAAGAGACGACTTCTATATCGAGATGGAAGGATTCAAGATCCGCAGCGGTTCATGCCTGATAGAAAAGACCCTCAAAGATGCCCCCATCCGCAAGGATCTGGGCCTGATTGTGGTGGCCATAAAAAATTCGGCCGGCAACATGACCTTTAATCCGCCGGCCGATTACTGCCTCTCCCAGGGAGACGTCCTGATCTGCATGGGCGATCCCAAGGCGCTGGATTCCATGCAAAGGCTGGTAGCCGGGCGGTCATGAGAATAATGGGTATCGATTACGGCAGCCGGCGCATCGGCATTGCCATCAGCGATCCGTGGGGCGCCATGGCTCACCCCCTGGATGTCGTCAATGTCAGCCAGGACGGATCACATCTTGCCCGCATCAAGGATATCGCCCGCGAATACAGTATTGAAAAGATGGTTGTGGGCCTGCCCTACAACATGGACGGTTCCATCGGCGAGACCGGCGACAGGGCCATTGCCTTTTCCCAAGAGCTCGGCCACGAACGGAACCTGCCGGATGAACTCTGGGATGAACTCTGTGACCTGGTTGTTGTCGACTGTGGCCTGCTGTCCGGGGCGTGTGGACGCTGGACCGAGCTCTGTGACCTGGGGGCAGACGACTGCGACCTGCTCAC
>CAYWBU010000057.1:1555-12507 GCA_964456565.1 uncultured Bacteriovoracaceae bacterium | reverse complement strand
GAGGCCCATGACATGATGATCAGCATGAACGTGAAGGGCAAAAAAAGACGGCAGGTGGTGGACAAAATTGCGGCGGCCCTGATCCTGCAGGGCTACCTGGACTCCCTCGGACATGAAAACAAATAAGCTTGTCGCCGTCTTATTGTTAATGGCCACCCTGGCGGGCTTCCCCATCCACCATTTCCAGACGACCCCGGTGACCCCTCCGGCTCCGGTCAAGATCAGGATCGAGCCCGGCAGCGGAGTTTTCCGGATGGCCACCACGCTTGCCGATGAGGGCATCATCTCATCCAGAATCCTGTTCCTGGGGCTGACCGCGACCAAGGGCCGCCTCAAAAGGTTGCAGGCCGGCACCTATTTTTTCGAGGGCGAACGCACCCCTTCAGAGGTCATCGATATCCTGTTCAAGGGGAAAATCCACCAGATCAGATTCACCGTTCCGGAAGGCTCGGACATCTTCGAGCTGGCAGGCATCGTGTCCTCCACCGGGATAGTTTCGCGGCCCGCCTTCATCTCCGCAGCCAAGGACCCGGCAACCGTTAAATTCTTCGGCCTTGAGGCCCCCACCATGGAGGGCTTCCTCTATCCCGACACCTATTTCATCACCGAAGACATGACCGCCTTCGAGATCATTGCCAAGATGTTCGGCCGTTTCAGCAGCGCCTATACCGCCGCCGCAGAATCTGCCGGGGAGCCGGCCGCCATGAGCCGGCTGGAGATCGTCACCCTGGCTTCTCTGATTGAAAAAGAGGCCGTGGTCAAAGAGGAAAAGCCCATTATCGCCTCGGTCTTCCACAACCGTCTCAGACGCCGTATGCGCCTGCAGTCGGATCCCACGGCCGTCTACGGCCTTGAGGGTTTCACGGGCCCCATCAGACCCCATGACCTGAAAAACCCGAGTCCCTACAACACCTACCTGCACAACGGTCTTCCCCCGGGCCCCATCTGCAGCCCGCATCAGGACTCGATTGCCGCCGCCTTCTATCCGGCCCGCACCAATTACCTGTATTTTGTCGCCACCGGAGACGGCCGCCATATCTTTTCGCGGACCCTCAAAGAACACAACCGGGCCGTGGCAAAAATCAGAAGATCCAACAAATCCTGAGCCGGTCCTGCTAAAGAAAAATCTCCGGCCATTCGATAGATCAATAGATGAGAGTCAAAAATGCCGCCATTGTTGATGATGACGACGAAGTTCTGGATCTTATAGAACAAATCCTCAAGGAAGAAGGCCTTACCATCAGGAGATTCAACAGTGCCGAACAGCTCCTTGAGGGTCTGCCCCAAACCGGCTTCGATGTCATCATATCCGATCTGATGCTGCCCGGCATGTCCGGACTGGATCTCCTGGATGAAATCCATCTGATGGGCTACCGGATCCCGTTTGTGCTCATCACCGGCTACGTATCCCTGGAATCGGCCATCGAGGCCGTCAACCGGGGCGCTTTCTACTATATCAAAAAACCGTTCAACATGGAGGAGATCCGTTTCGTCATCAATAAGCTGGAACAGCAGGAAGACATCCTGGATGAAATCCGCCAGCTCAAGGATGAAGTGGCGGCCCTGAGCGCCCGGGTCCAGGAACCGGCCGAACTCACCTTCCAGGACATTCCCCGTCAGCACAGCAGGAACGCATATGAATCCCATGATCTAAACAAGGTTTTCTCTGCCATAGAGCATCTCGGAAAATTAAGGTCCGAAGGCCATATCACCGAGGAGGAGTTTGGGGAGTACAGAGGAAAGCTACTGAAAAGGATTGTTTAATGCAGCATGATAAAGTCCTGATCGTTGATGACGATCCCGGCATCAGAGAAACCCTTACAGAACTTATTACAGAACTGGGATACCGGACCACTACTGCCGAAGACGGCCTGGCGGCCCTTGATAAACTTGATGACGGCCCGTATCTGTGCGTCCTCACCGATATAATGATGCCCAACATGACCGGGCTGGAACTGATCAAGAAGGTCAAGGCCCATGATATAAGCCTGCCCGTGGTTGTCATAACCGGATATGCCTCGATTGAGATCGCCATCGACGCCATGAAGTACGGCGCCTCGGATTTCATATCCAAGCCCTTCAAGATCAAGCAGATCGAGCTGATCCTCAACAAGATCACCCGCGAAAAAAGCATCCTTGAGGAAAACAAACGCATCTCCGATGAGCTGCATCTGCACCGCATGATCGACAACCTGGTGGGCCAGCTGGAGGACAAGACCCAGGAAGTGGCCTCCCTGCAGGACATCTCCTCCCGGATCACCAGCCTCAAGGGCATCCGCGATCTGGTCAGGGCCATTGAAGATGTGACCACCGAGATCGTCAGTGACGCCGAGGTTAAATTCTACCCCCTCAACCGCCAGACCTGGAAACTGATCGATCCCGAAAATGAAACCCAGCTCGACTTTGACAGCAGCCTGCTCAAGGGCAAGATCGTCCGCGAAGAGGTCGAGGACATCCTCGACTATGTGGATTACCGCTGCATGCTGCCGCTGATGATCGAGGGCCAGCTTTTCGGGGCGCTCGACATCCTGTCCCAAAGCATCCTGACTGAAGATGCCGAGGGCAAGATCATGTACCTGCTGCAGCGCACCGCCGAACGCATGGAAAATGTGGCCCTGTACGAAGGCCTCTATGAAAACATCCTGTCCACCCTGAACAGCATGGCCAAGATCATTGATGCCCGGGATCCCTATACCTCACAGCATTCCAGCCGGGTGACCGACCTGTCCAGCCAGATCGGCAGGGCCATCAACCTGGCGGACGATGAAATCGACGTGCTCTGCATTTCCGCATCCCTGCACGATATCGGCAAGGTCGGCATCCCCGATCATGTCCTGCTGAAACCCGGCCGCCTCAACAGTGAGGAATATACCGTCATCAAGCAGCATCCGGATATCGGGGCCAACATCATCCAGCCCATCCTGCCCATGCAGAAGGAGGCTGAGATAATTCGTCATCATCATGAAAAATATGACGGCAGCGGATATCCGGCCGGACTCAAAGGTCCGCGCATCCCGCTGCTCTCAAGGATCATCACCCTGGCGGATGCCTACGACGCCATGACCTCGGACCGGCCCTACCGCAAGGGCCTGCCGCCGGAAAAGGCCCTGGACGAGATCCGCAAATGCAGAGGGACCCAGTTCGATCCCGATCTGGTGGACATCTTTATCGAACTCATCGCCGAACGCCAAGAAGACCAGAAGGTCTCCTAAGGTCCTATTCCGCGGGCATTTCCGCCGGCGGAGCCTCTGTTCCAGCCTCCGGCATCAGCGAAGCCCTGAGTGAATCTATTTTTTCCTGCAGGGCCTGGTTGCGGGCCTTGAGTTCCTGATTTTCCCTGGCAAAGGCCTGATTCTGGCTCATGCTCGCCTTGAGGGCTGCATTTTCCTGCTGCAGCGCCCCCAGCTGGCCCTGCAGCTGCGCCAGCTGACCATCCCCGCTTGATGCTGCCGGAGCAGACTGGGCGGCTTCAAGCTGTTCCACCTGGTCTTCCAGGGTCCCGATCTGTTCGGACAGCTTACGGTTTTTATGCTCGATCGTGGCAATATAGGTGATCACATCGTTCAAGGTCTTCTTATAATCGGGAGAACTGTCCGCCTTGCCCCACAGGGCATAACCGGCCACAATCCCGGCAAGAAAAATAACCAGAGCACTCACAAGATACACGCTAAACCTGCTTTTCTTAGCCTCAGGCATATAAACCTCCCAATCCAGAATATCTGAAATCTAGGAAATAACAGGGAATCCGTCAAGCACTTGCTAAAAGAAAAAATATAAAATATCAAAGAGATGATGGATATTCTTTTTGTTAAGCTGGGTGCCCTGGGTGATGTGATCAACACCCTGCCCCTGGCCGTCAATCTCAAAAGACATCTCGGTGCCCGCATCCACTGGATCAGCGAACCGCTGAGCGCCCCGCTGCTGGCGGAACATCCCTATGTCGACTGCATGGTCCTCTTCGATAAATATAACTGGACCGGCAGCCTGCCGGATGTAGTACGCCAGATCCGGCGGCACCGCTATGACGCGGTCCTCGACCTGCAGCGCATCTGGAAATCGGGTCTGCTGACAAGCTGTGCCAGGGCTGAGCGCCGGATCGGATTTGACTCCAACCGCTGCAAGGAAATGACCTATGCCCTGCCCTTTGAAAGGATCCCGCCGGCCGATCCGCAACGCCACATGCTGCTGCAGTATCGTGAATTTGCAACCTTTCTCGATGTCCAGAACTTTGATATCGAATGGCAGATCCCGGTAACCGGCAGGCTGCCCTATAACCTGCCGGAGGCCTACATTGTCCTCAATATCGGGGCCACCAAGCCGGCCAACCTGTGGACCGCAGAGGGCTTTGCCGCCCTGGCGCGCCTGATCGGGCGCGAATGGAACTTCAAATCCGTGCTCACCGGCGGTCCGCAGGACATGCAGCTGGCCCAGGCCATTACCGCCATCAATCCCGATGACACCATCGACCTTAGCGGCAGAACCTCCGTCCTGGAACTCAAGGAAGTCCTGAACGCCTCCCGGGCGGTTGTCAGCTGTGACACCGGCCCCATGCACCTGGCTGTGGCGCTCGGCAAAAAGGTCATCGCCCTCTTCGGCCCTGCCAACCCTTCCCGCACGGGTCCCTTCTACGGCAGCGTGATCCGCAAGGACATGGATTGTTCCCCCTGTAACCGAAGGTCCTGTGATGATCCGGCCTGCATGTACACCATCAGTGCCCAGGAGGTCATGGCGGAGCTGAAACTGCAGCTGATCTGATCAGGCCAGCAACTGGCGTTTCATGGCCTCAATAATGTCCTGCGGCTGGATGGGTTTGGGCACAAAGTCATCCATCCCGGCCTCAAAACTCATTTCACGATCGCGGTCCATGGCATGGGCCGTCATGGCAATAATCCTGACTTGCGGATTCACGATCGCATCCCCGGCCGCCCGCACGGCCCGGACTGTTTCATAACCGTCCATCACCGGCATCTGGATGTCCATGAAGACCAGATCATAATGTTCGCGTTGCAGACGATCCAGGGCATCGCGACCGTTGTCGACAATATCCACGCCGTAGCCCAGAGAGCCAAGGATACTCTCGGCCACCAGCTGGTTGACCTCATTGTCCTCCACCAGCAGAATCCGGATATCATGGCTGATATCACCGGCACTGGCTGTTGCGGCCGCCGCATCACCGGCAACCTCAACCATACCGGCGGCCTTTTCAAGCCGGAGGCTGAACCAGAAGGTGGATCCCCGCTGTTCTTCACTACGCACTCCGACCTGCCCGCCCATCAGTTCCACCAGCTGTTTGGAGATGGCCAGCCCCAGTCCGGTCCCGCCAAATTTACGCGCAACCGAGACATCCTCCTGGGCAAAGGGTTTGAAGATATCGCGCTGTTTGGCGGCAGTGATGCCGATTCCGGTATCGCGCACCTCACAACGCACCACCACGACATCCTCCTGTTGGGATTCAAGGCTGATCTCAAATGCCACAACCCCCTTGTCGGTGAACTTGATGGCATTCCCCACCAGGTTGAGCAGCACCTGCCTTATGCGGCCCGGATCTCCCAGCAGCAGCGGCGGCACGTCATCGTTCACCACGCATGAAAAGGCCAGCCCTTTTTCATCGGCCCGATAACGCATGATGGACTGCACCTCGCCGGCAATGGCATCCAGATCCACAGGGATCTTCTCCATTTCCATTTTGCCGGCCTCGATCTTGGAAAAGTCCAGGATGTCGTTCACAATGTTCAGCAGACTGTCGGCGCTGCTGCGGATCACATCCAGATATTTGAGCTGGCTGCCGGTGAGCTCCGTATTCCGCAACACCTCACTCATCCCGATAATGCCGTTCATAGGGGTGCGGATTTCATGGCTCATATTGGCCAGAAACTTACTCTTGGCCAGATTGGACATCCGCGCATCATGGGCTTCCTGGTTGACCTTGCGCATGGTCTTCTGCAGTTCCTGGTTGATATAGTCAACCCGGTCCCGCGAATGGCGCAGCTCATCCTCGGCCATGCGGCGCTCGGTGATATCCCGCGTGATCACATGGTAGCCCACCGGACGGTGATTTTCATCACGGATAAATCTGAAATTGCATTCCACCGGCACGCTGCCGCCTTCCTGACGCAAAAAATCAAGCAGAACCACGGTCGACTGCGCCGGATCAGCCGGACCATGATATTCGCGTTCCAGGGCATCTTTCTGCAGTTTGAGCATTTTGACCATGGAGGCGGCGGAAATCTTTTCGGAAACATCGCTGCCAAGAAATTCCGCCTCGGTTTCGCCGGTGAGCAGCCGGATGGAGGGGCTGACATAGGTGGGTTTCAGATCCAGGTCCATGGTCCAGATCACATCGGTCGTATTTTCGGTCAATCTCCGCAGCAGATCATGATCATGATCCACATGCGCCAGGGCCTGTTCATAATTTGCCACCACAACCGCAACCGCCATGGTCACCTGGATATTAACGAGCACAAAACCGATTACCAGCATCAGCCACTGCCGCAGAATGAAATCGGCCGGCAGCATCCACGCCAGCCGTCCCAGGACAATCAGCAGGCTTATGGCTCCCAGCGTAAACACATTGATCAGCAGCGCCTTGAGTGCGGCCCGGCCGCCGAACAGCACGCAGGCCATCAGCGGAAAACCCATCAGCCAGATCAGGCCGATGCCGGCGGGCCCGCTCAAAACCAGCATCAGCAGTCCCATGCCGTAGAAAAACAACATGATCAGAATACCGCCTACACGCGTTCCCGGGGCAAAAACAGTGAAAAGCAGGCTACCCAGGGCCAGAACAATGGCCAGAGTCAATGCAGGCACAAAATCACCGGACACCAGACTCAGCCAGACCGCATGTCCGCCCAGCAGCAGCGCCGTGCAGAAAAGAAAAAAGAAAACAATGGGATAAACCCCTTCACGATAACCTTCGCGGTCAACCGTCAGGCGTTCAGGGACAACGGCCTTTTTCATGCTGGCGATCACACTGCTGACAACGGCTTTCACGGCTAAATTCCTCTCAGGGACAAAATTATATCAAACCCGCCAGAGCATTGGTAGACCATAAAAGACAAGAGTGCAAATTATTATCAGAACCGGAAAAAGGCGGGGATCCAAACACTGAATGATCAGAGGGCTAGCGCCCCTGATCAAGATATTCCACCAGCTGGCCCGAGGTCTTTCGGAGCCGCTGGCTCATGAGCCGGGCGATCTTCCAGACCACCTTGTAGGCCAGGGCCGGCTGTTCCTTTGCAAGGCGTTCAAAACTGTCCTTTGAGACAAACAGGATCAGGGCATTGCCGGCGGCCACGGCCGTGGCCGAACGGGGCTCACTGTCAATCAGGGACATCTCGCCGAAGGTCTGCGGCGGTTTGAGGGTTGCGATCACATTCTGCCGGTCATGGATGCCGTCGGTCTTGGTTATATTGATCTCACCCTTGACCAGGATTCCCATGGAACGGTCAACCGTGCCCTCACTGAAGATCATGGCGCCCTTGCGGGCCCAGTAGGGATGGATGTACTCGCTGAGGACCCGCAGCTCCGACCAGGAAAGCTCATCGGCCCACTGGGTCTCGTCCAGCAGTTCGGCGATCTTTTTTTCCGGGCAGCTGACCCTTGTCAGGGTCGATCTGGCAATCCTCACATCCACCTCTTCTCGATTTTATCTGCCATCAAAAATTAACGTTAATTCAGGTTTCAGGCAAGGGTTTAATAAAAATGGATATTGCGGCGGGATGCCGCCAAATCCGCGGCATCCCGTTATTGACTATTCCTGCGCAAATTTCTCCTTCTTGCGCAAGGTGGCGCGTTTGCCGGCATCCAGCTCCATCTTGCGGATGCGGATATTTTCGGGCGTCACCTCCACCAATTCGTCCTCGGCGATAAACTCGATGGCCTGGTCCAGGGACAACAGCCGGGGCGGCCGGATGGTCACGGTGGAATCGGAACCGGCGGCGCGCATGTTGGTCAGCTGTTTTTCCTTGGTGATATTGACATCCAGATCGCCGCTGCGGTTGCGCTCGCCGATCACCATCCCGCCATAGACCGGAGTGGTAATGCGCACAAACAGCTCCCCGCGGTCCAGCATGGCGATATTGGCATAGGCCGTGACCTTGCCGGGACGGTCGGCCACCAGGGCCCCGCTCTGGCGCTGCGGAATGGGCCCGCACCAGGGTTCGTAGCCCTCGAAGAGGGTATTCATGACCCCGGTACCCTTGGTATCGGTCAGAAACTGGCTGCGGAAACCGATCAGCCCGCGCGACGGGATGATGAATTCCAGGTTCACGCGGCCGCCGCCGTTATTGAGCAGGTTGTCCATGCGGCCCTTGCGGATCGAAAGCTTTTCGGTCAGCACGCCCACAAACTCCTCGGGGGTATCGATATAGACGCGTTCCACCGGCTCCAGGGTTTGTCCGTCCTCCTCGCGGGTGATGACGCGCGGCTTGGACACCATAAATTCATAGCCCTCGCGCCGCATGGTCTCGATCAGGATCGCCATCTGCAGTTCGCCGCGGCCGCAGACCTCAAAGGCATCTGCGCGCTCCAGGGGTTTGACCTTGAGCGAGACATTCCAGAGCATCTCCTTTTCCAGCCGCGACTTCAGGTGCCGGGAGGTCAGGAACTTGCCCTCCTGTCCGGCAAAGGGACCGTTATTGACATAGAAGATCATGGAGACCGTGGGCTCGTCCACCGCGATCCGCGGCAGGGCCTGGGCCTGCTCCTCATCGGAGATGGTATCGCCGATGTTGACCCCGTCGATGCCGGCCAGGGCGATGATGTCACCGGCCTCCACCTCCTCCACCGCCTCTTTCTTGAGACCGTTGAAACTGTAGAGCGCCGAAAATCTGATGCCACGCCGGATACCCTCTTCGCCGATCAGGGCATAGTTGCGGTTCATGGCCAGCCGGCCGTTGGCCAGACGGCCGATGGCGATCTGCCCCACATAGGAATCATAGTCCAGGCTGGTCACCAGGAACTGGGGCAGCCTTTCATCATCGGCCTCGGGCCCGGGAATGGTCTTCACAATGGTATCGAACAGGGGTTTCAGATCGGCGCTGTCATCCGCAGGGTCCAGATGGGCCACGCCCTCCTTGGCATTGGTGTACAGGACCGGAAACTCGATCTGCTCCTCACTGGCATCCAGGTCGATGAAGAGGTCATAGACCTCGTTGACCACCTCTTCGATACGCTGGTCCGGGCGGTCGATCTTGTTGATCACCAGGATGATGGGCAGGTTTTTGGCCAGGGCCTTGCGCACCACGAAGCGGGTCTGCGGCAGGGGGCCTTCGCTGGAATCCACCAGCAGGATGGCGCCGTCCACCAGGTTGAGGCTGCGCTCCACCTCGCCGCCGAAATCGGCATGGCCCGGGGTATCCACGATATTGATCTTGGTGTCGCCATACCAGATGGCCGTATTCTTGGCGGCGATGGTGATGCCGCGCTCCCTTTCAAGGTCCATGGAATCCATGACGCGCTCGGCCACCTTCTGGTGGTCGCTGAAGGTTCCGCTCTGTCTGAGCATACCGTCCACCAGGGTGGTCTTGCCGTGGTCAACATGGGCGATAATTGCAATGTTTCTGAGATTTCCTTTACGCAAAGTTTTCTCCAGTGGTTTTTTTGTACCGCCGGCGGCGGGTGCACAGGCATATAAACCCGCAGGCCCGCGCTGTAAAGAATATATTTTAAAAGACTGTCCAGGATTTAAAATTGAAAACATGTTCCCGGATAGGGTATCACTGTGTCATCAAATCAAAGAGGTAATTATGATGCATACTGATATTTATTTGAGGTTGGCAAAAGTCCTGGATACCCTGCCCAACGGTTTTCCCGCCACTGAGAGCGGCGTGGAGCTCAAACTGCTGCGCAAGATCTTCACCCCCGAGCAGGCCGAGCTTTTCTGCGACCTGCGCCTGAGCTATGAAAGCGCCGCCCAGATCGCCCAGCGCACCGGCCGCGAACCGGAAGGTCTTGAGAGCAAACTGGTGGAGATGCGCAACGCCGGCCAGCTCATGGGCATCCGCCTGGGTAAGGAGCGTTTCTTCAGGATGCTGCCGTGGGTCTTCGGCATCTACGAATTTCAGCTGCCCCGCATGGACCGCGAATTTGCCGAGCTGAACGAGGAGTATGCCGAGGTGTTTGCCCGCAGCTTCTTCGGCACCACCCCGCAGCTGATGCAGACCATCCCCATCGAGGAGGAGATCGAGTCAGATCAGGAGACCCTGCCCTTTGAACGGCTTTCGGCCCTGATCGAAAACAACCAGTCCTTTCTGGTTAACGAATGCATCTGCAAGAAGGAGCAGAGCCTGATCGACAACCCCTGCACCAAATCCACGCATGTCTGCCTGGCGGTGGCCCCCCTGCCCGGGGTCTTTGACCGCGCGCCCTTCGGCCAGGCCATCTCAAAAGAAGAGGCCCTGGAGCTGATGAAAAAATGTGAGGAGGAGGCCCTGGTGCACATGACCGGCAATGTGCGGGACGGTCACTATTTCATCTGCAACTGCTGCGGCTGCTGCTGCGGGGTCCTGCGTTCCATCAACGAGCTGGGCGTGCCCGCGGCCCAGGCGGTCAATTCGCATTACTATGCCGTGATCGACGAGAACAGCTGCAGCGCTTGCGGCATCTGCGCCGAGGAACGCTGCCAGGTGGGCGCCATCAGGGAAGCAGGCGGCACCTATGCGGTGATCCGCGAGCGCTGTATCGGCTGCGGACTGTGCGTCAGCACCTGTCCGGCCGAGGCCGTCAAGCTGGTGCGCAAGGATGAGATCGATATGCCGGCCAAAAATGAGGATGAGTGGTTTGAGCGGCGCGGCCAAGAACGCGGCGTCGATTTTTCAGACTATAAATAAAAAAAGGGGGCTAAAGAGCCCCCCCTTCCATTTCAGTCAAACCAGATCCGCCGCCGGATGACCCGACTCACCAGCCGGATACGCTCCTCCATGGGAAAACGGTTGAGATTGGTCTTGATCACG
>CAYWBU010000057.1:0-1545 GCA_964456565.1 uncultured Bacteriovoracaceae bacterium | reverse complement strand
CTTGGTGTAGGCCGTCTTCCTGGCATAGGAGACATTCACATCCACGATCACCGGCCGGCCCCTGGCCGCCAGTTTGCGGGCCTTTTTGAGCCCGGAGACGATCCCGGCATCATCATTGATCCTTATAAATTCGGCCCCGGTGGCCAGGGCGATGCCTTCGGGCTTGTAGTCCGGCAGCACGGTGCAGGTCTTGCGGTTGTAGGGCAGTTTCTGAGTCTGCGAAATCTGGGCCAGCTCGCCGTCGCGGAAGACACAGTAGATGATCCCGGCCTGCAGCCGGACCGCGGTCAGGATCTCCATGCAGGTCATCAGGAAACAGCCGTCGCCGATCACGGCCGTCACCTGGCGGTCGGGGTTGGCGGTCTTGATGCCCAGGGCCGCCGGCGCGGCATAGCCCATGCAGTTGAAGTCGCAGGGCGCGATAAAATGGCCGGCCTTTTTGACCGTGAAATGTTCGGCCATCAGGAAGGTGTGGTTGCCCACATCGGACAACACATAGTCATCCGCATCACTCACCTCACTCAGGGCCCTGAGGAACACGGACGGGTTGACGCCCTTGAAGCGCCCGCCCCACTTGCGGGCATAGGCCTGCTTGTCTTTTTTGATGCGGTCCTTGAGCGCGCCGTCCTCGGGACGCTTATAACCCGCCAGCTCCATGGCGCTCACCAGGGCCTCCAGCACCGCCCCGGCATCGCCGGTAATACTCAGTGCGGCCTTGTAGTTCTTATTGAAGACCTCGGGATCGATATCGATGTGGATCAGGTTTGCCGGCACATCCACGCCGTAGCTGCCGGTGGCCACCTCGGCAAAACGGGTGCCGATGGCGATCATGCAGTCGCAGTCGGCAAAGGCGTTGCGCGCCGCCGGCACGGCCGAGGCCCCGAAGCCCATGCCCGCATGCAGCGGATGGGTGCCCGGAAACACGCCGTAGCCCTGCATGGTCAGGGCCACGGGGGCCTGCAGCTTGTCGGCCAGCTTTTGCAGCAGCTCCGGGCAGTTGCGGCAGCCCCAGCCGGCAAAAATGCCGGGCTTCCCGGACTTCCTGATCATCCCGATCGCCGCTTCAATTGCGGCCCGGTCAAAGGTGGGTTCGGGCTGTTTGACCGTATAGGCCGGCAGTTCGTCGATCTCGCCCAGCATCATCTGGATCTCCACCGGGATCTCGATGAAGACCGGTCCCGGGCAGCCGGAGACCGCGACATCGTAGGCCTCAAAGATGGCCGGCACGATCTCCCGGTGGGATTTGATATGATAGCCCTTCTTGACCGCCCCTTTCACCAGTTCCTGCTGATCCACCTGATGCAGCTGGTAGGACATGCCGGTATCCAGCCGCTGGCTGCCGGCGATCACGATCATGGGCACCCCGTCCAGATAGGCCTCGCAGATGCCGCTGAAGGCATTGGAGACGCCCGCGCCCGGCACCACCAGGCAGACCGCCACCTTGTCGGATGACCGCGCCAGGCCGTCGGCCGCAAAGGAGGCGCCCTCCTCATGGGTCACCAGGATGGGGGTGATCCTGTCGGAATGATCCAGTTCGTCATAGAT
>CAYWBU010000056.1:0-14425 GCA_964456565.1 uncultured Bacteriovoracaceae bacterium | reverse complement strand
GATCAGGATCAACAGCGGAACAGTTGCTACCGGCAGCCAGAAAACCAGGCGGGCCTGGCCCGGAGTCAGTACAAAGGGTTTATCCGGATGATCCTTCTGTCCTACAACAATCAGATCCTGTTCCTCCAGGAGCATATTGATGCAGTTCAGCAGCAGCTCGCTGTTGCCGGAGACATTGAAATAGACATCCGACATAAAATCACTGTCACCAAAGACCACCAGCCGACTGTGAACATCGCCGCAGGCCACCTCGGCATAGGCCCCGATGTCAACCGGACCGGGCACGTCAGCATCTTCCAGCTCGGCCCGACCGTCAGTGTTCCAGGCCTCCAGATCGGTTTCGGCCCAGCTCTGCTCGGAGGTGCGTGCAATCCAGCGGGCCGCGGCGGTATCGATTGCCAGCGAACAGGTGGTCGGAAAGAAACTGGCATAGGTAAACCCGTCCAGGGCCCGAATGTCGCCGTAGAGACTCACCACCGGGGTGGTATAGTCGCCCCCCAGCACCCGGCTGAAGGCATCGATCACCAGATCATCCCTTGAGCGCACGCCGTAAGCGGCCAGCATCTCAGCAATGCCTAAGGGAGCGCTCCCGTCAATACCCACCAGAAAATCACCGCCTTTCTCACGAAAACCCCTGAGTTGGGCGCTCTCTTCCGGCAGAAGGTCCTTACGGCATCCCGCAACAATCAGCAGATCAGTCTCAGGCGGGATCGTTTCACGTCCCAAACTGACGGTCCGGACCTCATAGTCCAGGGTCTCGAGGGCGTCCTTCAGCAGGCTCAGGCCACCATGGCCCTGAACCAGCGGATCCAGTTCGCCATGTCCGGCCAGAAAACAGGTCAGTTTACGTTCAGCGCGGGTCACCTGCAGTAAACCCACTGTGATATTCTGTTCATCCACGGTCTCAATCTTCTGGCGGCGGTTCCCGGCAATTATGACGGCCTGGCCGTAACGGTCGATCCCATAGGCACCGGCCCGCCCCGGATTCAGATCCGGATCGATAAAGCGCCAGGATATTCTCTCATTTGCCAGGTGGTAACGTTTCAGCAGATCACCGGCTGCCGCCTTCTCTGCTGCAGGATTGTCAAATACCAGAATCTCCACATCCTGAGTGATTCCGGCCGCAACTCCCGCACTGCGCGCATCAAGGGTATTGGCCCCCACGGCTGTCATGTCCCAGATCCGATCATGGTTTACGACCGTAGCGTAAACGAGGATCATCAGTCCTGCAAATATAATGGCCGCCAAGAGGCTGTTCCCGGAATACTGCCATTGACGCTTCATGCTGAATGCCCCCTCCAGCTGTGTGATTCAAGAACCCGCAGGGTCAGAAAAAGAAAAAACAGGATGAAGCAGGGATAAAATACCAGATCTTTCAGACTGAACACCCCTTTCAGGAAAGACGGCAGATGCCCCACCACCGAAAGATTTTCAAGCACCGCGGCCACAAGCCCCTCCGGCAGCGTATCCGCCACCCAGCCTAGCGACCAGAACACCAGCACCAGTCCCAGCGTCAGGGCCGCGGCCACAATCTGGTTGCGGCTCAAACTTGAGGCAAAAATCCCCAGAGCCAGAAAGGCTCCTGCCATCAGCAGCAAACCGACATAAGAGGTCAGCACCACACCCCAGTCCAGAGTTGCAAAGCTGCTCGCCAGGCCCAGCAGTCCGATTGACAGCAGGGTGATCAAGGCCAGCACCGTGTAGCCGGCCAGATATTTACCCGCCAGCACCTGCAGGTCGGAAAGCGGATAGGTGAACAGCAGCTCCATGGTGCCATGGGCCTTTTCCTCGGCATACAGCCGCATGGAAACCAGCGGCACAATAAAGATCACCAGCATGCTGACATCCAGAAAAAACGGCCGCAACAGGATGTCAGACAGCGATATCCCGGTCTGATTCTGCATCTGGGCTATCTGGGTCGCCAGCATGCTGACATAGACCATATTGTTATAAAAGAAGATCCCGGTCAGCAGACTGAAGATAAAGGCGACCACATAGAATATCGGTGAGGTAAAATAGATGACCATCTCTTTCAGGTATACACTGCGCATCTCAGGCCTCCCCCTCCTCTTCGGTTACCAGCTGCATGAAGACCTCTTCCAGACTCATTTCCCGGCGGCGGATCTCCAGCAGCGGCAATCCCTTTTCCACGATGCACCGGGATATCTCCGGCCGCAGGTCACGATCCTTGACGGTCTCGATATTAAGGACGCAAGAATTGGCTGTCGCAACCGCCAGCACGCCTTCCAGTTCATTGACAATCCGCGCGGCATCCTCCTGGCCGGCGCCCACCTTCACCTCAATACAGGTCTTGTCAGCCAGCCTGGCCTTAAGGTTTTCCGTGGAATCCACGGCCACAATCCGCCCCCGGTCAATGATGGCAACCCGGTCACACAGCTGATTGACCTCGGGCAGGATATGGGAGGACAGGATGATGGTCCTCGATCCTGCCAGATCCTTGATCAGCTGGCGGATATCATATATCTGACGCGGATCGAGCCCCATGGTGGGCTCATCCAGGATCAGCAGCGGCGGATCGTTGATCAGCGCCTGCGCAAGGCCGACGCGCTGCCGGAAACCCTTGGAAAGTTTGCCGATCAACCTTTCCCTGACTTCCTCCAGGCCGCATTCCTTGATAACATTTTCAACCCGGCCGGCAACCTGCGAACGCGCAATACCCTTGGCGCGCGCCACAAATGCCAGAAACGACCCCACTCTCATCTCCGAATACAGGGGATTGTTTTCCGGCAGATAGCCGATGCACTTACGGGCCGCCATGGAATCCCGGACGGTATCGTGCCCCATAACGCTCACTTTTCCGGCTGTAGGCGGCATATAGGACGTGATGATCTTCATGGTGGTGGTTTTGCCGGCCCCGTTGGGACCCAGCAGACCAAGCACCTCGCCCGGCCGGACCTCAAAGGATATATCCTTGACTGCCGACCTTGTTCCGTAGCTCTTTGAGAGACTGTCCACAATTACCATTTCAATCCCTCCCCCATCTCATCAATATGTTGTGCTCTCCAATCATACGCCGGGCGAAATGTCAAACCCCAAAACATACCATAAATCCTTGACTTGCCACCAGCTTGTGCTAGAACCCAAACTTATGAAAAACGCTGCGGCCTTCTTTGATATGGATCACACCCTGATCTGGGAAAACGCCGGTTATTCATCGGCCCGTTTCAATCGCAGACTTGGAATCATGTCCAAAACTGAAATGCTCAAAGGTCTGTTCCGGATCGCCCTCTACCGCATGGCCCTGCTGGATGTCACTGACTGGTACGAAGACAACATTGCCAAGATCGCTGGCGCCAGGGTCGACGATATGCTGGAATACGGCCAAAGCTGGTTCGCAGCCGAAGTCAGGAAGTCTCTCTATCAGGAAGCCGTCGACCTGATTGAAATGCATCGCCGGGAAGGCCATATCCTGGCCGTGCTTTCAAATTCGCCGGAATTTTTTGTCAAACCGCTGGCCGCCAACCTGGGAATCCCGCATACCATCTGCTCCCGCCTGGAAACCGCTGACGGCAGCTACACCGGGAAGGTGATCAAACCGCTGTGTTACGGACAGGGCAAACGGGATTATGCCATCCAGTGGGCCGCGGCCAACAACATCGACCTGTCCGCCAGCTTCTTTTATACCGATTCACATTTTGACCTTGAGGTAATGCAGATCATAGGCCACCCGGTGGCCACCAACCCTGATTTCAAACTCCGCCGGGAAGCCCGCAGAAACGGATGGGAGATCCGCGACTTCAAAAAGATTGCTGCGGCCTAATTCACGGCCGGACGGTTGGCTTCATCGACGGCAAGCTTTTTCGCAGTCTCCCGCCTGTCATAACTAATCTGCAGTTCGACCTGATTACAGCTCTCTTTTTCCTTGTTGGCCAGATAATCTTCCCGGTCCATTTCGTGCAGCTGGCGCGGATATTTCTCCGCCAGGTCAAACCACATGCCGGCACTTCTGGCAAAATGTTTTTCCACCGGAGCCCCCAGGGTATCCGTATGCGCCTTGATCGCCAGATAATAACGCACGGCATTGCGCTCAATGGCTCCTCGGATGCCCTTGACCTGCTTGCCTCTGCCATCCTGTGAAAATCCGACCTTGGTGCGGCCCTTGGTGTTCATATATCCCGTGATCACCGCCCGCGCCAGAGATCCATATTCGTAGGAATAGCTCAGATGCACAAAGGTCCGTTTGTCATCAAGTTCCAGGGCTTCAAACTCAATGCAATGGTTCTGGGTGTTCATCGGGGCCTCGGGGGCCTTCAGTGTCACCAGGCAATAATCTGCGGCGCTCTCAACGAGATCATATCGATAGTCAACCTGGAAGGCCTCTTCGGGCCGTTTATATTTTTTGGAATCGGTAAAAACGGTTATGATCTGCCGGTTGTCCTGCTCATGATGCACAGCACTTTTGACATTCAGATGCAGCAGGATGATATCACACCAGGCACCCGGCGATTCGGCAATCTTGCGGATTGCGGCATAGGGCTGGTCAATAATGCCGTAGACATCGCCGTCAACCTTTTCCTGGGTCTCTTCGGACTCGATGTACAGGGGCAGACCATAATCATTGGCATCGATCTGCACCGCCAGGTCCCGGTACCGTCCGTCAAAGGCTTCCTTGTGTGACAAATCCGCTGCCGCCATCCCGGGAATCACACAGGCTAACGCCACAGCCGGCAATATTTTGCGAAACAATCTTAAAAACATCTTCCATCCCTGTTTTAGATTTTACAGGGTCGTTGCCCCTGCCTGGGGTATCAAAAGCATAAAAAAGGCATCCCTTACAACAAAAGATTGTATCAATTTATTGACAAACTGATTTAAGCTGTCCTAATTATCCAGCCAAGCCGTTTAAAGATCGGTTTTATTGTTATTCGATACAACATTAAGTGCAAGCAGGAGAAAAATAGCGATGATCCAGGAAAGAAGAAGACACGAACGCAGCGATGCAACGTTGCAGGCCTATATCAAGATCAGCACCCTCAAAAAAACATTCAAGGGCAAGGCTGAGACCATAAATGTCAGCGTCGGGGGCTTCAACCTCAAACTGGCTGACGATTTCGGTATCAATCCCGCCATCGCCGAAGAACTGATCGGCCGTCCGGTGGAGATCATTTTTGATGACCACCGTCTGACCGCCTGGGGCGACATCCTGCGCACCGAAAATGATGCCACCCAGATTGCCGTCCTCATCAATGAGGTTTCCAATAAAGACAAGTGGAACACCCTGTGTGAGGTAAAGAAGACCGCCTGAGACGTTCGGCGGTCTTCTTTATAACGCTTGATGAAATAAATTTAACAGCTTCTTTTTCAACTTCACAAACCCACTATGCTATAAATACAGCAGTATTTTATCACAAAATCCCTGCTTTACATTTTTTTGACATTTAAACCCCAGTGCGATAGACATATTGACTGCCAGCTACACGCACGGCAAGGAGTCACTCATGGAGAAGCGCGCAATAAGATTTTTCCTGGCCCTGGGGGTCATTTGCATGCCGTTGTCGGCCTTGGCAACGGAAAAACAGGACGACAGGTACACCCTGATCGACAATCTCTTCCAGCGGGCCCACCAGATCGCACACACCGCTGAAGGCATGGACCTCATGCACCAATCGGCCGAGCTTTGCGAAAATTATCTTGAACAGGACCCCCAAGACTATGAACTGCTGTGGCGTTATGCCCGTTCGGCCGGCGAATATGCCGAAAGCGCCTACATCCTGCAGAACCAGCTGCCGCAGAACAATTGGAAGGACATCTGCCGGGACTGGGGACAGAAAGGCATAGATGCCGCATCAAAGGCCCAGCAGATTGCTCCCGAGCGGGTCGAGGCCTACTGCTGGCGCACGGTCTGCATGGATAAATTTGTCAAGTCTGCCGGGATAATGAATGCCGTCTACGAAGGGGCCCTGCCCAAAACCAAGCATGATGTCAAGTCCGGCTACCAGCTGGATCCGGCCTACCTCGGCCACCTGACAACCTATTCCTACGCCATGTTTCTGTGCCGGCTGCCCATGTGGATCGAAGGCTCCCCAAAATCCAAATGGACCCGGGCTTACGAATATTACAAAGAATATTCCGCCGCCACCCGCGACAATTTCACCGAACTGTTCGAGGCGGATGTGCGGGCAGCCCATACCGGTCAATTCCTGCTGGATGTGAACGAACAGCTGAAACTGCCGGATTGCGAAAAAACACAGAATTACCGCGATGCCCGCATCTACCTGGAATTTGCCCTGCAGTCGCCGCGGCCGGTCTATCGGGACTGGGCTGCCGAACAGCTCCAACGGCTCAATGCCATCGACGGCGTCAAGAAAATTGCCGGCATCCGTGACAAGCAGGCAAACTGACATTCGAGTTTCGCTCAACATTTTGTATTTACTTTGTTTATATTTTTATTGCTGACAGCACGTTTCAATGTTTGCTACTAGCTGTCACAACAGGGGGAGGGGTGAAGCGCGTATGCATGAGAGAGAGTATACCACTGATCTGGAGACCTTGAGATCAGCCTGGCAGAAATTTATCCAGTCCGGTAAAGTTCCGCAAGATCTGGTCAGGCCTGAAGTTGTTGAATCCTGGCAGAGCTGCCGCAGCCTTGGCATCGATCCTTACAGCCAAGAAATTTCAGCCCCCATTTCCGACAACGAGACCGCCCGCCGGCTGACCAGTTCGGCCGCCCTGATCAACGCGGCGCGGCCCTTCATGCAGAGTCTCTTTTCCATGATCAAATCCTTCGATGCGGTCACCTTCCTCACGGATGCCGACGGATTCATCCTCGATATGGTGGGCGAAGCCCTGAGCCGGGACTACTGCCAGGCCAAAAAAGCCGTGGTCGGCAGCAGCCTGAGTGAAAAATATGCCGGAACCAGCTCGGTGGTTATCGCCCTGCGCCATGACCGCCCGTTCCAAATGTTTGCCGGTGAGCAGTACTGCGAGGCCAACCATATCGCCTCCTGCGCCGCGGCCCCCATTCACCGCCCCGACGGCCGGATCGCCGGCTGCATCACCATCACCGGCCCGGCCGACATGAATGAGAAGATGCCCCACATCATCGGCATGGTGGCCACAGCGGCCGGCATGATCGAAAGCCAGCTCAAAAGCGGCCATCGGCAGGACAAGGCGCTTTCTATCCATACCGGCAGCTTCCTCAAGGCCACCATGAATTCCATTTCATCAGGAATCATCCTGGTTGACAACAACGGCATCATCTCGGCCATCAACCCCCAGGCCGAAAAGATGTTCGGCATCAGCCGGGCGGCGGCCAGCGAACGCCAGCTGTCCGCCATCATCCATAACGAGGCCATTCTGGATGCCGTCGCCAAGAGGGTTGAACTCAAGGACCAGGAGATTGTCATCCTGGAATCACTGCACAGCCCGCGCTGCCTTACCAGCGTCCAGGCCATCACTACCGCCGAAGGCCAGAACATCGGCAGCATCATCCGCCTGCAGGAGATGGAAAGCATCAACCGCATGGCCCGTAAAATGGCCGGTTGCCAGGCCCAGTACACCTTTGACAACATCAAGGGCAACAGCCCTCAGATCAAACATGTAATCGCCATTGCCCGGCAGATCGCCGACAGTCCGTCCACGGTCCTGATTCGCGGCGAATCCGGCACCGGCAAGGAAATCATGGCCCAGTCGATCCACAACGCCGGCAGCCGCAGCAACGGACCCTTTTTTGCCATCAACTGCGCCGCCATTCCGCATGATCTGATCGAGAGCGAACTCTTCGGCTATGAACCCGGAACCTTCACCGGGGCCTCAAAATCCGGCAAACCCGGCAAGCTGGAACTGGCCGAAGGCGGCACCCTCTTCCTGGACGAAGTTGACGGCATGTCCCTGCACATGCAGGCCAAACTGCTGCGCGTCCTGGAGGAAAAAAAATTCCTGCGCCTGGGCGGCACCAAATACTGCTACCTGGACACCCGCATCATTGCCGCCACCAATAAAAACCTGAACAACCTCGTGGAACAGGGCAGTTTCCGCTCCGACCTCTACTACCGCCTGAATGTCCTGGAAATCCATATCCCGCCGCTGCGTGAGCGCAACGGTGATATCGAGCTGCTCATCAGCCTCTTCATCCGCCAGCTCAGTGCCGAGATCGGCAAAAACATCAACGGCATCCATCCGGATGCGCTCGCTTACCTGAGAAGCCGGCAATGGCAAGGCAATGTGCGTGAACTCAGGAACTGGATTGAACGGGCCGTCAACCTTGCCCCCGGAGCCATGCTGATGCCGGGAGATTTCCCGAGTGCAGAAGGTTTTTCAACCAGCACCGAACCGCAGCCGGTTGCAACCGAAACAGTAGCGGAATCCCGCACCTGGGAAGAAATGGAACGCGACGCCATCATCAAGTCCCTGCAGAGTTGTCGCGGCAACATCGCCGAGGCGGCGCGCAGCCTCGGCATCGGCCGTTCAACCCTCTATCGCAAGATGAAAAAATATAATATCAGGCATACCCTGACTGTCTCATCCGGCGACGTCTCAGATTGACACACCCGACCCATCGCGGGACAGCCAGGTATGACATATTGAAACATATCTATCTTATATATTTTAAAATTCGATTAATTACGCCAAGTTCCGTTTTTGGCAAACATATTGCTCTGTAATCAATAATTAATTTTCAGGAGGGAGATATGAAATTCGAGGATACAAGTGATTTCCGTATGAGGGGTATGAAATTTGCCTACCAGTTCACGGCGACAGCGGCAACTTCGCTGGGATTTCTGGAGATGGTACGCCCACGCTGGGCTGAAAAGCTCTTCGGCTGGAACAAACAGGAAGACATCCATTTCGGTATCGGCGGCGCCTGTTATTTCGGCTTTGGCCTGCTGTCCATGCTGGGTCTCAAGGATATGAAAAAATGGTCACCGATCCTGCTGCTGCAGTTCGTCTACAAGACCGCCTGGTTCATTTTCGTGGTCGCACGCCTCTTCAGGAACGGCGAACTGGAGTTCAAGTCATCCTGGGCCCTGATTGTCGGCTATGCCGCCTTCATCGCCGCCGACCTCTGGGGCGTGCCTTTCCGCTATCTGCTGAGCAAAGAATCCGCATAAAGGAGACCTGATCATGGACAAATTTGATGTTGTCGTAATCGGAAGCGGCTGCGGCGCCGCGCCAGCGGCTGGCCAGCTGGCCGAGGCCGGCGCCAAGGTCTGCGTCCTGGAACGCGGAATCTGGTGGGGTGCTTCCCAGGGCAAACAGCCCTTTCCCGAAACCCTGATCGACCTGGCCAAACATTTCCGCGGCATCGGCTGGAGCTCACCGCATATCAAGAAATATATCCACCTCAACAAAAAGGCCGGACTCTTCGAGGCCTACATTGTCAATGGCTATATCATCCTGATCCCCAACGGTGTCGGCGGAGCGTCCCTGGCCATCGGCGGCTTCCTGGATAAACCGCCCAAGGACATCTATGACCACTACCCCAAAGAGATCACCATGAAGGTCATGGCCAAACATTTTGACAATGTGGCCAAGGTGGTCCAGCCCGAGGTCACCCAGGCCAGGACCTGGTACATGGATGCCATCGATGAGGGCTGCAAGAACATCCCCAACATCACGTCCCATCCCCAGAATGTCAGCATCTGGTACGGTGACGGCCCGGACAAGGATCAGGAACGCGTCAACGCCTTCTGCTGCAAGCAGCAGAACAACAACTACAGCTGCCGCGAGCTGACCGGGGACAACCGCGGGTCCAAGAACAGCATGGACATCACCTATCTGCAGCTGGTGCTCAAGCATGGCGGCGAAGTGCGTACCCTGGCCGAGGTCAGCGGCATCCGCAAGACCAAGACCGGCTACATCGTGGACTATACCAACAATGAGACCGGTGAGCGCACCTCAGTCGAGGCCGGCAAGGTCATCGTGGGCGCCGGCGCCCTGAACACCGCCAAGCTGATGTTCGCATCCAAGGCCAACTCGGTTGACGGCCTGCCCAAGATCAGCGACAAGCTCGGCTACAAGTGGGGCTTCAACGGCGACCGCATCGGACTCAAGTTTGCGCCCAACGCCAAACAGCTCCATAACTATAACACCTGCCTATTCCGCTACCATGAAATCGCCTCCGATGAGCATGAGTTTGATTTTCACCAGTTCGCCTGCGCCACATCGGTGCTCGATGACATGATGCCCTGGCCCCTCAACAAGGTTACACGCCAGATCATGCCGTTTCTGGCCCTGTCGCGCGAAGATCCCATCGGCCGCATCTGGCCGGCCGGTGATGTGGTGGATATCTACTATCCTTCGCAGGACTGTCACCGCCGGGCCAATATCGCCCAGAAACGGGTTGCCATGGAGGTGGATGCCCAGGCCAAACCGCTCAGCGAGGCCCAGCGCAGGAAAAAGATCGCCAAGATCGAGCGTACCGGCGCCTGGAAGGGCGTGGGTTCGGTCCACCCCACCGGCGGTTGCGCCATGGCCGAGACCGAGAAAGACGGTGTTATCGATCACAGCTGCCAGGTCTTCAATTATCCCGGCCTGTATGTCTGCGACGCCTCCATCTTCCCGATCGCGCCCTGCTGCGGTCCGCACTACTTCATCATGGCCCATTCCGACCGCATGGCCAAACTGATCATCGACAAGGAAAAATAGTTTTCCAAGGACCGAAAAGCGGCATGCCATCCGGCATGCCGCTTTTTTTATGCGGAGGCAGATATGAAAAGTTCAACCTACCGGTTGTTCAAGAAACATGGCTGGCGCATTGACCGGGGCATCCATAACTACATCTATTTCAACTGGTACTATCCCTATGTCAAAACCGTCACCATCCTTTTAAAATTTGTCAGGCACCTCACCTGGTTCAAACCCCTCAAATATGTGGGCGAAGCAGCCTTCAACCGCTACCACGGCAAGGTCATGAACTTTGAGGACACCAAAAAAATCTTCACCATCGATGAAGACCTGAGTGTGATCGGACCCGAGAACAAACGGGTCGTCCCCAAGAAATATGCCTACAAGTTCCTCTTCAAGGAGGCCGACCACATTGCGGTCATGGACTGCCCCTGTAAGAAGTCCGCCAAGAATCCGGTGGGGCCGGTCAACTGCTGTCTGGCGGTGGGCAAGGATCTTGCGGATTTCTGGCTGGATCACGGCCAGAAATATAATGTGCGCAAGATAAGCCAGCAGGAGGCCATCGACCTGATCGAAGACTGCCGCCGCCAGGGCCATATCAACCAGGCCTTCTTCAAGGTGGCCACCGGCGGATCCACCGGCGTCATCTGCAACTGCCATCCGTCCAGCTGCGTCAGCCTGATTGCATCCAAAATCACCCGTGAAATCGAGCCCAACCTGCAGCAGTATATCGAGTCGGGTTATTCGGTCAGTTTCAACCAGGATAAATGCAGCGCCTGCGGTCACTGCGCCGAGATCTGCCCGGTGGATGCCATTACCTTCAACACTGATACCCGCACCTACAGTGTAGGCAACTGCATCGGCTGTGAGCTTTGCGTGGAACACTGCCCCGGCGGGGCCCTGAGCCTCTTTCAGGATTCACAAAAGTCCCTGCCGTTGGATCTGGACATGATCCGCGAACGCGGCCACTGCTAGTCCAAATGGGGGCCGCAAACGGCTCCCATTTTTCTTCTCAGACCCGACCGAACCTGAGCCGGTTTCTAACCAGCATGCTGACAATCCGCCCGCTCATGATGCCTGAAGGCGCTCCGCCCGGATACAGGGCCCAGTGCCCCACCTGGTAGAGGTTCTTCACCGGCGTAAACATGCCGGCCCCGGCAAAGCCCTTCATGCCCGCAATAAAGGTATCGCGGGGATGGTAGGACCAGCCCACGGTGGCGCCCTCGGAGTTCAGGGTATAGCGCCGGCAGGTATGCGGCGTGGCCGTAAAACAGACCTCAATCTTTTCAGACAGGCCCGGAATCAGCTTCTCGGCATGCGCAATCATCTTTTTCGACACCGCATCCTTGTTCCTGGCATAGGTCTTGGTGCGCGAGCCATTTTTACCCAGACCCCAGTCATTGAGATAATCGGCCACCGCCACACTCTGCAGCACCATGACGCTCTTTTTCCGGGGCGCCATGGTGGGATCATGCAGCGACGGCACCGACATCATCATCAGGGCCTGGTCATAAAGTCCCTTGTTGTCCCGGATATTCTCATAGCCGCTGGTCTTGTAGCCGGGCAGCACCACCACATGCTGACAACCGTTGAGGGGCAGCTCTTCCGGCGGGATATCCACTCCCAGGTAGGTCAGAAAACCTGACTCGCTGGGCCGACTTTCAGCAATCCGCCGCCGAAAATCTTCCGGCACGGCGGTTCCCGGCAGCATCTCCAGATAGGTGCGCTTGGCATCACCGTTATTAATCACGATCCTGGCCCGGATTTCTTCCCCGTCACTGGTGCGCACACCTACGGCCCGGCCGCCCTCCACCATGATCTCATCCACCAGGGTATTGCAGCGCACCGCGCCGCCGCCGGCCTCGATCACACCGGCCAGGGCATCGCTCACGGCCTGCATCCCGCCCCGGCTCGGATAATAATAATCCATCAGGCAATAGACAAACGGCATGCTGAAGGATGCCGGACAACCGCGGTAACCGATCTGCGCGATAAAATTGATCAGGTTGCTGTCGCTGACATACCGGGCCAGATATTCATCCACCGGGGTCTCAAACAGGTCCACAAACTTCTTGAAATGGCCCATGTCGCGGCCATAGTTCAGCAGCCAGCCCGGCGTAGTACGCAAGACCTGCCCCCATGACTGGAAAATGGGATTGGGAGACTTCCACATGGAGCGCATCAGGTAGCAGAAATCAAAGGCATCACGCTTGATCTTCTGCAGCCCCGAGCGTTCGTGCGGAAAGGCCGCCATCAGCCCGTCATAGAAATTTTCCAGATCATCGATCTCTTCCAGCTTGCAGAACCGGTCGGGCATGGCTATCCCGAACCGGCTGCGGATCGGCGCCACTGTCTCGTAGACCCCCAGCTGCTTCAGCATGGGCAGAAACATACCGCCATCCTCACAGGCCTGGATACCGCCGTCAAACAGATAGCCCTTGCGCCTGAATGACGTAAAATAACCGCCGGGCTGCGAATGCTGTTCCAGAACCAGTGGCCGCACTCCGCCCCTGGCAAGATAGGCCCCGGCCGTCAGCCCGCCGATCCCCGAACCGATAATCACCACATCATATCCCATCGTCTGAACCTCCCGTAACATCTAATACTGCATTGTCATATTTTTAGCATATTTTATTTAATCTTCTATAATATTCTTTGAAACAATCAACAATCCTTGGGGCCCAGTGATCCTAGATACGCTTAAAACTAAAATTTCTTTTTCCAAAGAAACCGCCAAACTAAGTTCAAAAACTGATAACCTTATCATTTTATTCATATTTTTCAGTTGCTTAGCCAAAATCATGGGCATAAGATTTCCGCAATCAGTTTCCGGCGATTAATATTTAACAACTATGGCAAAGCAACCGTTAAATAAGGCAGAAAAATGGCAAAGGTTATAAGAGAACCCAAGCAGAAACGTTCCATCGCCAAGCGCCGCATAATCATGGACACGGCCCGCAGGATTTTCAGCGAACTGGGCTTCGAGGCCATGAATTCCAACCAGCTGGCCAAGGCCGCTGGCGTTTCCACCGGTACCTTCTACACCTATTTCGAGAACAAGGAAGACCTGCTCTACGCCATTATCGAGGATCACCTGAATTTCATTTTCAAGGCCGAATTCACCCACATCCCCAGCGAACGCGACACCGATTTCTACGAGGCCACCCGCACCTACGTGGCGGCGGTCTTCGAGGCCTTCAGCAAGGACCCGTCCTTCCTGCGCTTTGTCATCTCCAGGCGTTTCACCGACCCCAGGATCTGCCAGATCTTTACTGAGGTCAGCAACCGCGAGGCCGAAAATGCCGCCAAGATCCTCAAGCTCTACGACAAGGATCACAATATCAGGGACTACACCCTGGCGGGCATCATCGTTATCGGCCTGGTCAACTCCAGTGCCCGGGCCCTGTATGTGGACCTGACCATCAACCGCGATCCCGAAATCATGATTGAAGAGGTCACCCGCACCATCCTGGGCATGCTCAAAACAGCAAAACCGCAATAAACACCTCTTTAGAAGGAGTAAATAATGGAACCAACCACCACAGTTTTGATCATCGGCATTATCGTCTACGCGGCCTTTACCCTGGGACTGACGGAATTTTTCCGCCGGCACCTGAAAATCGGAGCCATCTTTTTCATCCTGGCCCCGCTGACCTTCCCGCTCTGGGCCGAGAACCGCGACAGCTGGTTTGAATGGGCCAAGATCCTGAGCGTGCTGCTGCCCACCGCCCTGCTGGGATTCAACCGCTGGGGCACCTATCACAATCCCCAGGGCAAGATCTGGGATATCCTGCGCAGCAAAAAGTTCCTGTGGTTCTTCTTCGGTATCCTGGCCGAT
>CAYWBU010000055.1:0-14567 GCA_964456565.1 uncultured Bacteriovoracaceae bacterium | reverse complement strand
GACAACCGAGTGGGTGGAAACTCCGCTGGGCAAGATCAGCTTTGACGGTAAAGGTGATGCCAAGGGAATCGGTTTCGCCATGTATCAGGTCAAAAATGGAGTTTACGAAGAGATTAAATAAAAACAACAGGATATCAAAAGCGAAATCCCTTCCCCACCAGGGAAGGGATTTCGCATATTTAGGGCATCACGAAAACAACAATCGAAGCAGGTATTTCTAGATGGATTATTTTCTGGAACTTTTTCTGGGAGGACTCACCCGCGGCAGCATCTATGCCATGATCGCATTGGGCTATACCATGGTCTACGGCATCATCCAGCTGATCAATTTTGCCCATGGTGAGATCTACATGATCGGGGCCTTCACGGCCCTGATTGCGGCCAGTGTCCTGTCTCTCATGGGTCTCAGCGGGCCGTCGCTGCTGCTGCTGGCGGCGGTGATCGCCATGATGTATGCCGCGGCCTATGGCTACACCATTGAAAAAATCGCCTACAAGCCTTTACGCAATGCTCCCAGGCTGGCGCCGTTGATCAGTGCCATCGGCATGTCGATCTTTCTGCAAAACTATGTGCTGCTGGCCCAGACCTCCGACTTTCTTTCCTTTCCGCAACTGGTCCCGGAATTTAAATTCATGGAACCCTATGAACACATCATGCGTTCTTCCGAACTGGTTATCCTGCTGTCCACCGCCATTGTGATGGTGCTGCTGACGCTTTTTATTAAATATACGCGGATCGGCAAGGCCATGCGGGCCACGGCCCAGGACAAGACCATGGCCATGCTGCTGGGTGTCAATGTGGACCGGGTGGTTTCGGTGACCTTCATCATCGGATCGGCCCTGGCTGCCCTGGGCGGGGTGCTGATTTCCTCGCATATCGGACAGATCAACTTCTATATCGGCTTCATTGTCGGGATCAAGGCCTTTACCGCCGCGGTTCTCGGCGGGATCGGCAGTGTGCCCGGAGCAGTGCTGGGCGGCCTGGTCCTGGGATGGACCGAATCGTTTGCCACCGGCTATGTCTCCAGCGACTATGAGGATGTCTTTGCCTTCGGTCTGCTGGTCTTCATCCTGATCTTCAGACCGGCCGGCATCCTTGGCAAAACCACATCGGAGAAGGTTTAGTTATGGCTATCGGGGGCAAATCAATCATCAGTAGGGTCAGGCGCGAATTCAGGCAGTCAGCCCTGGTGGCGCTCTGGTTCATGCTGCTGACCTTTCCCATTATGGTGATCAAGGTCAATACACTTGAGAAGACCATCCAGTGGCGCTGGATGAATATGGTTTATATTGGCGCGGCCGCCTTTGCGCTTTCCTTTGTCTGGCGGGCCATGCGCGAGGGCAAGAAGAAACGCAGTGCCGAAGAGGCCGATCTTTGGCAGAAAAAGATTGCCGACTGGATCACCGGCGACCCGCGGGTCTATCTGCCGCTGGCAATCGGTTTATGTATATTGGTCGGGGTCTTCCCGCTGATCTTCTCGCCCTACCAGACCTCCATCATGACCACGGCCCTGATGTATGTGGTGCTGGGGCTGGGGCTGAATATCGTTGTGGGCCTGGCCGGGCTGCTGGATCTCGGCTATGTGGCCTTTTACGCGGTGGGGGCTTACAGCTATGCCCTGCTCAACCATCATTTCGGGCTGGGTTTCTGGGCGGCTCTGCCGCTGGGCGCGATGTTGGCCGCCGTCTTCGGTATCCTGCTGGGTTTCCCGGTCCTGCGGCTGCGGGGGGACTACCTGGCGATCGTGACGCTGGGGTTCGGTGAGATAATCCGGCTGGTGCTGGAAAACTGGAATGATTTTTCCTTCGGTCCCAGCGGAATCGCCGGGATCGACCGGCCGGGGCTTTTCGGGATGAGCCTGAACCTGCATCAGTCAACACTTTTCATCTATTACATCATGCTGGTGATGGTGCTTTTTACCATCCTGGTGGTGACCCGTCTGCGCAACTCGCGCATCGGACGGGCCTGGATCGCCCTGCGTGAAGATGAGATCGCCTGCCAGGCCATGGGCATTGACAAGACCAGGACCAAACTGACCGCCTTTGCCCTGGGGGCTACCTGGGCCGGGATGGTGGGCTGCATCTTTGCCGCCAAGACAACCTTCATCAATCCGGCCAGCTTTACCTTTATGGAATCGGCCATCATCCTGTCCATCGTGGTCCTGGGCGGCATGGGCTCCATCCTTGGGGTGGTGCTGGGGGCCTTTATCCTGATCCTGCTGCCCGAATATCTGCGGGCGTTTTCGGAATACCGCATGCCGGTATTCGGCGCCAGTATGGTGCTGAAGATGGATTTCAGGCCCCAGGGGCTTATCAGCAAGGTGCAACGCCATTATGAGTTCAAGCCCGGGGAGGTGAAGCAATGAAGCAGATGCGTCCGGTCCTTGATGTCAATGAACTGGTGATGGTCTTCGGCGGTCTGCGGGCCATCGACGGGATCAACTTCCAGATCAGGGAAGGCGAGATTGTAGCCCTGATCGGGCCCAACGGCGCCGGCAAGACGACCTTCTTCAACTGTATCACGGGAATCTATGAGCCCACTTCCGGCAGTGTCATGGCCTATCCGGCCAGCGGCGAGGAGTGCCGCCTCAACGGACTGAAGCCCAACAAGGTTACTGAAAAGGGCCTGGCGCGGACTTTCCAGAATATCCGGCTGTTCCAGAAGATGACGGTCCTGGAGAACGTCATGGTCGGCCGACACTGCCGCACGCGCAGCGGGATTGCCGGAGCCGTCCTGCGGGGACCGCGCAACCGGCGCGAGGAACAGGAAATTGTCGATTTTTCCTACCATCTGCTTGAAAAGGTGGGGCTGGAAAAAAGCGTTAATGAGCTTGCCGGCGAATTGCCTTACGGGGCCCAGCGGCGGCTAGAGATTGCGCGGGCCATGGCGACCGAACCTTTCCTGCTGCTGCTGGATGAGCCGGCCGCCGGGATGAATCCCATTGAAACCGCCGAGCTGGATGCCCTGATTACCAGAATCAGGAAGGAAGACGAACTTTCAATCCTGTTGATCGAGCACGACATGAAGCTGGTCATGAGCATTTCCGACCGCATCTATGTGCTGGATCACGGGCAGCTGATTGCCGAAGGTGATCCGCAGACTGTGGCGGCCGACCCGAATGTGATCAGGGCCTATCTGGGGGAGAGCGCCGAAGAGGAAGAGAATGCTTAGAGTCAGAAATCTAGAGACTTATTACGGTGGTATTCAGGCCCTCAAGGGGGTGT
The DNA here is from genome assembly GCA_964456565.1 of uncultured Bacteriovoracaceae bacterium. Taxonomy (GTDB): domain Bacteria; phylum Desulfobacterota; class Desulfomonilia; order UBA1062; family UBA1062; genus CAYWBU01. Next base: position 11,343 of record CAYWBU010000055.1, on the reverse strand, counting down.
CCCTCGATATCAAGGAGGGGGAGATCATAACCCTGATCGGGGCCAACGGCGCCGGCAAATCGACGACCCTGATGTCGATCTGCGGGATTGTTCCGCCGCGTTCCGGGCAGGTTCTGTTTGAGGATAATCCCATCCATGAGATGAGTCCTGATAAGATCTTTTCCCAGGGAATTGTCCAGGTGCCGGAAGGCCGGCGGATTTTTCCGGATCTGACCGTTACCGAAAACCTTGATATGGGAGCCTATCTGCGTAAGGACCGGGCGGCGGTTAAGCGCGATCTGGACCATATGTTTGAGATGTTTCCGCGGCTGGCGGAACGCCGGCATCAGAACGGCGGCACCCTGAGCGGCGGGGAGCAGCAGATGCTGGCCATTGCCCGCGGGCTTATGGGACAGCCTCGGCTGCTGCTGCTGGACGAACCCTCTTTGGGGCTGGCTCCGGTTCTGGTGCAGCATATTTTCGAAATTATCCGGCGCGTAAACGAGGAAAACAAGACCACGATCTTCCTGGTGGAACAGAATGCCAACATGGCCCTTAAGATCGCGCACCGCGGATATGTGATGGAGAACGGAGTGGTGACCATTTCCGATTCCGCCCGGAATCTGCTGCAGAGTGAGCAAGTCAAGACGGCCTATCTGGGCCTTTGACGGTGGGGCTGCTTTATCTTGTAGATTGAATAAAAAAGGGAGGTTTCCATGAAGTATGCATGGGTTGCTTTTGTCGCGGCCTTGGGCGGCACTGGATTTTATATCAAGAATATCGGCCAGCGGATCCTTGATCAGATTACCTTTGATTGTGACCGGGGCGTGATCCGGGCCCGGGCCAAGACCCCCGAGATTGATCGTGTCATCGGACAGTACACTGATGTGCCCTTCCAGATTGAGCACACGGCATATTTTAAGGCCGCGCCGCAGGAAGTGTTCAGCTATATCAGCGATTTTGAGAAGATCAGGGAATGGATGCCGGGGCTCACCAGGACCTGGACCGACAACGCCGCCGCCGAAACTCCGGGCGGTGCCGGGGCTGTCAGATGCATTCGGGCCCTGGGCGGCAAGATGACCTATGAGACCGTAAGATATATGGATGCACCGGATTTCTTTCTGTATTCCGCCAGTGACGAGTCTCTGGGGGGGATGTATACCGAGCATCTGGGGGCGCAGATCTGTCTGCCGGAAGGCGAGGGGACCCGTTTCATCTGGCGTTCCTATGCCAGGCCTTCTTCAAATATTGTGATGAAGTGGGTTGCCAAGATCACTTTTCTTTATTTTGTGGGGCAGAGCATCATCAACCTTGAAAAACGTTTTAATTGAGCACGGGCTTTCAGCGTTCTGCTGCAAACATTGATTACGGGGTGCGCCGCCCGCAAGAAACGGACGGCGCGTGGAAAAGAATCTGTTGAAAAAGAATACTAAGATAATAGGAAAGGTATGTCAATAATGAATCCGTTCAGAATGTGATTCATTATGGCTGTCAGGAGGACTCTGCTATGGCAAAGGTTTATCTGATAATGGCAATTCTGGCCGAAGTTGCCGGCACCAGCGCCCTGAAGGCCTCCGATGGCTTTTCCCGGCCGTTATATTCGGCCGTGGTCGTGCTGGCATATGGCTGTTCTTTCTATTTTCTGGCGCTGGTGCTCAAGTCCATCCCGGTGGGGATTGCCTATTCCATCTGGTGCGGGCTGGGAATCGTGCTGATTACTCTGGCGGGCGCGGTCTTTTTTCGGCAGATCCCCGACCTGCCGGCAGTTGTCGGGATGCTGCTGATCGTGGGCGGGGTCGCAGTGATCTATCTGTTCTCGTCAACAATGGGGCAGTAGGGGGCGCTGGTCGGCGGAAAGTAAAAAAAGCGAACCCTTGGGGTTCGCTTATCATTTTTTACTATGGTGCCGAGGGACAGAATCGAACTGCCGACACGGGGATTTTCAGTCCCCTGCTCTACCGACTGAGCTACCTCGGCTCTGCGTGGACCTTAGTATTTTATTTGGGGGGTGTTGTCAAGGGTTATTTGTCATCGCTGAAGTCAAAAGACTCAAGTTTTTCGCCGTCTTCACTGATGACATCCGCGGCCGAAATATCCTGGCCCTCAAGCAGGTTTTTTTTGTCGGCGCTGACCCGTCCGACGACAAAACCTTCCTCGTCAATTTCGATCTTGGGATGTTTGCTGTAGATGTTAAGTTTTATCTTTGCGGGCACTAAATCTTCGCCGCAGCTCTTGCATCTGTCAAGGTGATCAAAACTGGTATAACCACATTTGGGGCATCTCATTGAAATCGTCCTCCTGTTATTGGTTAATGCTATATCGGTATAATAAACTAAATTTTTTAAAGTTTAAAGGGCGTGAGTGAAACATTAATAAACGGCGACCTGATTGCGGCCGTTGTTTTTGCAGCGGTAGAGGGCCTTGTCGGCGCGCTGGACAAATTCATCCCAGGATTCGCCGTGGCTGTAGGATGAAATCCCGATGGACAGGGTGATGCGGCCCACGGCCTTGTCCATCTTTTTGGCCTTCCAGTCCAGCATGGCGAAGCTGGTGCGGATTTTCTCGGCGACGGTAATGGCCCCGTGGATATCGGTTTCCGGCAGCAGGATTGCAAATTCCTCCCCGCCAAAGCGGGCCACGAAATCCCGGCCCTTGACGCATTCCTTGATCAGATCAGAGGTGTTGACCAGTACCTTGTCGCCGGCCAGATGTCCATGACTGTCATTGATGCGTTTGAAATGGTCGATGTCAGCCATCAGCAGGCAGAGGTCCTGGCTCTTGTTGCGGGCTATCAGGGTTTCCTTGGCCAGTCTGGCATCAAAGGCCCGCCGGTTGGCCAGCCCGGTGAGGGCATCGGTTGTGGCCTGGTGGCGCGCCTTCTCGAGGTCATTTCTCAAGGTTTCAACTTCCTGAGAGATGGATTCGAGCTGGGTACGCAACGAATCCCCGGAGAGTTCCATGTCTTTGGTGTCCTGCAGGATATCATTGACCAGATTGCGGATATTTTCAGTGCTTTCCACATCTGAAAGCAATTCTTCGGCAAAAATCTCCAGTTTATCGGAATATTTTGATATATCACCACCGGCGCTCACGATGCTTTTGAGGACCTCGGCCAGGATGTGCTGGGTGCGCAGCCTGATTTTTTCAATGATAACCTTGTTGGTGTCGGCGATATAGCGTTTGTAGAGGTTCTGGCAGACCTCCGGGTTGATTTCATGTTTATCTTTGACGCTGTCAATGGCCTTGGTAAGTTCCTGGTTGCGTCCCGAGACATATTCATACCACAGCCGATAATTCATCGGATCAACCGGAAGCCTATACTGTCCGATGTACTTGAGCGCCAAACGGAGGTATTCGCTGGATTTTTCAACGGAGTCGTTATATTGCATCTCGCTTGACATTTTTCCCCAATAGAACAATAAATCTTAAAAAATTTAATCGCAGCATAGCCTAGAAATGTACATATTGCAAATAAAAACATTATAGTTATATGCTGGTAGCGCTGCTGCAATCTTTGAAATGCTGGGCAGGAAGGAGTGATGCAATGGATTCCAATCCGCGGATTCTGATTTGGAACTATACCGACGATGAACAGATGAAACTCAACCTGATTCTGGATAAGACTGGGGCTCCGTCCAGCCGCAGAATTGCCCCCGATCAGGGGCATCTTTATGTTCATGAGCTGCTTTTTGATGACAAACATTCGGATGATGAACTGATTTCCGATGAGCGCGTGGTGCTCTTTTTTAATGTATTTGAGGAAACTGTCCGCGGAGTGATGCAGGGGATGCGTGAAGAGGGCCTGCCGCGGCCTATTTTTGCCATGGTTACCGAACATTCCATAAACTGGAAGTTCAGTTATCTGCTTGAGCATCTCATCGAGGAACGTCAGCATGTAATGAAAATTGAAAGTCAGCAGGGCGGTGGCGCAGTATAGTCGGCAGAGATTCTGAAGGGATTGTATGAGTGCGGTGCTGCGCTTGGCGGCCGCCCATGTAACGTTCACGTTTTAGCTTGATGGGGTGTAATATCTTCCGGTGCAAGGGAGTCCGATTGTTCTAAATTGCACAATGCATTTGCAATCTCTTGGATATCTGTTTATCATGGCCCGATATTTGATTGCTATGGATTGACCTATGGATCAGGCCCTTGTGCTGACAGACTGTTCTCTTAATGTGATTGCCTCCAATGTTGAGGCAGACAAGCTGTCTGCGCAGCCACCCATCCGCAAGGGGTCCTCACTGCTGCAGCATTTCCCGGAATTGTCAGACTATCTTGACCCGTGTGAAAAACTGGAGGTTATGGAGGTTGTGGACCTGGATGGAATCCGCACCTGTGTGCGGGCTATTCCGGTGGGGGAAATGGTGGCCTTTCTGTTCAGGTATGCCTCGCATCGGGCCCTGGACCTGGAACGGCGTAAATCAAGGCGGATCGGAAGACGTCTCAGAGTCTCTCAGCACTATCTGAAGCTGCTCCTGGATGCCTCGCCCAGCATGGTCATATCTTTTGATGGGCGAGGTAAAATTATCAGCTTCAACCGCACGGCGGGAAATCTGTTGGGCTATGATCCGCTCCGGATAATTGGCCGGCCGGTAAGCATGCTGGTTGCCGCAGAAGACCGGGGCACCTTCCGGGAGGCGATTGCTGCCCCGGAGCGCTGGTTCGGTTCGTTCAATATGCAGCGCTCCGATGGGGGCACGTTTCTGACAGAGGCCTGGTGTATCCTGGTACATCTTGAGGACCGCGATGTGGCGCATCTGCTGATCGCCAATGACATTGATGAGATGCATCGTATGCGGACCAGCCTGATTCAGTCGCAGAAAATGGGCTTCATGGGGGAACTGCTCTGTGCCCTGGCGCATCAGCTCAATAATCCCCTGGTGGGGGTGGTAAACCTTGCGGATCTGGTTCTGAATGAAATGGGTCCCGCCCACAGGTACTACCGGGATGTATCCCTGATTCGTCAGGCCGGCGCGACATGCCAGGAGACAGTGGCCGGGCTGCTGCGTTTTGCGCGGCGTTCGGGCTGCAAGCTGGAGGATGAGGTCGATCTTGTGCACAGCCTTGAAGAGGTTGTGAAAATGTTGAAATATCATGATCTGTTCAAGACAATTGTCCTGGACGCAAGGATTACTCAGGTTCCGGCAGTCAGGGGGGATGCTGTTCTGCTGCAGCAGGTTTTTTCCAATATCATGTGGAATGCGGCGCAGGCCGTGGGTGAGGGCGGTCGAATCGAGATTGAGTGTGTCTATGCGCGTGCCCGGCGCGAGGTCCTGATTTCATTTGCGGATAATGGGCCCGGTATGAGTGAGGATGTATGTGAGCATATCTTTGAACCGTTCTTTACCACCAAGTCCGACGGCAATGGGCTGGGGCTGGCACTGGCCTATTGGATAATAAAAGATCATCGGGGACGTATTGATGTCAGCCGGGCGGGCGCCGGAGGCAGTTGTTTCACCATCGGTCTGCCGGCAGCCAGGGAGGACCTGTGAAAGATAAGGCTGAAATTTTGGTTGTTGATGATGAGGTGTATGTCAGGGAATATTTCAGGAAAATTCTGTGTGAAGATTCCCGGGTGTCCTTTGCCGCCACCGGCGGTGAAGCCCTGAGTTTCTGGAAAGAGAACGACTATGACCTGATCATTATGGATATCCGCCTGCCGGACATCAGCGGATTCGATGTGCTCAGGCGTATCCGGGAAGGGGACCCGGATACGATGGTGATCATCATCTCGGCTTATGGCGACATTGATTCGGTGATTGATGCCATGAAGCTGGGTGCCAATGATTTTTTTACCAAACCGTTCACCGGCGTTGACAAGATCAGGATCGACATCACGAACTGCCTCAAGACGAGACGCCTGATCAGGGAAAACCATCAGTTGCAGGATCAGGTGCGTGACAGCGCTCCCGGCGAGATGATCTATGCCAGTTCGGCCATGCAGCGGATCATATCGATGGCCACCAGAAGCGCCTGTTTTGATTCCCCGGTGCTGATCCAGGGGGAGTCCGGGGCTGGCAAGGAACTGGTGGCGCGCCATATCCACAACAGCAGTCCGCGGCATCAGGGGACTTTTCTGGCGGTGAACTGCGGGGCCCTGCCGGAAAGCCTGCTGGAGCCCACCCTCTTTGGTCATGAAAAGGGCGCCTTTACCGGGGCAAATCGCACGGCCCCCGGATATTTTGAGGCGGCGGACGGCGGCACCATCTTTCTGGATGAGATCGGTGAGACATCCTCATCTTTTCAGACCCGGCTCCTCAGGGTTCTGCAGGAAGGCGAATTGATGCGGGTGGGCGGCAGCCGGGTGATCAAGGTCAACGCCCGGCTCATCAGCGCCACCAACCGGGATCTGAAATCATTGGTAAGCAAGGGACTGTTCCGCAAGGATCTCTTCTACCGGATCAATGTGATCAACCTGCAGGTACCGCCTCTCAGGGAGCGGCCCGAGGATATTCCGGTCCTGATTGAACAGTTTGCCCAGCGTTTCTGTGAGAGAAATAGCCTGTCGCCCAGAAAGTTTTCAAAGGAAGTGATCGCTTATATGCAGAATCTGACCTGGGAGGGCAATGTCCGGGAACTGCAGAATCTGGTGGAACGGACCATGGTCTTCTGCCCCAATCAGACCGTGACGCTCGACGATCTGCCGAAGGAGCTGCATCAGAGTGCCCGGACCTGTGCCGCCTGGAATTACAAAGAGGCCCGTGACAGCTTTGAGCGCAATTATATCGGGCAGCTGTTGAATCATTGCGATCATGACCTCAAAGAGGCGGTCAGGCTCTCCAGTCTGGACCTGGCAACCATCTACCGTAAAAGAAGCCGGTATACCTCATCATAAGGATCTCTTTGCCGCCACTGGCGTTTTGCCCGTGTTGTCATTTGCAGATTTGCGAATTGATCTCATAATTAAAAAAACGCGAATAATCATATTATTACATATTTTTAGCGGTTAGCGATTTGCAGTTCTGCAAAATATCCTCCACGCCTCATTTAGATAACCAATTGATATATTTGATATATTTATTTGGCACAGGAGTTGCTCAATGGAGGCTGCAGATACTTGTTCTGACTATAAAATGGAGGTTCGAAATGAAAAAAGACAACAAGGTTTCTGAAGCGGAGATCGCGGTTCACTGGCAGGAAGAGGATTACTACTATCCCTCAAGCGAATTTGTAGGCCAGGCCAACCTGACGGACAGGAGGATCTTTGAGCGTTTCAGCCTGGACAATTTTCCGGATTGCTACAAGGAGTTTGCCGAACTGCTGGATTGGGATCAGTACTGGCACACCATCCTGGATACCAGCGATGCACCCTGCTGGAAATGGTTTGTCGGCGGACGGCTGAATGCATCATATAACTGTATTGACCGGCATCTGGGGCGTTACAGCAACAAGACCGCCATCCACTATGTTCCGGAACCGACTGCGGAGAAGACCGAGCATGTCACCTATCGGGAACTCTATGTGCGCGTCAATGAGTTTGCCGCCCTCCTGCGCGATTTTGCAGGACTCAAGGCCGGAGACCGGGTCACCATCCACATGCCCATGACACCGGAGCTGCCCATAACCATGCTGGCCTGTGCCCGGCTGGGCGTCATTCACTCCGTGGTCTTCGGCGGATTCAGCGGCAAGGCCTGTGCCGACCGCATTGTGGATTCGGGCAGCGATGTCCTGATCACCATGGATGCCTACTATCGTTCCGGCAAGCTGCTGGATCACAAGGAAAAGGCCGACATTGCCTGTTCCGAGGCGGAAAAAGATGGCCGGCGCGTTGATAAGGTCCTGATCTGGCAACGTTATCCGGGGCGCTACTCGTCGCGCACACCTGCCATTGAGGGGCGGGATTTCATGGTCAATGACCTGCTGCCGGGCTGTTATGGACAGGTGGTTGAACCCGTTTCCATGCCGGCGGAGGCGCCGCTGTTCCTGATGTATACCAGCGGCACCACCGGAAAACCCAAGGGCGCCCAGCATTCAACCGCAGGATATCTCGCCTATGTGACCGCCACCAGCAAATATATCCAGGATATTCATCCGGAAGATGTGTATTGGTGCATGGCTGATATCGGCTGGATCACCGGGCATTCCTACATCGTGTACGGGCCGCTTTCACTGGGGGCTTCCACTGTGATGTATGAAGGGGTGCCCACCTTCCCGGATGCCGGACGCCCCTGGCGGATTGCCCAGGATCTGGGAGTCAATATCTTCCATACCGCGCCCACCACGATTCGCAGTCTGCGGAAGATCGGCCCGGGAGAACCGGCCAAATATGACTATCAGTTCAAGCACATGACCACTGTCGGGGAGCCCATCGAACCTGAGGTCTGGAAGTGGTACCAGAAGGTGGTCGGCAAGGGTGTGGCCATCATTGTTGATACCTGGTGGCAGACCGAAACCGGCGGGTTCCTGTGCAGCACCGTGCCGGCGCTTGCTCCCATGAAACCCGGCAGTGCCGGTCCGGCGGTTCCGGGAATCCATCCGGTTATCTTTGATGAAGACGGCAATGAGATTGCCGCCGGAAGCGGCAAGGCGGGTAATATCTGTATCCGTAATCCGTGGCCGGGCGGATTCCAGACCATCTGGGGCGATCGGGAGCGTTTTGTCAGCCAGTATTATGCCCGTTACTGCCGGGATGCTGCCAGCAAGGACTGGCGGGACTGGCCTTACCTGACCGGCGATGCCGCCATGCAGGCACCGGATGGATATTATCGCATCCTCGGGCGGATCGATGATGTGATCAATGTCTCGGGACATCGTCTGGGTACCAAGGAGCTTGAATCCGCGGCCCTGACTGTGCCCGAAGTTGCCGAGTCGGCGGTGGTGCCGGTCAATGATGACATTAAGGGCAAGGTCCCCGACCTCTATGTATCCCTGAATCCCGGCGCGGATTCGAGCGAGGAACTGGCCAAACGGATTGAGGATGCCCTGGTTGCCGAAATCGGCCCCATTGCCAGGCCCAGGAGTGTCTGGATCGTCTCGGATATGCCCAAGACCCGCTCGGGCAAGATCATGCGCAGGGTGCTGGGCGCCATATCCAACAAGAGCGATGTGGGCGATGTGATGACCCTAGCCAATCCGGCCATAGTCGATGAGATTCAGACCATGGTGAAGAATAATGCATAACAACAGACTATCAAATGCTAAATCAGGGAGGGATGAATTATGAGTGACTCAAATGTAGCCGCGTACTGGAAGGAGAACGTCAAACTGATTATCACCTGCATAGCCATCTGGTTCTGCGTTTCATTCGTGTTCGGCATCCTGCTTGTGGATGTGCTGAACAGCATTCAGATCGGCGGGTATAAGCTGGGCTTCTGGTTTGCCCAGCAGGGCTCCGTGTATACTTTTGTGGCCCTGATCTTCTTTTACTCCATGCGGATGAATGTGCTCGACCGTATTCACAATGTTCATGAAGAAGAATAGGAGGGAGAACAGTGGAACTTAAAGCGATGACTTTCCTGGTTGTGGGGTTAACGTTTGCCCTTTACATCTATATTGCTATCAAGACACGTGCGTCCAGCACATCGGAATTCTATATTGCCAACAAAGGTGTCCATCCGGTGCTTAACGGCATGGCAACGGGCGCGGACTGGATGTCGGCGGCCTCATTCATATCCATGGCGGGATTGATCGCCTTCCAGGGGTATGATGCATCGGTGTATCTGATGGGCTGGACCGGCGGGTATGTATTGCTTGCCATGATGCTGGCACCATATCTGCGAAAATATGGCAAATTTACCGTCCCCGAATTTATCGGTGACCGTTTTTACTCCCAGAAGGCCCGAATTGTGGCAGTCATATGCCTGATCGTCTGTTCGCTGACCTATGTTATCGGTCAGATGAAAGGGATCGGTGTGGCCTTTTCACGGTTTCTTGAGGTCGAGTTTGCCACCGGTTTGATGTCCGGCATGGCGATCGTTTTCTTTTATGCCGTACTTGGCGGCATGAAGGGCATCACCTACACACAGATTGCGCAATATTGCGTGCTTATTTTTGCCTATACCGTGCCCGCGGTTTTCATTGCCCTGCATCTGACGGGTAGTCCCATACCGCAGCTCGGACTTGGCGGCATCATGGCCGACGGAGGCGGCATGCATCTTCTGGACAAGCTGGATAAGGTGTGTGTGGATCTGGGTTTTTCCGCGTATACGAACCAGAAGGGGTCAACCATCAACATCTTCCTGCTTACCCTTTCACTGATGATCGGTACAGCCGGACTGCCGCATGTCATCACCCGCTTCTTTACGGTGCCGAGGGTTAAGGATGCGCGCTCTTCAGCGGGCTGGGCTCTGGTTTTTATCGCTGTTCTGTATACAACCGCCCCGGCGGTGGGAGCCATGGCGCGTCTGAATCTGATGGAAACCATTCAGATCGGTGAAATCGGTTCGCCGGAAGGCAATCTCAAATATTCCGAGCGTCCGGCATGGTTCAGGAACTGGGAAAAAACCGGCCTGCTCCAATTTGAAGACAAGAACGGCGACGGCAGAATTCAGTATTATGGCGACAGCGAGGAATTTGCCGCCCAGGCCGCGGCCTACGGATGGAAAGGCAATGAGATGGTCAAGGTTGACAGGGATATCATGGTTTTGGCAAATCCGGAAATCGCGGCTTTACCCTTCTGGGTCATTGCCCTGGTTGCAGCCGGCGGTATTGCGGCGGCCCTGTCCACAGCCGCGGGCCTTCTGCTTGCGATTGCATCGGCCATCTCTCATGATCTGTTGAAAGGCGTATTCATGCCGAATATCGATGAGAAAGGCGAACTGCTGGCCAGCCGGATCGCCATGGGCGGCGCCATTTGTGTTGCGGGTTATCTCGGGCTTAATCCGCCGGGGTTCGCGGCCCAGGTTGTGGCACTTGCCTTTGGTCTGGCTGCCTCCTCCATCTTCCCCGCACTGATGTTGGGTATTTTTTCCAAACGGTGCAACCGTGCGGGAGCTATCAGCGGAATGCTGGCGGGTCTGACCTCCACCCTTGTTTATATTTTCCTGTTTAAGGGCTGGTTTTTTATAAAAAGTACGGCCATGTTGCCCGACACTCCGGAATACTGGCTGTTCGGGATCTCGCCCGGTGCTTTCGGTGCGGTTGGCGCTGGCTTGAACTTCGCGGTCGCATTGAGCGTTTCGATCCTTACGGAAAAGGTTCCCGACCATATCAAGCTGATGGTGGAAGACATCCGTGTGCCTGCGGGCGCCGGGTCGGCGGTGAGCAACTGATCAAATAAAAGGCAGGAGCTTGGCTCCTGCCTTTTATTTGGAATCGAGGATGATGTTTTCCAGGCCGTTAGTCTCAAATTCGCTGGCGTAACGTTCCTGAAGAGCGCCGGATACGATCCCGACGCCTATACCGGTTACGCTTTCGGACTGGGCA
>CAYWBU010000054.1:7965-14584 GCA_964456565.1 uncultured Bacteriovoracaceae bacterium | reverse complement strand
TGTACCCGGCGCCCGCATTAATCTGCAAATAACCGCTGGTTCCGCCGCTGAGGCAGACAGTAAGTCCACCGCCCCCGGCTGTTGATTCAGCGTTGATCTCATATATAATCGCCTGAACCGTGTCAGTCCCAGGGTCAATTGTATAGGTATTGGCAACTTCGCCGTTGGCGTCATAAACAACGATATCAAAGGCTCCGGCGCTATTGAATTCGCTGCTGAAGGTGAAGTCCGTTCCCAGATTGTCAGCCAGGTCTCCCACCTCAACCGTGCCCACCATGGAACTGACCGCCTGCAGGCCGTTACCCTCTGAATGCAGGGAGTTCACCTGCCACATCAATTCCTTGGTCAGGGTGTTGAGCGAAGCCAGATAGGAATCAATCTTGCTGTCGCGGGCATCCACCCAGCCGGCGATCTTGCCGCCCTCGAAACTGCTGGTCACATCAACCTCGCGGCCGGCATTGTCCTGCCAGAAGATATCAGTATTTCCGGTGGCTGTATTCCTGGCCGTCGAGAGATCATAATGATTGTTGCCAAGCACCAGCGGCGTCCCGCCCATGATGAAGACCATCATCTGTCCGGATGTTTCTTCCTCATAATAGTTTATGTCGATATAGGATGAGAGTTCTTCCAGCAGCAGGTCCCGGCTGTCCCTCAAATCGTTGGCATTCACAACGCCCTCGATCTCAACGCTCGAGATCTGGTTGTTGAGATCGGCAATCTGGCTTACCAGCGAATTAATCTGAGTTACCGAGGCCTGGATATTGCTGTTCAGGTTGTCCTGATATGCCCTGAGGTTGTAGTCTATGTCCTTTATGGACGAAATCAGGTTGCTGCTCTTGGCCAGCAGGGCCTCCCTTTCAGGGACGCCGTCGGGATTATTGGACAGATCGCCCCAGGCATTCCAGAATTCCCCCAGCAGGTAGTTCAGCCCGAACTCGTCACTCTCGTTGAAGATCATCTCGATCTGTTCCATGGTATCCTTCTGGGTGGACCAGAAATAATAATCCGAGCGTTTCAGGTTGACCTGCTCGTTCACAAACTGGTCATAGGCCCGCACAACCTGCTGGGCCTTGACTCCTGTACCCATCTGCCCCGGTCCCATGGTGATCGGGTTATTGGCCCTGACTTCCAAAGTCTGGCGACTGTAGCCCTCGGTATTGGCATTGGCCAGGTTGTGGGACGTAACCTCAATGGCCAGCTGGGACGAATACAGTGACCACCTTGCAATATCCAGCGCACCGCTCAGCCCCGGCATCTTACACCCCCCCTTTGATCATGGAGTTAGCATACCTGGTTTTCTTGCCCTGACGGCTGTAGCCGTTCTCCGTGCCGGAAAGGAAAGGTTCCATCTGCTTATCCAGATCATCCAACCGTTTGGTAACCATATTTTTGGAGATCTCATTCAGGCCGTCGGCCCGCTTCCACAGCTTGACCAGATCCTGCTGCAGCCGGCGCATAACAGCGGCATCTTCGGCAACAGGGGCGCTATTTTCCGGTTCATCCATATCTTTGCGGTTGGCGGCAATTTTTTCCAGGATGGCATATTTGGCAGGCATGGACTCCTCCAGGGCATCCACATTGCCGTCCATCACAAATTCCACCTCTTTTTCAAGGTGGTTCACCAGTGACCTGACCAACTCTTCTTCCTGCTTGAAACATCTAATCTTCTGCTGGTAGCTCATAGCCTTTCTCCCCGGAGATCACCGATACTTACTTATCGGTTAATTCTCCTGCACCTTTGATATTCTGCCGGCTGATATCATCCTGGGCCTGCAGCTGATTGATCAGGACCTGGGCGATCCCGATTCCCTTTCCCTTTGAAGCACTGCGGGCAACCTCCATGTACATCATATCGTTGTACATTTCCCCGCTGATACCCTCTCCCAGGGTACTGTTCTCAACCATCTTTCCCATGGTCTTCAGCAGCTGATAGGAAAACATGGTCTCAAATTCGCGGCACGACTCCTCAACCGCCTTCTGCGGATTGGAAATATTCAGACTGTGGAGGTTGGAAATTCCGCTGATCATATTACCTCCAGGTCGGCATACAGGGCTCCGGTCTGTTTGATGCTCTGCAGGATGATCACCAGGTCCCTGGGCGTTACCCCGATGGCATTCAGGGCTCCCACCAGATCACCGATGGTTGTTCCGCTGGGCAGCACCACCAGACCCCGACCGCCTTCCTGTACCTCAATGCCGGTCTGGGGGGTGATGGCGGTGGCGCCCTGGGAAAAGGCCCCAGGCTGCGAAACCTGCGGTTCCTCGGTGATCTTGATGCTCAGGTTGCCATGGGCAATGGCCACTGTGGACACCTTGACATTACTGCCCATGACCACGGTCCCGGTCCGCTCGTTGACCACAACCCTGGCATAGGAATCCGGGATAATATCCAGGCCTTCCAGCCGGGCCACAAAATCCACCACATTGGCGTTATAATCTGCGGGAACCCTGACCTTGACGGTCGACAGATCCGAGGCCTGGGCCGTGTCATTACCGAAGCGCCGGTTGATGGTCTTAACCAGCCTGTCGGTCGTGGTGAAATCGGGATTGTTCATAATCAGGGTCAGTTCCGATCCCATGGCAAAATCAGTCGAACGTTCCACAAAGGCACCGCCCGGGATCCTTCCCACCGTCGGGAAATTACGGGTCACCCCACTGCCGCTGGCACCGCCGACCGCAAAGCCGCCGACCGACACCGGCCCCTGCGCCAGGGCATAGACCTTGCCGTCCGGGCCGTAGAGCGGGGTGGCTATCAGGGTTCCGCCCGCCAGGGAAGACGCATCCCCGATCGAAGAAACCGTGATGTCGATCTGGTGTCCGCTGCGCGAGAACGGCGGCAGCTCGGCCGTCACCATAACCGCGGCCACATTCTTGACCTTCAGGGCGTTGGAGTCCACCTGCACACCCATATTCCGCAGCATGTTGGCCATGGAGATATTGGTAAAATCCGCACCGCTCTTATCACCGGTACCGTTGAGACCCACCACCAGTCCATAACCGGTCAGGCGATTTTCACGCACGCCCTGAATATCAACCAGATCTTTGACCCGCACCGCCATCAGCGGCTGCGCCAGGAACATCATCATCGTTGTGATCAGGAAAATTTTTCTCATGACAGTCTCCTAAAAAGGCCAGACCTTGTCCACGGCCCTGGAAAGAAATCCCCTGCGCTGCTGGTCACCGATGACCCCGGTGCCGTAATAGCCCAGCTGCAGGTCGGCTATATAATTGGACTGGGTCACATTGTTGGGCGTAATGTCCTCGGGTCTGACAATCCCGGAGAGCATGATGTACTGGGTTTCGGCATTCAGCGTAATCTGCTTCTTGCCTTCAATCATGAGATTACCCGAAGGCAGCACCCTGACAACCCTGGCCGTGACCACACCGGTGACATCGCCCTTGCGCGAGGTCGAACCGTTGCCTTCATACTCACTGGAGGTGGAGGCCGTCACCGTGGGCGAAAGGTCGTTGCCCCAGATGGAGGCCTTATCAAGCGGCAAGCCGAAAAAATTGGTAATGCCGCTATTGTAGCTGGAACTCTTGTCAGCCGATGATTTGGCCTCCTTGCTGGCCGATGAATTTTCAACAATCTGCACCATGATGATATCGCCGACGCGGCGGGCCTTGGCATCCGCATACATGTCGGCAAATTTGGCGTTGGGATTCCACAATGAACCCGGAGACTCAAAAGGCGCTTCATATTCCGGCTGGACCGGCGGAACCATCTGATTGCGAACAACATCCGACCCTTTGGTGTTATCATGGGCACATCCTGCCGCCATCATCAGCAACATCATCAAGCAAAGGCCGCATTTTCTCATGATTTCCTCCTAAAATACTACCTGTACTCTTGATGGAGCAATAATAGTGCCAACCACCTGGCGCCCCGAACTGAGATTTTTGACCGGAATCCGCTGCGCCTGCAAGCCGTCGCGCAGGGCCATGCCGCGGCTCGTCACCAGCAGATTGCCCTTGCTGGCCATAATTATCACCATGTCGCCCCGGGCCACCATCGGCCGCGGCTCCAGGTTGTTTTTAAGAATCGGACGTCCGGCATTGATGGCAGTCTTGGCGCGCATGCCCAGACATTTATCCGCATCGGTGAAGACATCCCCCAGCCGGGAAACATCCATGCGTTTCATCTCCAGCATGTCGGCGTTCACAATCCCGCCGCGCTGGATACCCTTGGATACCGGGATATCGGCAATGACCCTGACCCGGCCGGAGATACTCAATTTACGGGAGGAACCGAAGGCCATTCGCAAGGAAACCGTTCCTACAAAATCTTCCCGCGGGGAAAAATTTGCCTGCATGTCATGCCGATCCGAACTCAGCACCTCAACATTATCCGGGACCCGGACATCTTCGATAATGATCTCCCCCCGGCCTTTCCAGGGACTCTGTTCCATCACGGACCTGACATAGATACCCCGGAGTTCTTGCGGTTTCACCCGCACATATCTCCGCGCAACGTTCACGGATGTTCCGCTGAGGGAAAATCCCGCATCCGTTGCAGCCTTGATCTTGCCGGCGATGAATTCGGCGCTCAGGTCTATACCGGTCTTGCCCGCCGGGCTCCGGATAAGCCTGATCTTGTTCAAGGCGGTGGTATCCGGTCCTGATATTTTTGCAATATCGCAGAGATGGACGGTCTCACTGTCCACCCTGGCTGTCTTGTGCAGCCGGACCTGGTTGACCTCGGCCGCAGCCAATCCCGGAATGATCACCAACAGGATCAGGATCAAAGCCAGTCTTTTAAGCATCAGATCCACCTTAATTCTTGAGCTGATTGGCCACCTGCAGCATGGAATCGGCGGTACGGATGGTCTTGGAGTTCATCTCATAGGCCCGCTGACCCGCGATCATATTGATCATCTCCTCCACGGCATCCACATTGGACTGTTCCAGGTAGCCCTGGGCAATGGTTCCGATATTATCCGTACCAGGCGTACCTTCCACCGGGTCGCCCGAGGCCGGAGTCACCACATACATGTTGCCGCCGACGGCCTTCAGTCCGGCCTGGTTGGTGAAGGTGTAGACCGGAATATTGGTGGAGGCCAGCACCGTCTCGGGAGTTCCGCCCGAAAGGCAGGTGAGGGTTCCGTCCTTGGCGATATCAATGGTCACGGTCCCTTCCGGAACGGCAAACTCCGGCTGCAGGCGATCGCCCCGGGAGTTTACGATGTAACCTTGATCATCCATCATAAAGGACCCGTCGCGGGTATAGACCTCTTCACCATCGGAGATAACCCGGAAAAATCCGTTGCCTTCAATGGCCATGTCCAGTTCATTTTTTGTTTCCAGATAATCACCCTGGAAAAACATCTTCTGCACGGCCACGGGTCTGGTTCCCATTCCGGTCTGAATCCCCACCGGCACGGTCCCGCCGGCAGCGGTAGTGGCACCGCCCTCCTTGATCGAGGCATAAAAAAGATCCTCAAATTCGGCGCGGCTTTTCTTGAAGCTGGTGGTGCTGACGTTAGCAATATTATTGGCCATCACATCGATCATCAACTGCTGGGCACTCATGCCGGAAGCGGCCGTCCACATTGCTCTGTTCATATCTTCCTCCTAGGCGACCATCCCCACATTCCTGATGGAAAGGCTGTAGGTATCGCTGTATGATTTAATTACCTTCTGAAAGGATTCATAGGTCCGCTGGGTATTGATCAGGTTGACCATCTCACTGACCGGCTCTACATTGGATGATTCCAACGCGCCCTGTTTGACCTGCGGAGTTTCGACTGCCGCGGGGGCGGCCCCATCTCTGACCTTGAAAAGGCCCTGTCCCGCACGCTCCAGATCAGCTCCCTGAATATCAACAACCTGCAGGCGATCAATCACGGCTCCGTCAAGCAGCACATTGCCGGCATCGTCCACGGTCACATGACCGCCGGCCAGTGCGATTTCACCGCCCTCGCCCTGAACCGTATATCCCTGCGCAGTTGTCAGCAGGCCTTCGGCGGAAAGCTGAAAGGCCCCGGAACGAGTATAGCGGGGACCGTCAGCGGTATTCACCACAAAAAAACCGTCCCCCATCAGGGCCATATCAAGCGGATTACCGGTCTCCTGATAGCCGCCCTGGGTGGTATCTATATAATATTGCTGCGAAATAACATCCACTGGTACTGCGCTGTACTGGCCAGGGAACAGGCCCTCGGTATCCAGCTCCCGCATATACTGTTCAAAGGCGATGGCATCCTTCTTAAATCCGGTCGTGTTGGAATTGGCGATATTATTGGAGATGACCGCCAGTCTTTCCTCCATCGTCTTGGCACCGGCAGCGGCTGTATAGATTCCCTGGTCCATAGTCGTTCCTCCTGCACACAGCTAGAGCAACAACAGTGCCAAGGCCTGCAAACACGCATAAAAAGGAGGCTGGAGCAGCCATGAACGGAAAATTTTACCAGAAAGGGCGGCCTATTTTTCCGGCGGCCGCCTTTATTTATGTTTATCCAGGACCTTTATCTTGAAGGAAAGCGAAAACAGCGAGGGCATCAAATTGACATTTTCAATCGAGACATGCGGGGGGACCCGCAGATTGATCGGCGCAAAATTCCAGATCCCGCTGATATTGGCATCCACCATGGCATCCGCAACCTGCTGTGCGGCGCTCGCC
>CAYWBU010000054.1:0-7955 GCA_964456565.1 uncultured Bacteriovoracaceae bacterium | reverse complement strand
GGGGAGGAGGAGGCGGCCGCCCGGGCTGACGCGATCCGCCACCTGCTGGGCCGCATTTGCCGGGGTTGCAATGATACCGATGGAAATGCGCTCACGCTTCACGACCTCGTTCATCCGCCCCATCGGCCAGACCTTGATCCCGTTAATTTCCTGATCAACCAGGTCCTTGTTACTGTCAAAAAGGGCCTTGACGATGAAGCCCTTGTCCTTGAATCCCTTGTAATTAATCAAGGCGTGTCCCAGACTGCCGACCCCCACCAGGGCCATGTTGGTTCCGGATGAAATTCCCAGGGCATCCTCAAGTACCAGGCGCAAACTCTGGGTGCTGTACCCGAAGGATGAACTGTAGATCTTGTCCAGATATTTTATATCCTGACGGATGGTAGATGGTGTAAGATCCAAGGCGCTGGCAATCATATTGGAAGAAACCCATCTGGACCCCTGAGCCTCCATATGCATCACATATTCATAATACAAAGGCAATCTCGATGAAACCGCAGCAGGAATACTTTGCATGGACACCCCTTTATAAAATCAAATTATATTATCATCTTGGATATATAATTTAGCCTGCGCGGTGTCAACCGCAACACTGCGGGCAAAAATAAGACAGCTTTCTTAAAAGCGCTAAATACCTGTTAAAAATCAGAAAATTATAAAATATGCTAAATTCCGCCAGACGCTAAAGATTGAAAAAAAAGATCCGATAGTTTAAGTTAAGGGGAATACATCAGAAGGAGAGCACATGGAGGTCAAAAGCATCTTCGTCAACAGCATAATGAAGGCTTATGAAAAGCCCTCACCGAACTCACACCGAACCGACAATGACTCCAATGCGATAGTTGATAAGGTTTCAGTATCTCCCGAGGCAGGTAAAAGACTTTTCGGCGAAATGATGGAACAGACCCTTGTGAAATCATTGAGCGGTAAACCTGATGGCTGTAAATAACACCAACAACACCGGCGGAATAAGCAAACCCTATCGAATAAATTCCGCAAACGAAACGGCGCTCAATGCTTTGTCAAAAAAAGTTTCGGGCCCTGACAATGTTGATCTTAGAGATAAGGTAATGATTTCGGGACGCGCCCAGCTTATAAAAGATATCAGGGAAATAGTCGATCAATCCCCCGAGGTGCGCGAACAGAAGATCATGGAAGCCCGGCAGCAGATAGAAAACAACAACTATTCACCCGACATCGACGCCATCGTCGATAAACTGCTTAACGCCGACTTCGCCGTCAAGATCTGACTAGTGGATCTCAAGATCTGCAATAACCTTCAGTTTCTGCAACTTAAGTTTTGCAACAGCCACTGACCTTTGCAGCCTTTTGCCCTCATCCAAGGTCAGCCTGCCCGAAAAATAATCACCGGACTGATTGCCGGACAACGCATCCGCCAGTAACCAGTAAGCATCGGCCGCATACAGACATTCGGGACGTTTAAGTTCAGGATCTTTCCCGGCATGTTCGATAAATCTGCCGGTCCGCCCCTCACTGCTGTCAGAATTCACAACTCCGCCGACCACATAGATATCTTCGGGAACCCGGCCAAAAACCTGCCCGCAACCCTCGGTATCCGGTCGCTGCACCACAAATACCGGAGCGGAAACGCCCTGCGAACGCATCCGCTTAACTGTTTCCAGAGAGATCTTGTCAGTAAGAGGCGCAAAAAACGCTTTTTTGAGTTTCAGCGATTCATCTACGACCTCCCCCTGTTTGACATAATAGATACGGCTGACAACTCCCCCAAGCCGGACAACTTCGGCTGAAAAAATGGTGGCCTGCCGGATGGCCGCATCATCATTTTCATCGAGGATCACCGCTATGTCCGCCAGCTGCATTTCATCAACCATATAGCGGGCCACGGCCCTGACCCTCTCCGCAACGGTTGATCCTACAGTCCATATGCGATCAGCAGACCTTCCGTGATCACCAAATCCGCTCAAGCCCACTACAAAGCCTTCATATTCCGATGGAAGGTCATCCCAGGCACACAGCATTATGATCCCGCTGACCCCGCCTTCAATCACATCCTGGCTCTGCTTTCCCTCGGTGGCAAATATAAGCTGCGTTTCCGCATTGGAACATGCGGGAAACAGGTCGCGGCTCAGTTCAAGGGCTCTTTTCTGGCAGTCCGCATACCGGTCGGATTGCGAAGGTTCAACCACCAGGATTTTAACCGGATTGCCGGCATGTTCAGTCTTTACGGCTGATTCGAGGCTATTTTCCCGTCCGCAGCCGGCCAGCAGAACACTTACGGCCACCAGTAAAACCAGATTGTTTTTAACTGCCTTCATTGGGCATCTTCTAAACAAAAAAGACTCCTTCTGTCCATAGGCGGTTAAAATCGGACTTTAATTTTCAGATATTTTTGTGCTAACAGCCGTTACCGGAGGAGACAACGTGCCCCGGATCAATGTAAACGGA
This sequence comes from uncultured Bacteriovoracaceae bacterium, assembly GCA_964456565.1. Lineage (GTDB taxonomy): Bacteria > Desulfobacterota > Desulfomonilia > UBA1062 > UBA1062 > CAYWBU01. The sequence goes on along the minus strand of CAYWBU010000054.1, from coordinate 5,528 downwards.
ACACAATTTGAGGCCGACCTGGTGATCTTTGACAAGGACGGCACCCTTTTAGATTTCAAACAGACCTGGATCGGGATCCTTAGGGAGTTTTTCGCCGCCATCGCCAGGCGCACCGCCATAAGTCCGGAACTTGAACACCAATTGCAACAGGCAATCGGAGTTGATCTTGATCAGGCTGCAATTGATGCATACGGGCCGCTTTCCATGGGGACCGACAGCGAGACCAACGCTGTCCTGACCGGCTGTCTTTACAGAGGCGGCCTGCGCTGGGACACGGCGGCCCGGATTGTGGCCGAGGCCGGAGTCGAGGCCTTTACCGGTAAAGTCAGAAAAGAAAATGTACAGGCATCCTCCGGGGCCATTGATCTCTTAAAAACGCTCAAGTCCAGAGGCAATAAAACCGCGGTCGCCACCAATGACAATACCCGCGACGCTTCCCATGACATGGAAATCATCGGGGCCGCAGCCCTGATTGATGTGGTGGTGGGAGCCGATCTGGTTCAAAATGCCAAGCCGGCCCCTGATATGGTGCTCAAAATAATATCGGAGCTGGATACATCTCCGGAACGGGCCGTAATGGTCGGCGATGCCATTTCGGATCTGACCGCGGGGAAAAATGCGGCCGTAGGCCTGACCATCGGTGTAACCGAGCTGCTCAGCGCCGAAATCCTGGCGCAGACAGCCGATCTCACCATTGCCAGCCTCGCGGAAATCCGCTGACTATTCCTCGCCGAACACTTCGGCCTCAAAGACCTCGAACTGGGCCCCCTTTTTCCAGCCATCCGGGGCAAGTCCGGCCTTCAGGCTCAGATGCATCAGGGTGGTTTCGGCGTCCCAGCCCTGTTCCGGGGCCACCTGCGGCAGAAACACCGCCTGATGAACGCCTTTTTTAAGGATGATCCCGTGGCGACCGACCTCAAAGCCGTTGATATCCGCAATGGCTTCCGGCGGAGTCAGCACTGAAATCTCGATTGCAATATCATCCAACTCTCCGGGCATCAGGGGCGCAAACCTGGGATCCCTGAAGGCCGCATTACGGGCATTTTCAATCACGGCCTGCCAGAGCGGCAGCAGTGCAAAGATATAACCGATGCAGCCCCGCAACTCATTGTTCCTGGTCAGGGTCACAAAGACCCCTCGTTTTTCGCGCAGAGTCTCCCGTAAGCCCTCTTCATCCACCCGGACCTCATCAAGGCCCTTTCCGTTCAATACCGCCGCGATGGCCTCACGGGCCAGACTTAACAGATAGTTTCTGTCTTCAGGTAAAATATGCATAGCTCTCTCCTGGATAACACATCTATACCATATAGATATCCGCCAAAAAAACAGGATATCAATGGTTGAACGTAACAACAAATGCCCACAACACCTAATAGCGGACAATTCTCACTTGAAAAGCCGATTTGCTTACTATATGTACGGCTTATATCGGGTTAAAGCAGGACAGATGATCGCTGGTGTGATTTTCACACGAGAGGAAAGTCCGGGCTCCGCAGGGCAAGGGTGGTCGTTAACGGCGACCGGGGGTGACCCCAGGGAAAGTGCCACAGAAAACAAACCGCCAGACTATAGGTCTGGCAAGGGTGAAACGGCGAGGTAAGAGCTCACCAGTTCCCCGGGTGACCGGGGAAGCTTGGTAAACCCCACCCGGAGCAAAGCCAATAGGGGACATAAGGGGCGGCCCGTCCTGTCCCGGGTAGGTTGCTTGAGATGGCGGGCAACCGTCATCCTAGATGAATGATCATCATCCGGCGGGCGGTAACAATCGTCGGAGACAGAACCCGGCTTACGGCCTGCTTTGACCCTATCACATTTTTAGGAGCGCATCTTAAGTGCAGAAGAATTCTCGTTTTGAACTGAGCCATAATGACAAGATCAGGCGGTCCATCTATGTTTTCCTGCGCGATGAGCTGGAACGCAAACTGCAGAGCATCGCTTTGGAGGAGCCCTATCGCGACTGTCAGGAAAAAGGGGTGCCTTATCCCTATGTTGATTCAAGCGAAATGCGCCCGCGCAAAAAAGAATTCGCCAAGGAATCAGCCGAATCCAGGCCGTTTTTCATTATCTTCTGTGAAGACTATATCGACCCCGGCCATCAGAAATATATCCGGTTCGCCGATTCCAACAAGGTCAGGAAAGACAACATTCAGCTGATCCCGGACATCAAGCTGCACCGCTCCTTCCATTCGGCGGCCAGATTCTTCGAAAAAAACGCCTTCTTCGATCTGCTGGAAGGCCTGCTGGACATCGACTACTGTCTGCTAATCCAGCGCGACAGCCGCTACAAACGCAGCAACCGCTATGCCCTCACCCATTTTCACGTCAAAATCGACTGGCCGATTGCCGATGCCGCCGAGAGTATCGCCAAGGAACTGCGTTACATCTCCAAGAACCTTTATGAAAAGGGCGAACGCTACGCCGACAGCCTGCAGCAAAAGCTGTTCGAATATTACGGCTGCCACCATCAGGCCACCGGCGGACGCCGGACCGCGGCCCTGATCGCGGCCCAGTACATGAAAAACCTGCCGGGACTTTCGACCGTCTATGTCTCCAGCTCCGAAACCCGGACCCTTACGCGCTACTCGGAAAAAGGCGTGGGCCGTTATGCCATCATCCAGTTGGACAAAGATTACGCCACCCATATCGTTGAAAACAACAACATGACCATCGAGGCCTTCCGGCAGGGTTATGTTTTGGGCGAGTCAGATGATTATTTCGATATCATGCTCTTTGTAACCTACAACCACACCGAATGGGGCCTGCCGCCTTCGGACGGCAAACTGCGGATACTCAAACCCGACTACAACTGGCTTTCTGTGGACACTGAAATGATCCTGCCCTTGCAGCATGCGGTGTCATTCAGACCGCTGCTGGTCAAATATATCTATAAAAACTGACAGGAGAAAATTTTGGCAATCATCATTGATGGAAAACAGCTCGCAGCTAAAAAAAGAACCCAGATAAAGAAAGAAGTCGCAGACTTTCATGACAAATACGGTCGGGTCCCCGGCCTTGCAGTAATCCTGGTGGGCAATGATCCGGCCAGCGAAATCTATGTCAGAAACAAGAAAAAGGCCTGCGAGGAAACCGGCATCATCTCCTTTGCCTATGACCTGCCCCGGGATACCGGCCAGCTGGAACTGCTGGAACTGATCGAGGAACTTAACAAGGATGCTGCGGTTGACGGCATCCTGGTACAGCTGCCGCTGCCGGATCATATGGATGAGGACCAGGTGCTGCTCAAAATCGATCCTGCAAAGGATGTGGACGGATTTCATCCCTTCAACATGGGTATGCTGCTGTCGGGAAAACCCACCCTGCCGCCCTGCACTCCTGCGGGCGTCATGGAGATGTTTGACGAATACGGTATTGACCTGCGGGGCAAGGAGGCCGTCGTTATCGGCCGCAGCAACATCGTGGGCAAGCCGCAGGCCATCCTGATGATGCTCAAAAATGCCACGGTGACCATCTGCCACTCCGCCACCCGTGACCTGCAAGAAAAAATCCGTCACGCCGACATAGTGGTGGCCGCCATCGGCCGACCGGAATTCATCAAGGGCGACTGGATCAAGGAAGGTGCGGTCGTCATCGATGTCGGCATGAATCGCACCGAACAGGGCCTCAGGGGCGATGTTGAATTTGACGCGGCCAGCAAAAAGGCCTCAGCCATAACCCCGGTCCCCGGCGGTGTGGGACCCATGACCATTACAATGCTGCTGAGAAACACCATCCTGGCAGCCGGAGAACATGTCAAATGAGAACCCCCCTTTACAACGCCCATGTAAAACTGGATGCCAAAATCGTAGATTTTCACGGCTGGGACATGCCGGTATGGTATGCGGGAATCAAGGCCGAACACATGGCCACCAGAGAACACTGCGGGCTCTTCGATGTCTCTCATATGGGAGAGGTCTATGTCAGCGGACCTGAAGTTCTGAGCTACCTCAACCATATCCTGACCATCGATGTCGCCAAAATGAGCAACGGCGAAGCCAAATACACCTTTCTGCTGAACGAAGACGGCGGCATCATCGATGACCTGATCGTCTACTGTCTCTGCCCGGCAGAACGATATATGCTGTGTATCAATGCCGGCAACCGTCCGGCTGATATGAACTGGCTCGAATCGAAGAAAATTCCCGGCGTCAAGCTGCAGGACAAGAGCGATGCAACCGCCATGCTGGCACTCCAGGGCCCCGAGGCCAGGGATATCCTCAGGAACTGCCTGGGTTTTGATCAGGACAGCCTGGCAAAATTTACCTTCGCTGAAGCCGACCATGAAAAATTTGGGGCCCTGCTCATCTCGCGCACGGGCTACACCGGATCTGACGGGGTTGAAATCTTCATGGATGCCGAACTGGGCGAAGGACTCTGGGACACATTCATTGATGCCGGCGCAACCCCCTGCGGTCTGGGGGCACGTGACACCCTGCGCCTTGAAATGGGCTATCCCCTGCACGGCAATGATATCGACCCGCAGACCACTCCGCTGGAAGCCGGGCTGAGCTTTGCCCTGGACCTTGAAAAAGATGATTTCATCGGTAAAGAATACCTGGTGCAGCAAAAAAAACAGGGTCTCACCAGAAGGCTCATGGGTCTGGAGCTGATAGACCGCGGAGTCCCACGCCAGGACCAGCTCTGTTTTGCCGGAGAAAAACAGATCGGCCGCATCACATCCGGCAGTATTTCCCCGGTTCTCGGCAAGGGCATCGCCCTGGCCTATTTTGATCCGGACTTTAAGCCCGGCGATAAAATTGATATTGATGTCAGAGGTAAAAAGATTAAAGCTGTAATCAAAAGACCGCCCTTCGTTCAGGGCGGTATTACTAATTAAGAGAGGTGAGCGCATGAATCTTCCTGAGAATCTTAAGTATTCCAAAGAGCATGAATGGGGTAAGATCGAAGGGAATACAATCAGAATCGGGATTACCGACTATGCCCAGGCCGAACTGGGCGATGTTGTCTTTATTGATCTGCCCGAAACCGGGACCAAGGTGGAACAGGATGTGGCTTTCGGTACCGTTGAATCGGTCAAGGCCGTATCCGACATCTATTCTCCCGTCAGCGGCACCATCATCGAGACCAATTCCGACCTGCTGGATTCTCCGGAACTGATCAATGAAGACTGCTATGGTCTGGCATGGATGGTGGTTATCGAGATGGACAACCCCAACGAAGCCGACCTGCTGATGGATGCTGACGCCTACGAGGATTTTCTGGCATCCGAGGCCAAATAGATGGCATATACGGCCCACAATGATGCGGACCTGAAAAAAATCCTGCAGACCGTCGGCATCCAAGATCCGGATCAGATTTTTGAGTCCATTCCCCAGGACCTGCGCCTGGAACGTGCCCTTGACCTGCCGGACGGCCTGGACGAAGAATCCCTGCGGCGCTATTTCGCGCACGGCAAGGCTTCGGCAGGCTTCCTGGGCGGCGGCATCTACCGGCACCATATTCCGGCCCTGGTGGATGCCCTGGCGTCACGACAGGAATTCTATACGGCCTACACCCCCTACCAGCCTGAG
>CAYWBU010000053.1:10669-14684 GCA_964456565.1 uncultured Bacteriovoracaceae bacterium | reverse complement strand
GCCCATCAAGGGCCTCAACTGGCAGCTTTTTCCGGACTGGCTGGGGGGGCATATGAATGATGTCCACCTCTATGGCTGGATGCTGCTGGTTTTTGCAATCCTGTTTCTACTGGGGATCAACACCTTCTGCTGTACGCTCAAATATCTTGGCAGTGTCCGGATTGCACGCCGCCGGACCTGGGCGGTCAGCCTGTTCCACTGTGCCTTTTTGCTGTTTTTGCTGGGCCATCTGCTGACGGAATTCTGCGGGACAAACCTGACCCTTGAAGTGCGGCAGGGCCAAGCCGCGTTCGTGCAGGAGGCCGGACTCACAATTGTGCCGCAGGCGGTTGTCAAACGCTATGTGGGCGGCACCAGGCTGGTGGGTCTGGAGGCCGAACTGCTGCTGCAGCGCGCCTCCAAGAGCAAAAGGCTTACGGCGGCGGCCCTGCGGCCGGTTTTCTGGCAGGGCTGGTCCATCCACGTGGCCATGGGTGACAAGGGCCTGGCAAAAGACTCATTGCGGCTGATTGTCAGGCGCGACTACGGCATCTGCGCCCTGCTAGGGGGGCTGCTGCTGGTGCTGGCTGGCCTGCTGCTGTTTGTCCCTGATATGCGCGGGCCCAGGCGATAAGGTTATTGATCAATAACAGTATGCTTGCATTATTATGTATTTTTATATATACATTCTCGGACATAATATAGCGATTGCGAGGAGATTTTTATGAGAAAGTTTTTGTTGGGATTCATGGGGTTGCTTTTGCTCCTGCCTGTGGCAGCGCAGGCCGAGGAAGAGGCCTTTGAACTGGAAAAGGTGGTTGTGACGGCCACCAAGACCGAGCAGGAAGAACAGAAAGTTTCGGCCACCGTGGATGTGGTTACTGGCGAAGAGCTGGAGCGCAGTAATGCCTCCACCATCGATGAGGCCTTTCGGCGCCTGCCCGGTATCCTGAATGACCGGACAGCCGGGATCGCCGGATTTGGCGACCAGCACGGCGGGATTGTCATGCGCGGAGTCAATCAGGCCTCCCAGACCCTGGTGCTGGTTGACGGGCATGTGCTGAACAATTATGAGGGTGAAGTCCAGTGGTGGAATATCCCGGTGGAAGATGTTGAGCGCATCGAGATTGTGCGCGGTCCGGCTTCTTCACTGTATGGTGCCGGAGCCATGGCCGGGGTGGTCAACATCATCACCAAGGATGAGGCCTCGCCGCTGGCGGTCAGCCTCAGCAAGGGCAGTTTCGATACCCATATCAACAGTGTCAGCCACAGCGCCAAACTCGGCAATGTGACCCACAGTCTGTCCTTCAAGACCGTTACGACGGACGGTCCCGAACAGGAGCATATCTCCAAGCCGCGCGGCAGCTCTCCGCCGCCTTCGGTCAACATCCCGCTGCTTTCGGCCACCGGCGCCACCAACTATTATATGGACGGCTACAACCGGACCGCGCTGGACAGCACCAACCTGACCGCCGGCATCAAATGGGACCTGGATGAGACCTCCTACCTGAGGTTTAAATATGCCTATGCCAAGAACGAATGGAATCCGGAAGATGCCTACAATGCCGACGGTTCCGATATTACCGGCAACTACAAGCTGCAGGAGACCCACAACTACACGGTCCGTTACTATGATTTTGTGACCGATGATGTGGAACTGATCGTGGATGCCGGCCTGACCGACAACAAGAAGGATCGCTGGAAGATGTATCCTTCACACTCTTCGGTTTCGGACCGGCCCAACTCCCATTACAATCTGGCGGCCCTGAGCAACATCTATCTCGGCAGCAACACCCTGTCGGTGGGCGCCGATTTCCAGCAGTCCGAGGTGGATACCGTCTGGGGTGCAGAGACCATCAGTGCCGGCCAGCAGTGGACCGGAACCCTGATCAATGCCAAGATGAAAAACGCCGGCCTTTATGTCCAGGACCAGTGGGATGCCACTGACGCCCTGACCATGATCGCTTCGCTGCGCTATGACTACTGGAAGGGCTATGATGCCGAAGGTTTTGACAACAGCTATGACCGCAGCACCTCGACCTATTACAGCAGCCTGGAAAACGCCAACATCCAGGGACTGCTGGCCAAGGACAACACCGAATGGCACATCTCGCCCAAGGTGGGACTGTCCTACCGTCCCGATGACAAGACCGTTGTGCGGACCTCGCTGGGAGACTCTTTCCGGGCCCCGAGCCTGTGGGATATCTACAACTATTCCTATGACGGAGCCATGCAGGGCAAAAAGCTGCCCAACCCGGCCCTGAAGCCTGAGCTTACCAGGACCTTTGAGCTGGGATTGGAAAGAGAAATCCTTGAAGGCCTGAACGTGGGCGGTGTTTATTTCTACAGCATCATCAAGGATATGATCTATGAGGTTGATACCCCCATGCTGGGCGGCAATGCGGACGATTCCCAGAACCAGAATATCGGCAAGGCCTACAGCCGCGGCTATGAGCTGACCGTGGATTATGACATTGCCGACTGGATCAGTCTCTTCGGCAATGCGACCTATACCGATACCAAGATAACCGCGGCCCCCTACTCTTCACCCCTGCTCAGGGGCAAGCGCTTCCGCGAGGTCCCCAAATATGCCTTCAATACCGGGGTTACCTTGGAGCACAAGGGCTTCTACTCCGATCTGATCTACCGCTATGTGGGCGACCGCTATGCCGAGGATGACAATTCCGATGTGCTTGACAACCTCTATGGCGGATATGATGAGTACGGCGCCCTGGATATCAACCTGGGCTACAAGCGGGATCATTTTGAGATTAAGGCCTCGGTCACCAATGCCTTTGACCGTGATTACTGGGAAAACCAGAATAAAAATGACGGGCGGACCGTCATGCTCACCTTTACAGCCAAGATCTAACCGGACAAACCGGCGGCAGGATTCTGCCGCCGGTTTTCTTGCAAAATCTGTTATAAAAGGATAGATCCTGAATAATATGCCGGATTTGATCAGGGTTGAAAACTTGAGCTTTGCCTATGAAGAGGATGTCCCGGTCCTGGGTGATATCTCGTTTGAACTGCGTCCGGGGACCTTCTGTGCCCTGATGGGCGGCAACGGTTCGGGCAAGACAACCCTGCTGAAATGTCTGAGCAGCCTGTTGAAGATTCCCCGCGGCCGCATCCTGGTCAACGGCAACGACCTGGCCGTTATGGCGCGCCGCGAAATTGCCCGCAGCCTGAGCATGGTGCCCCAGGAACATTCGCTGGTCTTTCCCTATACGGTCAAGGACATGGTTTTGATGGGCCGGGCTCCCTATATCGACACCTTTGCCATGCCGGGACGTGCCGATCGTCACAGAGCCCAGGCGGCCCTTGAGGACGTGGGAATTGCGCACCTTTCCGGCAAGCTGTTTACCAGGATCAGCGGCGGCGAACGGCAGCTGACCATGATTGCCCGGGCCCTGGCCCAGGATACCCCGGTGATGCTGCTGGACGAGCCCACCAGCCATCTGGATTTCAGAAACCAGATCCGGACCCTCTCGATCGTGCGGCGGCTGGTGCGTGAAAAGGGCCTGCTGGCCGTAATGGCCACCCATGACCCCAACCATGTGCTGCAGTTCGCCGACTATGTGATGGTTATCGAAGACGGCCGGCTGGCGCTTAAAGGCCGGCCGGATGCGGTTATCAACCGTGAAAATATTGCCAAGATCTATGGGGTGGATGTGGAGGAAATCCGGCATGCCGGATCGATCCGCGGCATAATCCCGCAGACAGGCGCAAGGGAGGATGGATGCAACGCCGATTGATGACAGCCCTGGCGCTGGCACTGATTTTATGCGGCTGCACTGAGACGGCCGAAAAACAGCAGACCCGGACCATTGTTGACATGCAGCAGACCCGGGTTGAAATTCCTGCCGAGGTCAGGCGGGTTGTCACCGCCACCTACCCCATTGCCACCCAGCTGGTCTATCTGGTGGGCGCCCGGGACACCCTTGTGGGGATCTCGGACTATGATGTCAACGGAGTCATGCGCAAGATCTGGCCCGAAATCGAGCGGATTCCCCGCGCCGGGACCTCCTCGCAT
>CAYWBU010000053.1:0-10638 GCA_964456565.1 uncultured Bacteriovoracaceae bacterium | reverse complement strand
GTCCGCAGTCCGGGCCGGGACAACCTGCAGGCCGCCGGCATCCCGGGGGTCTGTCTGGTGCTGGAAAACCCCGAGTCGCTGATCCAGGGAATTCTCCTGGTGGGCGAGATCATGAACCGCAGCGAACGGGCCGCGGCCATCACGGAATATTACCGCGCCAAGCTGGATTACATCCGGCAAAAGACCGCTGACATCCGGCCCCGTAAAAAGGTCTACTTTGCCGGGCCCAATGCCCTGACCACGGCCGGCGGTGATTTTTTTCAGCATTTCATCATTGAATATGCGGGCGGGGAAAATGTGGCCGCCGCCAACCGCGGCGGCTGGGCCACGGTTTCCATGGAACAGCTGCTGGAGTGGAATCCGGACTTCATCTTCATCGGGCGTTACGGCACGGCCCGGGTCGAAAGCTTCACCGGGGACAGCCGTCTGAGCAGTATCGCTGCGGTACAGAAGAATCAGGTCTATATGTCCCGCTATTATATCGGCTCCTGGGATGTGCCCACCCCGGAATCATTGCTGGGAATCATGTGGCTGGCCAACAAGCTTTATCCCGAGGCCGTGGCCTTTGACATGGCGGCCGAGATGCGCGAGTTTTATGAGCGCTGTTACGGCTATGTGCCCGATGAGAGCGATATTGCGGAGGTCCTGGCTGCCCAATGAGAAAAGCGCGCCACTATCTGTTTCTGCTTATCCTGCTGAACCTGCTGATTTTTGCGGCCTCGCTGTTCATGGGGCGCTATCATATCTCCGGAACCGAGATCCTCGGCGCCCTGCTTGACCGCATCAGTGGTTCCGGCACGGACGGCATCATCCAGACCGTGCTGTTCGATGTACGTCTGCCGCGGATCCTGATCGCCATGCTGGTGGGCGCCGGCCTGGGCATAACCGGTGCATCCTTTCAGGGGATCTTCCGTAATCCGCTGGTTTCGCCCTATATCCTGGGGGTAAGTTCGGGCGGCGGTTTCGGGGCGGCGCTGGCGATCCTGATGTTCAATGATTCGCACCTGATCCAGCTGTTTGCCTTTGTCTTCGGGATGCTGGCCGTGGCCATCACCTATTTCATCGCCAGCATGGGCGACCGGGTTTCCACCTATACCCTGGTGCTGGCCGGAGTGGTGGTGGGCTCGTTCTTTTCCGCCCTGATCTCGCTGCTGAAATATGTGGCCGACACCTATACCAAACTGCCCGCCATTGTCTTCTGGCTGATGGGATCGCTGGCTTCGGTCCGACCGTCCGACATGCTGGTGACGGCGCCGGTCATAATGATCAGCATCATTCTGCTGGTAATGCTGCGCTGGCGCTTCAATGTCCTGTCGCTGGGCAGTGAGGAGGCCCGCACCCTGGGGGTCAATACCAAAGTGGTGTATGTGGCCGTGATCACCCTCTCCACCCTGATTGCGGCCTCGATTGTCTCGATTGCCGGGATTATCGGCTGGGTGGGGCTGGTGGTGCCGCACCTCTGCCGCATGCTGGTGGGCGCGGATCACCGGCGGCTGCTGCCGGCCGCGGCCCTGATGGGTTCGGCCTATCTGCTGCTGGTTGATGACATCGCCCGCTGCCTCACCTCGCAGGAGATCCCCCTGGGGATCGTGACGGCCATTATCGGCGCGCCGTTCTTTGCCTATCTGCTGAAGATGAAACCGGGAGGCGATTGATGCAATATCCCCTGACAACCATGTATGCCGGATTCATGGAGGCCCTGCCCATCTTTCATTTTTCACCGGGGGCGCGGGCCCTGAGCATCGGGACCTACGGCTGCAACCTGGATTGCCGCTACTGCATGAACCAGCATCTGCTGAACGAACCGGCCAATTTTTTTGACCTGAGCCCGCAGCAGATCGTGGACAAGGCTTTAAAGGCCGGCTGCGGCAACATCAGCTTCAGCGCCAACGAGCCGGCGGTCAGTTTTGAATATTGCATAGATATCTGCGCGGCGGCGCGCGCCAGGGGGCTGGCAATCGGCTGTTCCTCCAACGGGCTGTTTTCAGAACGCCAGCTTGCGCAAATCAGGGATGAGATCAGCTTTGCCAATATCAGCCTGAAGGGTCCGGATGATGATTTTTACCGCGATATCTGCGGCGGCGGCTCGCCGGAAAAGGTGCTGGAGACCATCAGGAGCCTGCATGCTGCCGGCGTGCATGTGGAGGTGACCACCCCCTATGTGCCGCTGATCGATGAAGTGAAGATGCTTGAGATGGGCCGGCGAATCGCGGAGGTGTCGCCACAGATTCCCTGGCATATCTTCAGGCTGCTGGCCGAATACAAGCTGGAAGACTGTCCTCAGACCGATGTCGCAAAGATGCTGGATCTCAAGCAGCAGATTGCTGGCGACCTGGAATATGTCTATCTGGAAAATTTTGCCGGATCAGCCTGGCTGGACAGCCACTGTCCCGCCTGCGGCGAACTGCTGGTGAAGAGGATCTCCACCGGCGGCTGCGGGGCCGATGTCCTGGATATCAGGCTGAAGGGCCCGGTCTGCCCGGGCTGCGGACAAGGCGTCGGGTTTGCGGGGGAAATCGGGCCCTGCCCGCAGATGCAGGAGCGCCCCGATCCGCGCACCGCGTTTATCGATGTGGGCGGCTGGTGCGGTTGTCTCAGAATGGACGACGGAACTCCCCGCGAGGATGCGCCTGCCAATCCGCTGGCCGAGATAGTGGCGGCCAACCCCTACCCCGGCGACCTCAAGACCGCCGCCGACACCTGGGTGAGTGATACTGCGCTGGCCCTGGCCAGAAAGTTCAATCCCGACCTGATGGTCCTGACCTATGCCCAGGCCTGTTTTAGCGGTCGGCATGCGGCCGGAACGGACCAGCAGGATGAGATCTGTGAAAATATCGGCCGCCAGGTGGAACGTTTTCTGGATCAGAGCGGCTATGAATACCTGATTGTGGGGCTGGGAGACCTGGTTCAAACCAGGGGCACCGTCAACCTGGAACGTGAATTCGGCGGGATAGTCTCGGCCGACGAGGGTATCGGCTGCCTGTACGGCGCCAACGGCGAAGATGCGGCCCGGATCGCCCGGCTGGAAGGGATTGCGGGGGTGTTCACCCGCGACGAATTTTCTACACGGGTCCGGCATTATTTTGATGAGACCTTCGGCGAATATTTTGTGGTGCCGCAGGAGGGCTACCAGCTGCTGGGGCTGAGTTCCTTCAGCCGTCATACCTACCGCACCGGCGGACTTAACAGCTATATCCCGGTGTGTTCGTCCATCGGCGAGCCGGGGGCCATCCAGGACATCCGCCAGCAGGTGGTGGAGACTGTGGCCGCCGGGAAGAAGGTGGCCCTGATAATCCTGGACGGCATCGGCTATGAGCGTTTCCCCTTCGGTCACAAGGCCTGCCGCAATATGGCCGGGGATCTGCCCTATGCCTCGTCGCAGCTGCAGTACATGGTGATCTCCACGGGCGAAAACATCTATCCCAGGCTGTTCGCCTACCCGCACTGGCGTCTGGAGCGGCGCGTGAATCCTTTTTCGCGCAACTGTTCGTTTCTGGAGGGCTGCCTTACCCACGAGGTGATGCAGCTGGACAAGCTGGCCGTCAGTACCGGCAACCGCAGTATCATGACCCAGATGGCCTTCCCGGCCGATTATACGGTGGAGTGCCGCTGTGCCGGGCTGCATAACTATGGAACCCTGGGAGTTGTCAGATGAGAAACAGAGTTACAGTTCTGCTATTGGTTGTTTTGAGCTTGGCCCTGCCGCTGCAGGCCCGCGAGGTTGTGGACATGGCGGGGCGGCGCATTGAACTGCCGCAGAAAATTGAAAGGGTGGTGACATCCTACCGGGTTGCCACCGATATGGTTTTCGCGCTGCAGGTGCCGGAGTTGCTGGTGGGCGTATCCTATCCCCCCACGCCGATCCTGCTGCAGGTCAGCCCTGCAATGAAAAAGGTAGGGATCGCCAACCGGCATTGCGGTCTGGAGGATTTCTTAAGGCTGAAGCCCGACATGGTCTTCATGCAGCCCGGACCACTGGTGGAGCGCCTGGCCGAAGTCGGCATAAGGGTCTATGTCCTCAAGGTTGAAGATCCGGATTCCATGGTTGACGGGCTCCTGCGCATGGGGGAGATCCTCGGCAAAAAAGACCACGCTGAACGGCTGGCCGCTTATTACCGCCGGAAACTTGAATATATCAAACAGCAGACAGCTGATATCAGTCCGCGCCGCAGCGTTTATCTGATCGGGCCGCACGGGATCATGACCACGGTGGGCGGCGATTTTTATCAGGACCCGCTGATCAGATATGCCGGCGGCATCAATGTGGCACATGAACTGAAAGGCGGGTGGGCCGAAGTCTCGCCGGAGCAGATCATTGCCTGGAATCCGGATGCGATTCTGCGCCTGCCTTATTCTGACATGAGTCGCGAGACGATCCTGAAAAATGCGGCCCTGAGCGTGCTGGATGCGGTCAAGGCCGGGAGGCTCCATGAGTTTCCCTCTTATATCGATGCCTGGGATCTGCCTACCCCTGAATCGATCCTGGGCATGATGTGGCTGGCCCAGAAACTTTATCCGGAACAGGTTGCCTTTGATATGCGGGGCGAAGCCGCCTATTTTTACCGGGAATTCTACGGGGCCTATCCGCAGCCGGTGAAGCTCGACTGAAAATGCTGGTTCTGACAGGCGCCAAGGGCTGCGGCAAGACCTCCCTGCTCAAGGGCATGGCGGAAGACCTTGATGTCCAGGGGGTGCTGTCGCAGAAGGTCTTCAGGGACGGGACGCTGCAGGGCATTATGATCAATCTGTTGCCCGGCGGGCAGCAGCTTGAGGCGGCCGGGCTGGAACCCTTTGATGGCGCCCAAAAGGTGGGCCGCTTTTATTTCAGGGCCGATCTGTTTGAGACGGTTGAAAGTTTTTTTGATGCGCCGGACAAGGCCCCCTTTGTCCTGGATGAATTCGGGCCGCTGGAGTTTGAAGGCGGCGGCCATTTCGGGCTCTTTGAAAAGATCAGGACGCAGGATATCACGCTGCTGGTGGTGGTGCGTAAAGATCTGCTGCCGGACTTCCTTGGACGTTTTGCTCAGACGATAGCCAAGGTCTGGGATCTTGATGATCAAGATCCGGATAAGGTTTTTGCGGAGATCAGCTCTGCGCTAAAGGTGCAGCAGGCCGGAAGTCTGCAGCATTTTCAGGATTATCAGGATTGAGAGCACCGCCAGCATGATTTTCAGGAGCCGGGGCGGCGTAAGTCGCGAGATGCGGGAGCCCAGATGTGCGCCCAGGATGCCTGCCGGTGCCGCAAATGCCAGGACGTGCCAGTCAACCGCGTGATTCAGGGTATAGACCGTCGTGGCAATGGAGGCATTGAAGACGATGAAGAGGGCCGAGGTGGTGATGGCGCGGCGCACATCGCGTTTGAACCCCTGCGTAAGCAGAGGCACCAGCAAGGCCCCACCGCCGATTCCGAACAGGGCCGCCATGGTGCCGATCACCAGGCCGCAGATCGCCAGGGTAAGGAAGTTGGATTTCAGCCTGATTCTGAGGATGCGCACAAGATAGGGCAGCAGGACCATGGCGGCAAACAGGATGGCCAGGAGTTGTCCCGGCAGCATGAGCGCCAGGTGCGGTCCCATAACGGCCCCCAAAAGACTGCCGCCGATGATTGCCGGCAGGACGTCCGGCAGGGGTTTGGCGTGACGGTTGTGGCTGATGAAGGAGCTCAGGCCGGCAAAGATTACAAAGCCGGTTGAGGTGGCGATGGCACTGTGGATACCCAGTTGCGGATAAAACGTGGTCAGCAGGGGAACAAAGACAACGCCCCCTCCGATACCCAGCAGTCCGGCAAGGATCCCGGCCAGCAAACCTGTAATAATGGCAAAAACCATAATATAATCTGCCATACCGTGAACCGGATTTTTGTGCAAGGATACTAAGAATTGATCAGTCCAGCGCCGATAGGACTAGAAAACAGTGATTTCCCGGGCAGGAGATTGTTATGGCAGATGAAAAAAGAGAATATCCGCGTAAAGATGCTCAAGAAGCAACCATGATGAAGATAGTGCTCGAAGAGGATGCGGGCGAACAGAAAACGCTCAGGGTCTTTGCCGAAACCAAGGATATCAGCTGGGGCGGTTTCTGCCTGAAATTTTCTGAGATTCCCCAGGACGAACGGTTTACTCCTGAAAATGCCCATCTGCTGGTTGATAAACCGGTGATAGTCAAGATGCACCGTCCCAAGGTTACGATCTGGGGCAATATTATCCGGCTTGACATTGCACGCAGAGAGCTTGCCGTAATCATTGCGAAAATTTCAGATATTGACCAATGGCAGGCTCTTTGCGATCGGACCTGATTTGCCGGCGGGGGTCTCTTCCCGCTTTTAATCAAATGTGAAAGTTGTTATACTCTGGTTATGAAGGTTGCGAACTGGATGACCAAAGATGTTTTTACGATCACGGCGGAGGCCGGTATCCGCGAAGCCCTCGAAACCATGAAAAAACATTCGGTCAGGCATCTGCCGGTGGTGGACGGCAGCGAAATGACCGGTCTGGTTTCCCTGGGCGACCTGAAACAGTCGATCCTGGCCTCCATGATGGAGGATCTCAAGGTCAGGGATGTGATGGTCCAGAAGCCTTATGTGATCAGCGGAGAATCTTCGCTGGAGGAAGCGGCCCGGATGATCTACGATAAAAGCGTGGGTTGCCTTCCGGTAATGGATGACGCCGGAGAGCTGGCGGGGATCATCACGGTCAAGGATATCCTCAAGGCCTTCATTGACATCATGGGCGTCCTGCAGGGCGGGGCACGAATTGATGTCATCCTTAAAAATGTCAACGGATCCTTTGACGAGGTGGTGACCCTGATTGAAGCCAAGGGCGGCTATGTGATCAGTGTGGGCATGACTATCAATGAGGATGAACCGGTGCATCATTTCAGGCTTTCGGGTGGTGATGTGAACGCCATTGCCGAGGAACTGGTGGAATTGGGTTACCGCGGCGTCAGGATTATCGAGTAAGCCCCAGGCGTTCGCGGACCGTGTCCGGCGTCAGGTCTGCTGCTGCCAGGACCTTGAGGCGCGATTTTTCTCCCCTGACAATGCTGAGGCGGCTTTTGGGGATATCCAGGCAGGCTGCCATAAATTTTATGAGGGCCTTGTTGGCCTTGCCGTCCACCGGCGGGCTGTTGAGTCTGATAACCAGATGACCATCGCGGATACCTTCTAAGCAATCTTTTTTGGCATTGGGCTGCACCCTGCAGGCGATCCTTATCTGACCGTCTTTTTCCGAGATACACATGATCAGAAGGGCAGCATGCCCATGGTCTTCATGCGGATGCCCTCGTAAATGACGAAGCGGACAACCAGCCGGTCGGCCAGCACAACCGCCAGGATCAGGAGCATGGGTGAAAAGTCGATGCCGCCAAGGTTGAGGGGCAGCCTGAGATTGCGGCGCAGCCAGGCGAAGCTGGGCTCGGTGGCGGCATAGATGATCCTGACAATGGGGTTGTAGGGGTCGGGACTGATCCAGGTCAGCAGGGCCCCGATGATGACCAGCCACATATAGAGCGTCAGGAAGATGTGAGCCACCTGTCCCAGGCCGATCAGCAGCCAGGCCAGGACATTGCCCTGGTCGCGTAAGATCCCCACCAGAAAGATATCCAGAAAGACCAGCGCGGCTATCACGGCGATCGGCGAAAAATCAACCCCGCCGAACCTGAGCGGCAGCCGTTTGCGGAACCAGGCCAGGACCGGGAAAGTGGCGCGGTTCAGGAACCTGACCACCGGGTTGTGCGGGCTGGGGTTGACCCATGATATCAGGGCCCCCACGAGCACGATAATAATATAGATATTCAAGGCATAATGCAGAATGCTGGCAATAAGCGATAGTGTGGTCACGATTTCCTCCTTAACTCTATAATTATTGTGCACATCGCGGCGACCAAATTCAAGGGCAAAGGTACAATATCTTGCTATAGCGGCCAAGCTTTGCTAAATCATCCGTGTGAGATTAAGCCGGGTTGATATCAAGGGGTTCAAGTCCATTGCCAAAAAAACGGTCCTGACTTTTCCGGGCCAGGTTACCTGTATCGCCGGACCTAACGGCTGCGGCAAATCAAACGTGATCGATGCCATCCGCTGGGCCCTGGGTGAGCAGTCGGTGCGTTCACTGCGGGCCGGGGCCATGGCCGATGTGATTTTTTCCGGGACCCAGGATGCGCCGCCGGGCAGCATGGCGCGGGTGACCCTGGAATTTGTGCGCGACGAGGGCTATTTCCCGGCCAGCATGGAAGGCTTCGATGCCGTGGCGGTTGCCCGGAGGCTCTACCGCACCGGCGAAAGCCATTATGCCATCAATGATGTGCGCTGCCGGCTCAAGGATGTGAACGACATCTTCATGGACACGGGGCTGGACCGCCATGGCTATGCCATCATCGAACAGGGCAAGATCAAGGATATCATCCAGTCCAAGCCCGAGGATATCCGCTATCTGATCGAAGAGGCCGCCGATGTGGGGCGATTCCGGTACAAGCGTGTGGAGGCCCTCAAACGACTGGAGGCCACCTCCGGCAATCTGGAACGGGTGCGCGACCTGCTGAACGAGGTGAACCGCCAGAAAAATTCGTTGCGGATCCAGGCCGGCAAGGCCCGGCGCTATCAGGAATGCCGCGACGAGATGAACCTCCTGACCCGGGTACTGTGGGCCAGAGAGATCCTTGAGCTGGAAGAAACCGCCGCCGGACTGGATTTCTCGCTGGCGGGACTTGTAAAATATCTTGAGGTGCTGGCAGGACGCATGTCAAGGCAGGCTGACGGCCTGAAGGAGATCGATCTCCGCCGGGAGAACCTGCGGGCTGAGACCGCCAGGCAGCGCAGTGCCGTGGATGAGGCCGCCGGCCGCCGCAACCTGGCCCAGAAGGAAAAACTGTCCGGGGAGGAACGGCTTAAGGATGTGCGGGCGACACGGGAGATGATCGCGTCGCGGATGGAACGCGGCCTCTCGCAGGCCGAGATCACGGCGCGGCAGATCGCCGAGAACAAGGAACAGGCCGCTCAGATCACTGCGGATATCGAAGAGTGCAATAAAAAACTTGCCGCAGAACAGCAGGCCATTGACTGTCAACGGCAGCAGCAGCAGCGGCTGGCCGCCGAATATGAGCAGAAAAGGACGGAGCTCTTTGATGTGATGGGGCATGTGCGTGGGATCGATCAGCGTCTGGATGCCCTTAAAAAACGCCAGGCCGAGGTGGATCACAATATGAGTCGCCGTCAGGATGAACTCAAAGAACTGGAACAGACCGAAGCGGACCTGAAGGCCAGAGCTGCCGCAGAAAATGAACGGCTGCAGGCCGTGAATGCAAGTGCGGCCGAACTGGAACAGCGCCGGCAGCAGCTGGACAAGGATCTGGCCGCCTGCCAGGAACAGGTTGAAAAAAGATCACAGGCCCTGTTTTCCATGGAAAAATCACAGGCCGAGATCGACGCCAAACTCTCCGTCCTGGAAAGGATGATTGCCGGGGCCCGTTCAGATGCCTCCGGGTTGCTGCCTGACGCTCCCCGGGTGGGCGAGGTGCTTGAGGTTGCTCCCGGTTACGAGGATGCGGTGGGCCGGAGCCTGGGTGATGTGCTGGACTTTGTAATTGTTGATGAGGTTATCAGGCTGGCAGATGACCGGGAAACGCTGCAGGCCCTGCCGGGGATGATCCCCCGCCGGCCCTTTGTTGACGGGGGGCCGGCAAAGGTCTGCGGTGACGGGGTGATTGGACCGCTGGCGGACTATCTGAAAATGCCCGAAGAGCTGCAGCCGGTGGCGGCGGCCGTGGCGCATCGGATGTGGCTGGTAAGAGATCTTCAGGCGGCCCTGACCCTGCATGCGGCCGGGGCCCGGGAAGCGGTTTATGTGACCGTGGACGGCATGATTGTCGAGCAGAGCGGCATGGTGCGCACCAAAACGGCCATGAATAAATATGCCGAAGTGCTCAAGGCGCGTACCGAAAGGGCGGAACTGCTTACACTCAGGGAGGATCTTGAACTAAAGCTTGGCGAGGCCCGGCAGTCGCTGGAGCTGGAAAGAGAACGGCTGCGGGCGTTGCGTGATGATCTGGGGCAGCTCAACGAACGCAGCCGCCAGGTGGACCGCGAGCTGGAGCGTTGCCGGAACAGCGCCCAGGAACTTAGCGGCCGGCTTGAACGGCTTAGCGGCCGCCGCCGTTCGTTCCGGCATGACGTTGACATGTGGCATGAAATGCAGGAACGGCTGAAAGCTGAGCGGGAAGCCCTGCTGCAGGAGAAAGAGGGCCTTGGCGTTGATCTGGCCGAAAGGCAGGCCGCCCTGAAAGAGCTGGATCTGAAAAAAAATCAGGCCGCCGAGAAGTTCAATGAGATGTTGCAGACCAGTGAAAAGGCCCGGAGCGAACTGCAGCGCCGCAAGGTTGAACATGCCGCCATAATTGAGCGGGTGCGCGGCCTGGAAAATGAGCTGCAGCGCAACGAACAGGAACAGCGGGGGGACCGGCAGAGGCTCGGCGAACTGGAAAAGAGCATCAGTGCAATTGAAGAAAAGATGGCCGTCGCGACCAGGGCCGCCATGGATGCGAGCGAGGAGTGCGGCCGGCTTGAAGCGGCCCTGAGCCTGCTGGAACCTGAGGTTGTGAAGGTCGCAGAGGAAGCCGCCGCCTGTTCGGAGGAGCTTGAACGGC
>CAYWBU010000052.1:0-14864 GCA_964456565.1 uncultured Bacteriovoracaceae bacterium | reverse complement strand
TTCTGCCGGTCTGACATTTTTTTAAAGGTCATACAACCACAAAGGATATATTAAGGTTATCAAATAAAACTTTTTACCATTAGTATTTGAAAGTAAATTAGATTTATATTCAAAAAAAGCAAAGTTTTAAAAACTTCGCTTTAATAGTTTAATAATTCAGTGCTTTTTCTTCACCACTTAAAACTCTTATAGCACCTTCCACAAGTGCTTGCATCTCATCTTCACCTGGATAAACTTTAACTTTAACTATTGGTTCGACATGCTTTTTAATATAATCGGTAAAATATTTAGAATATGCGATTCCACCCGTTAAAAGTACAGCTTCAACTTCACCGCCTGCAGCAAAATACATTGAACCTATTTCTTTAACTACACTATAAGCCATAGCATCAAATATCAATTTTGCATACTCGTCATTACTTTCTACCATCTTTTCAACAACTCTTGCGTCGTTTGTTTCTAAATATGAAGCAATTCCGCCTTTTCCAACAAGCATCTTCTTAACCTGATCTTTGGTATAATCTCCTGAAAATCCGCCTCGCCGCCACTGACAGCTATAAACGCCTGCTGGCGCCTTCACTGGAAAATGAACTGCGCACCCGCCTCAAGGAAAAGGCCGATGACGAGGCCATCCGGGTCTTTGCCACAAACCTGCGCGAACTGCTGATGGCCTCTCCCCTGGGACGCAAAACCGTCCTAGCCATTGATCCGGGATTCCGTACGGGCTGCAAGGTTGTCTGCCTGGATCGCCAGGGGGAACTTATGCGCAACGCCGTAATCTATCCCACCCAGGGACAAAACAAGATCGATGAAGCCGCCCGGATCCTGCGGCAACTGATCAGCGATCATGGGATTGAGGCCATCGCCATCGGCAACGGCACGGCCTCGCGCGAGACCGAGGCCTTTGTGCGCGGACTGGATACAAACCTGCCGGTGGTGATGGTCAATGAGAGCGGGGCCTCGGTCTATTCGGCCTCGGCCGTGGCGCGTGAGGAATTTCCCGACCAGGACGTCACGGTGCGCGGCGCGGTCTCCATCGGAAGGCGCCTGATGGACCCCCTGGCCGAACTGGTCAAGATCGACGCCAAGGCCATCGGAGTCGGCCAGTACCAACACGATGTGGACCAGACAAAGCTTAAATCCCGGCTGGATGACACGGTCATCAGCTGCGTCAATGCCGTGGGCGTTGATGTCAACATCGCCTCCAAGGAGCTGCTGGCCTATGTTTCCGGCCTGGGGCCGTCCCTGGCGGCCAACATCGTCAAATACCGCAGCGAAAACGGCCCCTTCCGTTCACGGGCCGCGCTCAAAAAGGTCCCGCGCCTGGGAGACAAGGCCTTTGAACAGGCCGCCGGCTTCCTGCGCATCAGCGATGGGGCAAACCCGTTGGACGCCAGCGCCGTGCACCCCGAACGCTACAGGATCGTGGAACAGATGGCCCGTGACTTCGGCTGCGCCCTCAGTGATCTGCTCAACGACGAAAAGGCCCGCCTGAAGATCGACCTGCGCAACTACCTCAATGACAGCGTGGGCCTGCCAACCCTCAAGGATATCATGCAGGAACTCAAAAAACCGGGACGCGATCCGCGCAAACAGTTTGAAGTCTTCAGTTTCCAGGAGGGTGTCCATGCCATCAAGGATCTCACTCCCGGCATGGAGCTGCCCGGCATCGTCACCAATGTCACCAACTTCGGCGCCTTCGTGGATATCGGCGTCCATCAGGACGGCCTGGTGCATATCAGCCAGCTGGCCGACCGCTTCATCAAAGACCCCAGTGAAGTGGTCAAAGTGGGCCAGGAAGTCCGGGTACGGGTGTTGGAAGTGGATCTGAAACGCAACCGGATTTCGCTCTCCATGCGCAAGCAGGCCGGGTGATCAGCGCGCTCCGCGGAAATAGAAGCAGATGCGGTGGGATGAATTCATCTCGGTCTGCTCAAAACCGGCCCAGGTGATCTGCAGGGTAGCGGGGTCCAGGGCTGTCAGGGTGACCGCCAGTTCGCTGTCCAGCAGATCCACCAGGCCGCCCTCCAGATGGTTGAACTCATGCACCTGCCAGGTCCAGGTCCACTGCCCCACATCATAGACGGTCACATCGCTGCCCGCCAGGCTCTCCAGGATCATAACATCCACCGTGACCGTGGAGCCGTCCACTATCAGGGCGTTGTTGGAGCCCAGGCAGGCGGTCCTTTCCACCGTGGCATGCCATTCAAAACCATAGTTGTCAAAATAGAGGGTAAAGACAAAAGGTCCGCAGGCCGTCCCCAGGGGCTCGGTGGCCAGCAGGTCTTCCTCGTCAACGGCTTCGGGAGCGGCAAGCGCTTCTGCGGTCGCGGGTGCGGGATAGAAAAAGGCGTTCTCCTCATCCTCCGCACCGCAGCCCGCAAGCACGCTCATCAACAAAACTATCAGGATCAGTCCCGCTGTCTGCCTCATCGGCTCACTCCATCTATACAAGTAATTCCCGGACATCAAAAGTCCAGGCGGCAGCTGCTGTCAAGCAAGTTTCTGCAACTCGCTGAACACTGCAAGGGTGCTGGTCCTGGTTTGTTCAGGCGATCCGTCGTTTTCGATAATCCAGGAGGCATAGCGCCGTTTTTCATCGATGGGCATCTGGGATGTAATCCGGGCCAGGGCATCTGCCAGACTGATCCCGTCACGGGCCATCAGGCGTTCAAGCTGCACCGCCTGCGGGACATAGACCACAATCACATGTTCCAGGTCACGGTACAGGCCGCTCTCGATCAGCAGCGGCACATCCAGAATCACAATCTCGTCCCGACCGCAGGACTGCACCTCGTCCTCCATGGCGGCAAAGACCGCCGGATGGGTCAGGCGGTCGAGGACGGCCTTTTCGGCCGGATCATTAAAGATGATATCCCCCAGGCGCTTACGGTCGAGCTGACCGTCCGGCGCGACAATGCCGCCGCCAAAATGATCAATGATCGCCTGCCAGGCCGGCTCTCCGGGCTCCACCACCTGCCGGGCAAGCCGGTCGGCGCACACGATTCTGGCCCCGGCCTCACTCAAAAAACCGGAAACTGTCGATTTCCCGCTGGCTATCCCGCCCGTAAGCCCGGCAACGACCAAGGTCCGCCTCCTATTATATTATAATTGCGGCCGGCCGCATCCCGGTCGCGGCGATATGAAAAAAAGATCTCCGCATTACAGTTGGTGCAAATCCGGTTAACCGTGATGTTCTGCGGTGCAATTCCGGCATTTATCAGCTGCGAAAAAGCCTTCTGCCAAAGATCCATGAAGGTCCGGCCGTTTTCACGCCGGCAGAACTGCGCCCCGAGGGCATCAACCACCTCGTCCCCCACCGCATAGCAGCACGGGCCGATGGCCGGACCGATGGCAACATGGATATCGTCTGCGCCGAGCCGGCGCATGGCCTCTATCCCGGCCAGATTGATATCCAGGGCCAGGCCGCGCCAGCCGGCATGCAAGGCGCCCCTGATTTTTTCACGGGAGTCCCACGCCAGCACAGGCACACAGTCGGCCGTACGCACCACCAGCATATCGGTCGGATCAGCCGAAACAAGTCCGTCGGCCTCCGGGATCTGTCCGGAAACAAGCGCGGCGGCATCAACCACTTCCCGGCCGTGCACCTGTTTCAGACAGCATACGCGCCGCCCGGGGGAAAGCCCCTGCAGACGTTCAAGCGCTGCTTGCGGTGTGGCCGCCAATCCTTCTGAAACCATGCGAGTGGCAAACAATCCCTGCATAATGCAGCATTATAACCGATGAGCCTCTGCGGCCGCAACTGCCGTTTCCCGATGTAATCCGGCAGCTTATTGCAGCTTGACAACCACTTAAGGGCTGTGTAAATACTATGCCCCTAAATTAGATGATTGAGGTGATCCATGAAACGTACATATCAGCCCCACAATACAAGACGTAAACGTACGCACGGTTTTCTCGTTCGTATGAGCACCAAAAACGGCAGAAAAGTTATTAACAGAAGGAGAGCAAAAGGTCGTAAAAGCCTGGCGGTTTAATGTCTGAGGAAAGGTTTCCCAAGGAAGAACGCCTTAGAAATCGAAGAGATTATTTAAGAGTTGAACGCTATAAGACCGCAAGGCTGGTAACATATCATCTGATAATACTGATTGCTCCGAACAATCTGAACCATGCGCGCATAGGGATTACAGCCAGCAAAAAAACCGGCAATGCGGTAGCCCGTAACAGGCTGAAAAGGTGTTTAAGGGAAATTTACAGGAAAAATAAACCGCTCTTCAGGCCAGGAAGCGACTACGTGCTCATTGTCAGGGCCCGGGCTGCTATTCCCGAACAGGCTGTATTGCTGAAAGAGCTGAAAGAAGCCTTAACTGCTGCAACATGCTGAATAGATTGATCGTAGCGATCATCAGATTTTATCAGAAGTTTGTTTCGCCGGCATTTCCACCGACGTGTCGATTCTACCCCACCTGTTCCGAGTATGCAGTCCAAGCCGTTGAAAAATATGGCCCTTTCAAAGGAATGTTTAAAGCCGCCATCAGAATCCTCAAGTGCAACCCCCTGCATCCCGGCGGCTATGACCCGGTGTAATCAAGAGGAGAATTTTTAAATGGATATGGAAAAAAGAACCCTGCTCGCAGTTGTAATTTCAATCCTGATCATCCTGGGCTGGAATCTGGTCTACCAGCCGCCGCAGCCGCCGCAGGAGACCGCCGTTGAACTGACCGAAGAACAGCCCGTTGCGGCTGTCACTGCACCCGAAGACATCCTGCCGGCCGCGCAGACTGCCGCCCAGGCTGAAGACCAGAGCATCAAGGTTGATACCCCGCTGTACACGGCCATCTGGAGCACCCGCGGTGCCCGGCTGGTCTCTTTCAAACTCAAACAGTACAGTGAGACCATGGATGAAGACTCCCCGGCAGTTGAAATGATTTCAGAGCCGCTGCCGGCAGTAACCCTCTCCGGCGGATTCAGCGACCGGGATCTGGTCTTTGCCACCGATGCGGCAGAATCTGTCCGGTTCAGCGACCAGGGCGGTCAGCTGATCTTCTCGGCTCCCCTGACCGACGGGGTGAACCTGCAGAAGATCTTCAGCATCGATCCCGAAAGCTACACCATCGGTTTCAAGACCAGGTTTGTCAACGACACCGCCGCTGGGCGCAAGATTGACTACAGCATCAGCATGCGTCAGGCCTATCCGACAGCGGAGAAGGCCAAACGTTACACCTTCGAAGGCCCGGTACTGCTGTACAACGAAAACCAGCTCGAGGAACTCAAGATTTCAAAGATTAAAAATACCGGGCAGTTCCGGCCGTTTTCCGGCGCAATCAACTGGCTCGGCTTTGAGGATAAATATTTCATAAAAACACTGATTCCCGAGGGATCTCCCCAGACCGCCGCCGAAATCAGGCGGCTTGACAGCACCTTTATCGCGGTTTCCTACAGTGTGCCCCAGAGCTCCCTGAATGCCGGACAGACAGCGGAGACATCCTTCAGCCTGTATATCGGGCCCAAGGAGCTCACCACCCTCAGGAACAGCGGATTCGGCCTTGAAAAGGCCCTGGATTTCGGATTCTTCGACATCATCGCCAAACCCCTGCTCAGGGGCATGAACTGGATCCAGCAGTACACCAACAGCTACGGCTGGGCCATTATCATTCTGACCTTCCTCATCAAGGTGCTGCTCTACCCCCTGAGTCTCAAGAGCTTCACCTCCATGAAAGAGCTCCAGAAGGTCCAGCCGCTGATGAAGGAAATCCAGGAAAAACACAAGGATGACCGCGAAAAGCTCAATCAGGAGCTGATGAAGCTCTATCAGGATCATCATATAAATCCCATGGGCGGCTGTCTGCCGATGCTGCTGCAGATCCCGATCCTGTTCGCCCTTTACCGGGTGTTCCTGTCGGCCATCGAACTCAGGCATACACCGTTCCATATCTTCGGCACCTGGCTGCCCGACCTTTCGGCCCGCGACCCCTATTTCATCACGCCGATTCTCATGGGTCTCAGCCAGTTTATCATGCAGAAGATGACCCCCACGGCCGGGGACCCCACCCAGCAGAAAATGATGCTGATCATGCCGGGAATTTTCACCTTCCTCTTCATGAGTTTCCCCTCGGGACTCGTCATGTACTGGCTTGTCAGCAATGTCCTTTCAATCATCCAGCAGGCCTGGATAAACAGGAAACACGCGTAACACAGGAGGCATAACTATGGAATATCAGGAATTTGAAGCAAAGACAGTTGATGAGGCCATCGTGGCCGCAATGCGGGCATTCAGATCCAGTTTCGAGGAACTGGATATCGAGATCATATCGGAAGGCAACAAGGGAATTTTCGGCATCGGCAGCAAACTGGCAAAGATCAAGGCCGCCCCGGCGTCGGCTGAAAAACCGGCCCGGCCGGAACCCAGCCAGCCCAAACCCGAACCTGTCAAAGCTGAAAAAACAGAAACCCAGACAGAGGACCTACCCGAGGACAAACCTGCCCCCGTCAGCGCTGACGTACTTGAGGATGCCGCGAAAATCCTCAGCGAACTGCTGGCACACATGAATATCGATGCCCAGGTTGAGGTCCTCGAAGACCAGGGTCTGAATATTGTCGGAGACGGTTCCGGACTGGTTATCGGCAAACGGGGACAGACCCTGGATGCCCTGCAGTTCATCGTCAACCGCATGCTCAACCGCGAACGGCAGAATCCGGCCTATATCAACATCGACAGCGAAGGTTACCGTGTCAGACATGTGGAAAACCTGCGGTCCATGGCCCTTAAGATGGGGCAGAAGGCCTGCCGGACCGGTCATTCCGTCAGCCTTGACAGAATGAACCCGCATGACCGCCGCATTATACACCTGACGCTCAAGGATGACAGTTCGGTCAATACCAGAAGCGTAGGCGAGGGCGCCTTAAAGAAAGTGGTTATCGTACCACGGAAGGCCTCGAGATCCTGACAGAAACTATTTATGCAGAATCGACCCCCCGCGGCAGCGGGGGGATCAGTGTAATCCGCATCAGCGGCGAAAATGCCGCCGCAGTCCTCAAACAACTGACGGCCAGAGACACCTGGCAGCCCCACCTGCAGTCCTACACCGTGATCAGTGACCCGGACGGCCATCCCATTGATGACGTCATGGCAGTTCTGCATCCGGCCCCCCGGTCCTATACCGGCGAAGACCTGGTGGAGATCAGTTGCCACGGCAACCCGCTGATAGCGGCATCCATCCTTGACGCCATCGGCCAGACCGCTCTGGCCCGCCTGGCCGAACGCGGCGAATTCACCCGTCGGGCCTTCATCAACGGCAAACTGGATCTGCCCCAGGCCGAGGCCGTGGGAGCGCTCATCAATGCCGGCAGCAATACCGGCCTTGCAATGGCCGGCAACCTGCTGCACGGAAACCTGTCAGCGCAGGTCGCCAGCCTTCGCAGCCAGCTGGATGAAATCAAGACCGCGGTGGAGGCCGCCTTCATCCTGGAAGACCAGGAAGTTGAGACAGCTGCCCTGTATCAGAAAATCACCGGCATCCTTGAAACCATCCGCGCCGAGCTGCAGGGAAGCCGTAATTCTTCAGCCATCTACTCCGGTATCACATGCGCCATTGCCGGACGGCCCAATGCCGGAAAGTCATCGTTGCTGAATGCCATTCTGGGCTACTCGCGCGCCATCGTTCATGAGGATGAAGGCACCACCCGCGACATAATCAGCGAACATGTGGTGGTCGACGGGATCGACTTCATCTTCCATGACACCGCCGGCATCCGGGATGTCAGCTCCGGCCCTGAAAAAATCGGTATCGAAAAAACAAAAGAGGCCTTTGAACGGGCCGATCTGGTGATCTACGTCATCGATGCCGCCCGGGGTCTGCACGAAGAGGAACTTGCCTGGCTGAGATCCGGCAAAAAAACCATTGCGGTCTTCAACAAGACCGATCTCTGCCAGGATCTCCCGGCACCCATGACAGATATCCCCACCATCTGCATCTCGGCCAAACATCACCAGAACATCGACGGCCTGCTGCAGGCCATGAAAGACCTCTACCCCTCCGACCTGCCCCGCATCTTCATTGAGCGGCATGTCAGCCTGTTCGAACGCGCCGGACTTGCCCTGGAACGGGCCCGGGAGGCCCTGAAAGAAGGCCTGCCGCCCGACATCTGGATCATGGATATCGATGAGGCCGTGCACTCCCTGAAGAACCTCACCGGCGAAGATTTCTCGGACGATGTGCTGGACAGTGTCTTCAGCCGTTTCTGTGTGGGGAAATAATGCAGGATCTTCTCAATATCTGGCTGACGGAACTCAGGCGCTACAACCCGGTCCTGCACCTGGTCAGTCCGGCCATGCTGCAGAACCTGGATCAGCATGCCATGGAGTGCCTGCAGCTTTTTTCCGCCATTCGGGAAGATCTGCTGGCGGATATCGGCTCCGGGTCAGGCCTGCCGGCCATCCCGTTTAAGATCGCCCACCCCGAAACCCACGTCATCATGCTGGAACGCTCCCAGAAAAAATGTGCCTTCCTGGAACGGGTCACGGGTTTGCTCGGACTGGACGGGCTTGAAGTTGTACAGACGGACGCCCTTGTCTGTCCCGAAAAATTTCCGGCCGTCATGAGCCGGGCCTTTTCGCCCAGCAATGAACTGGAAAGGGCGGTGCTCAGGACAATGCAAGCTGACGGGCGCTTCTATTATGTGGGCAACTCCACCAAGGCACCGCTTTCTCAAGAAAAATTCCGGATGGAAAATTTAAAATGCATCGACGGCATTGACGGCCAGCTCTGCCTGAGCTGCTGGCAGATCAGTCCTCGGTGATGGCAATCCGCCGGCTGGGTTCACCTTCATGTTTGCGCAGCGTAACAACCAGCACGCCTTTCTCATAGCTGGCATCGATGTGTTCCGAATCAACCCTTTCGGGCAGGGTAAAGGATCGTTTGAAGTTGCCATACTGGCGTTCGATCATATGGTAGCTGTCAGCCTTGAATTCCGACCGGAACTTCTTTTTCCCGCTCAGGGTCAGCACGCCGTTGCATACATCCAGCATGATGTCATCCTTCGACATGCCGGCCAGTTCGATCTTCAGGGTTATCCCCTGATCATCCTCATAGATATCAACCGGCGGGATCCATTCTCCGGCGACCCGCGCATTATCGCCCAGGCTCTCTTCAAAGGCCCGGTTCATCCTTTCCTGCAGGAATAGAATATCCTTGAGCGGGTATTTTTTAACCACCGTCATATGCAGATCAGCCTATCATCAGCTCCGCATTGTCTTCAAGCATCTTTTTGAGCTTGTTTTTGACATTGCCCTCGATCTGACGCACCCTTTCCTTGGATATGGCATATTTCAGTCCCAGGTCCTCCAGCGTGGCCGGTTTTTCGGCCATCAGCCGCGACCTGGCAATATCCTGCTCGCGCGCGTTCAGGTTGGCCAGCGCCGCTTCAATCCGGTTGTTCACATAGCTGATCCGCTCGCGCTCCATCACCTTGTCTTCAGGGCTGGCCTTGGTGTCCGCCAGAAAATCCATGAAACTGGTGTCGCTGCCGTCGCTCATGGGCGTATCCAGCGACTGGTCCCGGTAGGTCAGCCGTGAGATGATCTCCTCCACCTGTTTGGGATCGGCATCCAGCCGGGCCCCGATGGCCTGGGAACGCTCTTCCAGGCTCTCATGCTGGACGTCCTCCTCCTGGGCGATGCGGTTGAGTCCGTAAAAGAGCCGCTTCTGCAGCTTGGTGGTTCCCAGTTTGACCTGAGAATAAAAATTCATGATATAGTCATGGATAATGGCCTTTATCCACCACATGGCGTAGGTCATGAGGCGGTAGCCCTTGTCCGGATCAAATTTCTTGACCGCCACCATCAGCCCGATGGTGCCCTCCTGCACGATATCCTCAAGCGGCAGGCCGTAGCCGGCGTAATCCATGGCAATCCGCACCACGTTACGCAGGTTGGCCGTGATCAGGGTCTGGGCCGCATCCACATCATTATGATCGCGCAGGCGCACGGCCAGATCATATTCCTCTTCCCTGGAGAGCACCGGAAACCCTTCAAAGCTCCGGATAAGTTCGCTCGGTATATTGTTGTTTATTGCCGGTAACTGCATAGTCACACTCCTTAGCAAAAATCTTTAAAAAACTCTACATCTTAAGACATTATTCATTTTTTCCGATATTTTAGATGAAAAAAACATATTGAAGGGTTCAGATTTTGCGTGTAGATAGGTCAGACTTCGGAGGTTATGCTTGAATAAGAGAACAAATTTATATGCACTGCTTGCAATCCTTATGGTTATTACCGCCTGCAGTCATTCATCCGACAAAGGTCCTGATATTTCAGACTATCTGCCCGAACAGAGCAGCCCTTATATAGAGCCTGCGTCACAGCAGCCGACCCAGGAAACTGTCCGGGAAGAACCCCCGTTGGCCACTCCCGTGAACCAGCCGCCGTGCTATGATTTCGAATTTACAAATGATGACCAGGTGGATTACTGGATCGAGCGCTACACCGGCCAGGGCAAACGCTATTTCAGGAACACCCTTTACAAATTTGACCAGGTGCGCCCCATCATGGAAGACATCTTCGCCCAGCACGGGCTCCCCAAAGACCTGGTATACCTGGCCTTGATCGAGAGCGGCGGTTATTCCAATGCCGTCAGCCATGCCGGAGCCACGGGGTGCTGGCAGTTCATGCCGGGCACGGCCCGCAGATACGGGCTGGATGTCAACCGCTGGATCGATGAACGCCGTGACCTGGAAAAATCGACCCACGCCGCAGCAAGCTATCTCAGCCATCTGTATTCGATCTTTGACGACTGGCTGCTGGCCTGTGCCGCCTACAACGCCGGCGAAGGCACCATCAAACGCATCCAGCGCCGCCATCCCGATGTGGATAGCTTCTGGGACATCAGCCGCAAGATGCCCATCAAGAGAGAAACCCTGGCCTATGTGCCCAAATTCCTGGCAGCCATGATCATCGGCAACAACCGCGAAGCATATGATATGCAGGTCCCCGGCGGCGGAATCTATCCCACCCATGACATTGTCGAGATCAACACCTTTACCTACCTGGATGAAGTGGCCGAAATCACCGGCTATCCGCTTTCCAGGATCACCAAGCTCAACCCCGAACTCATCCGCGGCTGCACCCCGCCTTCGGCAAAAAACTATGAGCTCAAGGTTCCGGAAGGCTCAGCCCCCAAGGTGGAGAACTACCTGAAACGCATCCATGATCCGCATGTGGAATATATCACCTACAAGATCCAGGCCGGAGACTCCCTTTACAAACTGGCAAACCGCAACAACACCACGGTTGACAGGATTGCCGAGGTCAGCCGGATTGATAAGCAGGCCTACCTGCAGATCGGACAGGTGGTGATTATACCGGTCAATTCCGAATATGACCGCCCGCGCCGCAAACACACCCATATTGTCGCAAAGGGTGAATCACTGAAAATGATTGCCGGCAAGCACGGCATTGAAGTCAGTGACCTGGTGGCGGTCAACCACATCGCCAACCCCAACCTGATCCAGCCTGAAACCGAACTGATTATTCCGCCCAAACGCATCCTGGTGGCCAATGCCAGACATATCCGCTACGAGGTGAAAAAGGGCGATACCATCTGGGATATTTCGCGGAAATTCTCGGTTTCATCAAAGGACATCCTGCGCTGGAACCAGCTTTCGGCTTCCGCCAGCATCTACCCCGGAGATGAACTGACCATCTACAGATAAGGAGGTCCGATATCAAGGGGCAGTCCGCCAGAAGCCTGTTCCTGACCATCCTGTTGACCCTGGCGGCAGCATGGCCGCTGGCGGCCTACAGTACCGGCACGGCCGACCATCAGATTCCGGTAGCCATCCAGGGCGATCCGGCGGTCAGCGACAGCCGCTACAACCTGATCTGGGAAGTCAAATCGGCCAATCCTGATGCCATCAACTATAAAGATCGCCTGTTCGACTGGTTCGACGCCCAAAGGTATGCCCGGCACCTCAACGAAATCAGCTATGCCGGACAGAGCGACTGGCGCGTTCCGACCGCCATGGAAATGGCCACCATCATTGACACCGGGGTGGGCGACCCCTGCATAAACACGCAGGCCTTCCCGCATAACGGCAACTATCACTACTGGACATCCAGCCAGTTTCCGCCCCTGCCGTCCGTTGCAACCTATACCAGTTTCATCGCCGGGGCCCAGTTCAAGTGGTCCAAATATGGCCGCATGCGCGTCCGCTGCGTGGCCGGCGGGGGCTGGTCGGCCAGCTATCCCGGCAATATGGACAGTTTCCGGTTGCTTGAAAAACTTCCCGGAAATCCCTCTGTCCATGACCAAGTCACCGGCCTGGAATGGGAAACCAAGGCCTGGCACGGAGATGCTGCCCGCTGCCACGGACAGCTGTTTGGACAGCTGAAAAAGGTCTGGCAGTTCCCGTCCCATATTACCCAGTGGGGCGCCCCCCTGATTGATGAATACCGCCGTTCCGGGCTGATCGGCGACCAGTGGGCAAGCGCCATCCCCGCACTGGTCGCCCTGGGTTTTGACATGGGATATGCCGCCGTGGTCTATCCGCTCGGGGTATGCAAGGAACTCCGCAAACAGCCCCTTTCCACAAAATCGCTACTGGGCGGCCGGTCCTACCTGAACGTCTATTCCTATGAGCAGGCCCTGGAATATGTGGACAGCCTCAACCGCATGAACGGCGGCAAAGGCTATGCCGGACACAATGACTGGCGCCTCCCCGCCATGGATGAATTTATCACCACGGCCGACTGGAACAGGGTCCCGTGCACCAAGGAGGTGTTCTCGCCTTCCTTCCCCTGGCTCTACTGGACCGCCACCCCTGTCCCTGAAGGTTCACGCCATTACTGGAGCTGCCGGGCCGGCAGCGTGATCGGCAACTACGCCCCGGACTCCGGCCCGCTGCTCGTCATAGCGGTCAGGGGCAAAATGAGACCGCCCGAACATCTGACACCCGTTGTTGCCGACCGGCCGAAAACTGGAAAAAACACCTATTCTTCCCAAAGATAGAGGCCCGTCTCCTCATCATACTGCCTGATCAGCTGCGGACCGGCAAGTTCCCTGATGATCACTTCACAGGCAAAAATCACGGTCCCCTGCGCCAGATGCCCCCCGAAGCAGCGACCCTGACGGTCTGCCAAGGTAATGTGGGCATGCACCATGGGATCACCATCCTTTATGGAGACATTGCCCACCAGCTTGGTTATCTCCATGGGCTGATCAATCTCGTTGTAAAGATATTCCCGCTGCTGCTGATCATAATATCCGATCCGGGCCTTTTGCACTGCGCCGATGGCCTCGACCGAGGCCGTCGTGATGGTGTTGCGGGCACAGAACAGGGTCAACTCGTCCAGCAGGTCGGCGCCATGATCAAGCCGGCCCACATGAACCCGGGTCGCCTCCATTGTCTCCAGATTTTTCATTGTGCAGCCTTTCAGGCATCCGGACCGGTTATGCAATCCACCGGACAGGCATCCTTGCAGGCTCCGCAGTCGATGCACTCGTCAGGATTGATTTCCCGCACATCGCCGACTTCGGCTATGCAGCCGACCGGACAGACATCCTCGCAGGCTCCGCAGTTGGTACATTCGTCCTTATTGATTTTATATGCCATGTCGAAAACCTCCTTTTCTGTCTACCGCCGGCCCGCTCAATCCCGATTGCAAAAACTTTCCCGGATGATCTCACCTTCGTCATCCAGCTGCGGATAAGTCAGACCGCGCTCACGGCAATATTCCGCCACCCGGGGATGGGCCCACTCAAAGAGCTGCCGGTCATAAACGGCCTTTTCAAGTCTGGGACTGTCATACATCCCGGCGGCCTCCCGCTGCCGCCGGGCTTCAAACAGGATCAGGGCCGTTGCCACCGAGACATTCAAGGACTGCACCATCCCCATCATGGGAATAATAATACTGCCGTCGGCCTGATCAACCGCCCCTTCCGTAAGTCCGTCCAGTTCCTGCCCCACCAGAACGGCCGTGGGCCCGGTATAGTCCACCGTGCGGTAATCCACAGCCCTCTCATCAAAATGGGCCGCCAGGACAACAAAATCCCGCCGGTGCAATTCATCACAGACAGTCCTTATGTCCGGATGCATCTTGACATCCACCCATTTTTCGCTGCCGCTGGAGGCCTTGATGTTCATGGCAACCTCATCCAGGTTTGTGGCAGCATGAATCTCAGGAACCCCAACAGCATCACAGCTGCGGGCAATGGCCGCCAGATTGTGCGGCTTATGGACATTTTCCATGACAACGGTCAAATCAGGCTGTCTGCGATCAAGCACCTGTAAAAGCTTCGCATATCTTTCGGAGGTCATCCCATCCAGATAGTGGATATCCGGACAGCTGTCAAACGCACTTCAATCTTTTTTATCAAGCACTTCGCCATATTCCCTGGCAGCACACTCATCGCAGACCGTATGGGTCACACTGGCCTCGGAATGAGAGTGCACATAATAATCCAGCGGCAGCCACTGCCCGTCAACCCGGATCCGTTTGCAGAAAGAGCATACCGGCAGGAACCCTTCCAGATAGCGGATCCTTTTTATGAGCCGCCGGGTCAGCCCAATAACCAGCAGCGCCAGGCAGAGGGTCACAAAATTTTCTATCAGACATTCCTGCACATTGACGGGAGTAGGCGCCGCCCCCAGCAGGATGTGGGGAAAATCCAGCAGCTCATCCAGCCACTGCACCAACAGCAGCAACCCAAAGCCGCTCAGTTCAATAAGGGTTAAATTTTTAAACAGACTGTCGCGATTCATATCTATTCAGCAAGATAAGCCCATATAAAAACAAAGACAAGCCGTTTTGCGCTCAAATCCGGCCAGCCGGCCGATCTGGTATATGCTCACGGACAACCCAAAGGCCACCAGGGTATTGAAGACCACCGGAAAAACCGCCCAGC
>CAYWBU010000051.1:0-14999 GCA_964456565.1 uncultured Bacteriovoracaceae bacterium | reverse complement strand
ACATCACCGGTCGCCACGCCAGTCGGGGCGAGTGCTCCTACCCAGGCCGCTGGCGCTATTTTCTCGTCGAGGAAACGCGACCGGGCCAGTATTTCCCGGTCGCGGACGACGAACGCGGACTATACTTCTTCAACATCAAGGAACTGGTCATCCCCTACATCGACCAGCTTAAGACCATGAGCCGCAATGACCGCTGCAAGACCTGCCTCAATATTATTGAGACTAATCTTGCAAATATAACCGCATCCTACGTTCACCACCTCTCCGTGGTCTTAAACAGCCTGACCCCGACAGAGCTTCAGATCTCCAATCTGATTATTCAGGGCCGCTCCACCAAGGAAATTTCACAGGTTATGGGATCGTCCGAAAGAACAGTTGAAACCCACCGCCGCAACATCAGGAAAAAGATGGGCATCAGCGGCGAAAAGGCCAACCTGCGCTCATATCTGCTTTCCGCCAAGGGATCAAAGTTGAACGGTTAAATCAGACAGCCGCTTCCACGTAGATACCATACCCAATAAATCCCCAGTTTTACAGCGTTTACATCCTTGGTAAACAACGATTAAATTCAATTATTGCCGGCAGTTGCAAAGATTCGACTGCCCTCCGGCCCACTGCCGGAAGGCAGATTTAGCCAGTAAATCACGGAGGGCAATTATGAGAAAAATGCAAAGAATTGAATGTGACATTGTTATTGCGGGCGGCGGTCCCGGCGGATGTACCGTTGCACAGGATATGGCCAAGGCCGGCAAAAAGGTTGTGCTGCTGGAAAAAGGCGGTGATACCAGATTTATGCCGGGCACACCCGTCGGCCTGTTCATGAACCTTGAGAAGGATTGGACCAAGCCCGTAACCTTTGTAAAGAGGACCATGGAAGGCGACAAGCTGATCCAGGGCACCGGCATCGGCGGCGGCACGCTCATGTATCTTGGAGCGGCCTATTATCCCAATGATAAGTACTGGAAAAAATGGGGCATAGAATTCACAAAACAGGAAATTCAGGAGGCGGCCGAGGAGACATGGGTAACCAAGGTGCCCGACGAATATGTCGGACCGGCAACCAGAAGATTCATGGAAGCCGCCAATGAATGTGATGTGCCTTTCACAATAGCCGACAAACATGTGAAATTTGAAAAATGCCTGTCAACAACCTGCGAAAGATGTGCGTGGGGCTGTCCCACCGGCGCCAAATGGACTGCCCGTGAATTTGCAGACGTGGCCGAATCCCACGGGGCCCAGATAATCACCCACTCCAAGGTAAGGGAGATCATCATTGAAAACGGCAAGGCCGTCGGAGTAAGGGCCAAGGGTTGTCTGGAGAAACATAATCAGGAATTTGAGGTAAGGGCCCCAATTGTCGTATGTGCCGCCGGCGGCATGGGTACGGCGATGATCCTGAAACAGTCGGGGTTCCCCCAGGCCGGCAACTGGCTGTGCGGCGATCCCTCTGTCTTTGTATACGGGTTCCTTCCCAAAGGCCAGAAAGGCATGGGCTTTGAACATCCCGGCGCAACCGGCACTTATCTAGAAGAAAAAGGGGTTGTCACCGGCACCGTGCTGTCCCCGTTTATCGCCTGGCATCTGCTGGCCCTCGAGGATGAAAAACTCCGAGGTGTCAGCAACTGGCATCGTTATCGCAATGTCATGTGTATCTATTTCAAGATATCCGACCAGGGCCAGGGCTTCGTAGACGGAAGGGGCCGTGTAAGCAAGACCTACACCGAACGTGACCGCGAACGGTTGGAATATGCCCGGATGATCGGCCAGAAGATCTGCATCAAATCCGGCTGTGATCCCTACGACCTGCATCACACCCAGATTGTGCTCGGTCATCCGAGTTCAACCGTGAGGATTGGCGAACTGTTGGATGAAAATCTTGAGATGAAGGCTGTCAAAAACCTGTACTGCTGCGACGTAAGCGCAATGCCCGCCGCACCCGGAAGACCGCCGGCCATGACAGTTGTCTGCATGGGCAAACGGCTCGTAAACCACCTAAAAAAGCAGAAATAAAAGCACAATTAAGCTCGTTTGCAATGCAATCGGCAGCCTTTGGATTAAACAAACGACCAAGGCTGCCCCTTTTAAAATTTAATCAGGCCAGATTCTGAAAGATCCAAACAGACAGGAGGAAAAACTCATGAAAGTACTTCTCACAGGAGCCTTTGGTAATGTGGGGGCGCATGTCCTCGATGAGTTGCTTACAAAAAACCATGAAATAACTGCATTTGACATAAAATCACCGGCAACGGAGAGAGTCGCGGCGATATATAAAGGCAAAATCAACATCTTCTGGGGCAACATCACAAAAAAAGAGGATACGGATAAAATTGTTCAAAATATGGACATTGTTCTGCATCTGGGAGCAATCCCAGCACCCCGCAGTGAAAACATGCCGGAGCTCGCAAAAAGTGTTAACGTCGATGGAACCCGCAATGTAATCGAATCCATCAAAAAACAGCCGTCACCTGCCAGACTCGTATTCTCCTCATCGGTAACTGTTTTCGGCAAATCCACCGAGAGACCGCCCCGGCTCCGCACGGTTATCGACCCGATCATCGGCAGTGATCATTACACAGAACATAAGGTCGCATGCGAAGAAATGATCCGGGAATCGGGGCTGCAATGGTGCATCCTGAGGTTCGGAGCCGCACCCGCCATCGATCCCTTCAAATCTCAGCTGGGTGGACCGGATGAGGCCTTCAAGATGTCACTGGATTCCCCGGTGGAATTTGTTGATGTTCGTGACGTGGCGCTGGCCGTCGCCAACACCGTGGATCACCCGGACGTCTGGGGCAAAATCCTGCTGATCGGCGGCGGAAAACGCAACCAGATGACCTACCGGGAATTCTATACCAAAATCCTCGATTCCGCCGGCGTGGGAATGTTTCCGGACCGGGCCTTCACCAAGGAGAAATACTACACCCACTGGATGGATACCACCGAAAGTCAGCAACTGCTGCAGTACCAGAATCATACCTTCGACGATTTCATGTCCGATCAGAAAAAGGCCATCGGCTACCGGCGCTATCTTGCAACAGCCTTCAGGCCCTTTGTCAGGATGGCTCTCTTACGAAAATCGCCATGGTACACCGGACAGAGCCAATAGCCGGCAGGCTGAGTCTTATATCCACTCCCAAAAGAAAGGAGCCCCGATGAAAAAAATATTGTTAGCGGTTATTCTGACGATGGTTGCCGTTGTTCCGGCAGCAGCCGGCAATACGGACAGCTATATCCAGAAAATAGACAAACTCTGGGATGATGCCTATGCCCAGATCTACGCCACCCAACTGGACCGAAAAACCCTCTGCATGATGAAGGAAAATCTCGACCTGTGCACGGAAGCACTGGAGAAAGATCCTGAAAACTATGAATATCTCTGGCGTTATTCCCGGGCGGCGGCCCAGTATTGTGAAACCGCCCAGGCCATCAGGGATGCTGTCCCGGAATGGAAAGAGATCTGCCGCCAGTGGGGCCTGGACGGCTTTGAAAAGGCGGACACAGCCTGCAGGATGAACCCTGACCGACCGGAAGCATTTTTCTGGCGCAGCTACTGCATGGGCAAATACGTCCTGGTGGGCGGTGTCGGTTCCATGATCACGGCCATAAAAGAGGGTTTCCTTCCCAAGGGCGAGGAAAATGTCATCAAGGGCTATGAAGCCGACAAGGCCTATCTGGACTACGTTACAACCTTTGCCCGCTTTAATTATCTCGCCCAGGTCCCCGGCGTTCCGTTTCTGGTCAAAGGCACCAAGAAAAGCCGACTTGAAGAAGCCCTCGTTTATTACAACGAGGCCATGCAGGGCTTCAGGGACAAGCAGGCCTATGTCCTGGATGGTGCAGAATATCTGGACAACTACAAGAGCCTGTTTGAATGGGACTGCCGCTGTCCCTACTGTGCGGAATTCCTGCTGATGGTCGTGGACAAACTGGATCTGGAGCAAAAACAACGTCAGCAATACCTTGCGGACGCCAAGGCCTGGTGCGAACTGGGGCTAACCAGCCCCAGACCCTATTATGCCGACTGGAGCAGGAAACTTCTCGAGAACCCCCAAAACTGGTAATAAGCCATACAGGGAAACAATTTTTTATTAAATATAGTTTTCAAGGGGAGGTCATAGATGCGCAAACTTTGCAGTCTCATTTTATTTCTGTTCTTCATCGGGATTCCCAGTGTACAGGCACAACCTGCCATCACGCAGGGACACCTGATCGTCAGCGGCACCGAACTCACGGCCATGCAAGGCATAGATCTGAACAACCTGACCCTGATGGCCATTCAGGACGGCAACCTCGTCGCAGTCCCGTTCCAGATCGACGAAAGGAAACCGGACGGTACCTATGCCTACCAGTCCGGTGAAAAGGCCAGCCAAGATCCCGACCCTACCTTCGACGCCGATGACGAACTGGTTTTCATGGCTGCTGACATGGGATGCAGGACCACCAGCCTGCCGGCAGGTACGCTGAAGGCCATGGAAATCGAGGTCACGGATAAGTCCGGCCAAAAAAGTTGGGCCTATCTGGTGCAGTTTGAGAATAACGCGCCGCGTTCGGACAAAGATTATGTCAGCTTCACAATCGACACCGCACACCGGCGCAAGCTGCTGACCGGACGAACCGTCAGACTGGGCTTTCCCCTGGATGCCTTCCTGGCCGATGAGCTGCGCCTTAAAGGCGCAAACAATAACTTCGGCGATGACATCCTAGACCTATGGACCTTCCGCGGTCCCATGAAGACCAGATTCCTGATCTCCATGAATTTCAAGGGGGATTCTCTGCTCAAGGATGAACCCGTGGGCTATACCGACGGACCGGTCAGGGTCCTCTACAGGGGCTCGGGCTTCATGAAATTAAGTTTCCTGAAAATCGATGCCCAAAATGACAACTATCTTGAGTTCTACCCCAACACCCTGCATATCCGCCAGGACTTCAACTGTCCCATGAAATACAGCTCCATCCTGAAAAGTTCGGATATGGGCATCTTCCTGGCGCTGAACGACAAACTCAAAGGTTCGCAAATTTATTCATCCAGCAGCGGCTCTGCCAGCCGGGCCGTCTATGATGGCAAACTTTCTGACACCGAAAAAAATTTCGACCGTAAAAACGACAGCTCATGGTTCGTGATT
Source organism: uncultured Bacteriovoracaceae bacterium (assembly GCA_964456565.1). Lineage (GTDB taxonomy): Bacteria > Desulfobacterota > Desulfomonilia > UBA1062 > UBA1062 > CAYWBU01. Next base: position 9,876 of record CAYWBU010000051.1, on the reverse strand, counting down.
AACGGCCCGTCCGGCACCATCCTCTATCGTCCGGTATTCAGCCTTCCCGAATGGTCGGTGGTGACCAAACGTTTCATCTACGATGAAAATACCGCTGATGAACAGGTCTGCGAGGTTGGCGACCTGAATGTAGGGTTTAAGCTCTTCGGAATGCACAATGTCGAGTCCCCGCGCATGGTCTGCAATCTCTATTGCATCTTTCCCGCCAGATTCAACCCGGGCGATGAAAACAAACTACTGGACATAACCGACAACCCGCTTAAAACCACCTGCCGCACCTTCATGTAAACCTGCAGGCGGGGATCTCCCCGCCTGCGCGTGATTCCCGAAGACGATAATCGGTTTTATCAAGTGGCGGGCAACCGTCCCTTCTCGAATCGGTACCCATTTTCAATACGTATACTGTGCGCAGTAATCTAGTATTTACATTTTAAGGGCCAGATATGATTATTCCGGTGGGTTGCAGTTTGAATGAGAAAGTTGCCGTCATGATCAGGTCATCCATCGACAGTGAAGCGATGACCGGGAATAACCATTGTCATATCCTGCCGCCCATGGGTCGGAGCGCTGCTCGTCTTTGTGCGGGCGTTGCATCCTGGAACAAACTTAATAAATTGTAATTTTATTGCACATTCAAGGAGACGGGCATGGGCAATGCTTCGGACAACGATCTTGCACGGCAGCTGGAAAAGGCACGCCAGGAACTATCCGCACTGAGTCAGACTCTCGAGCACAGCCTTGAGGATATGGAAAAATTCAAGACCATGTTCGAATATGCCAATGATGTAATCGTCTACCTGGGTCTTGACAACAGCGTGATCGACATCAACAGCAAGGTTCATGACCTTTTCGGATATACCAGGGAAGACTGTATCGGCGTAAACATATATGATCTCAGACTCTTTGATGTTCTTGCCCATAGCGATCTCGACCGTTGCATCAGCCTGCGCGACCAGACCCTGAACGGCGGACCATCCATGATGCTCGAATTTGAAGGCCGGCATAAGGACGGCCGCAAAGTCTATTTCGAGGTCAACACCCGCGCCGTAAAAAAAGACGGCAAGGTTATCGGTGTCCTGTCCATTCTGCGCGACATCTCCAAACGCAAGGAGGATGAACGGGCCCTGCGCCGCTATCAGGAAGAGCTGGAACGTATGGTGGAGGACCGCACCGCCAACCTCGAGGAAACCAACACGGCCCTGAAGGTCCTGCTGCGCAACATTGAAAATGATAAAACCGCCATCAAGGAAAGAATCCATTTCAATATCAAGGAACTGGTCATGCCCTATATCGACCAGATGAAAAAGATGAAACCTGACGGACAATATTCGGCCTATCTGGACATCCTTGAGAAAAACCTCAAGACCATTACAGCCCCCTACATCCATGAACTCTCCCTGGCCTTCGACAGTTTCACCCCCACGGAGATCAAGGTGGCCAACCTCATCATCCAGGGGAAAACCACCAAGGAAATCGCCCAGATCATTGTTTCATCTGGAAGAACGGTCGAATCCCACCGCCTCAGTATCCGCAAAAAACTTGGAATCAGCAACCAGAAGGTCAACCTGCGCTCGTTCCTGCTCTCGGCCAATGGCACCGCCTCCTGAAACCACCTAGAATCTCTCAGTAATAGTCCTGTATTTTTGCAGCGTTTACATTTCACTCCACATAAATAAACTATATTTACAGGCAGTTACTGCATTTTTATTTTTTTGAAACACATACAATCCGTATTGGGCACGCATGACATTGACCTCTTTGATTTGGATTCTGCCGTCACTCAAAAAGGAGGAGCTCATGAAACGATTGATCCTGTTTTTACTGCTGACCACTGTCCCTGTCGCATCGTTGGCCCTGGCAGCCCCGGACAATGTCTACCAGCAGATCGACAACCTCTATTATACCGGTCTCCAGAAAAGATGTGCCACGTGCGGGCTGCCGAGCCTGGAAGCCTCCCTGGATCTCTGCACCAGGGCGCTCGCTGAAAACCCGTCTGACTATGAACTGATGTGGCGTTATATCCGCAGCGCCGCGGAATATTGCGAAACCGCCCAGAGTCTGCGTGAAGAACTGCCGGAATGGAAAGAGATCTGCCGCGAATGGGGCAAGAAGGGCCTGGATATGGCCACCAGGGCACAGGAGCTTGAGCCCGACCGGGTGGAAGCCTATTACTGGCGCACCATGGCCATGGGCAAACTGGCCGACGCCACCAGCATCATCACCGCCATCAAGGAAGGCTTCCTGCCCAAGACCAAGTCCGACATCCTGACGGCCTATGAACTCAACAAATCCTATTATGACTGGATCCCATGTTACGCCTACTGCATGTTCCTGTCGCATCTGCCCTTGTACATCGAAGGCAGCCCCAGGAAAAAGATGCGCAAGGCCCTTGACCTCTACCGCGAATATGATGCCCATACCGACTACAGAAATGTCCCCGAAAGCGAGATCCGGGCGGTTTATGGCGGCGAATTCCTGCTGCAGGCCATTGACACGCTGAACATCGAGGGGGCCGAGAAAGATGAAATGCTCCGGCAGGCCCGCGACCTGTTCAAATGGGCGGCTTCATCGGAACGTGAGTACTACAGTCAGTGGGCGCAGCAGTTCCTGAACGACAAGGATTACTGGATGTAGCCGATGGCGGACTTCTGTCCGCCATCTCTTGCAGATCAGACCATCACCGATTCAAGCTGATGCCCTCATCCGTAATGGTTATCAGGCGTTTTTTATACAGCATTCCCGCAGCCTTCTTATAGGTCTTCTTGCTGATCCCGAAGACCTCGCGGATAAGCTCCGGCGAACTGTTGTCACCCACGGCCATAAATCCGCCCTCAAGTTCCAGGCGTTCCAGAATTTTGCGGGCTGAGTCATCAATCCGGCCGTAGCCGGGTTTTTCCAGACAGACATCCACCTTGCCGTCCGGGCGGATTTTTTTGACAAAACCACCGATCCGCTGCCCGGTTGACAGGGACTGAAAAACCTCATTGGCATAGAGCATGCCCCGGGTTCTATTGTTGATGATCGCATTATAGCCCAGATCGCTGCGGCCCATGATTATCAGATCCACGGCCGCGCCTTCGTTAAAATCCGGCGCCTCGCGGTCAAGAAAACGATCAAGTCGTGAGGAGGCCGCGATCCGGCCGGTTTTTTCATCCAGGTAGACATACACCAGATATTCCTGTCCCACTGCCATCGGATTTTTCTGCTCACGAAAAGGAACCAGAATATCTTTGGGCAGCCCCCAGTCCAGGAAGGCCCCCACGGAACTGACCGAGACCACCCGCAGCAGGGCAAACTCGCCGACCGCTGCCCGGGGTTTGTGCGTTGTGGCCACCTTCCAGTTGTAGGCATCCACAAAAACAAAGACATCCAGGCTGTCGCCGACCCGGCAGCCTTCCGGCACCTCCGCGCGCGGCAGCAGCAGCTCCCCGTCGGAACCGCCATCCAGATAGACTCCCGTATCGCTCTCGCTGACCACCTTCAGCCGGTTGATTTTACCAATTTTCACCACCGTAGCTCCTTATTGTGCCGGTTTAACCTGCAGATGCCCCAGTTCGCGCCAGACAAAAAAAACGGTCAGCATCAGCGAAAGCAGATCGGCCGCCGGACCGGCCATCCAGATCCCGTCGCTGCCCCAGTATATCGGAAATATCATGAACATGGGCAGGATAAAGATAAAACGCCGGGTCAGTCCCAGAAACATGGCTATGCGCGGCCGACCCACCGCCAGAAAATATTGCGACCCCACCACCTGAAAGCCCACCACACAGAGCAGGCTGAAAAAGATATGGATCGCATGCACGGCATCACTCAGAAACACCGTGTCATCGTTTATGAAAAGTCCGGCAATCTGCGGAGCGAATCCATGGATGACGATAAAGGCCCCGCAGGTAATCAAAGTGGCGCTGGCAAGCCCCAGGATCAGGGCCCGGCGTACCCGTCTGAAATTCAGCCCACCCCCGATATAGACGGCGATGGGCTGCAGCCCCATGCTGCTCCCCATGACGGGGATCACAAAAAACATCATGATGCTGAAGACGATCCCGCCGATGGAAAGTCCGGCTTCACCGCTGTAGCGCACCAGCTGATGATTCAGCACCGTATGCATCAGACTGGAGGTCAACTGCACCAGAAACGGCGTCATGCCGATCGGCAGGAACTGCCGCACCTCATCCCAACGCACCCTGATGTTTTCGCGTTTGAGCCCCACCACGCCGGCACCCGAGACAAAATACCAGACAACCCAGACGGCCCCCACGGCCTGCCCCAGAATCGTGGCCAGGGCCGCGCCCTTGACGCCCATGCCGAAACCGAAGATGAAGATCGGGTCCAGTACGATATTGGCCCCCGAGGCAATCAGGGTGGTTCCCATGGCCACCCGGGGGTTGCCCTCGCCGCGGATAAAACTGTTCATGCCGTGGGTGATATGTGAAAAGGTGATCCCCAGCAGGATGATACGCATATAATCGGCGGCCATGCCGACAATACTGTCACTGGCGCCGAAGGCCCGCAGCAGCGGCTCGGTAAAGACCAGCCCCAGGGTTATGATGATCACATCCATCAGCAGGAAGAGGGTGAAGGCGCAGCCCAGAATCCGGGCGGCCTCGTCGCGACGCTGTTCACCCAGGCGGATGGAGTAGAGTGAATTGGCGCCCACGCCAACCAGCATGCCCAGCGCCATAACGATCAGCTGAAAGGGGAAAGTCACCGTAATGGCGGCAATGCCTTCAATCCCCACGGCCTGGCCGATGAAGATCCTGTCGACCACATTGTAGAGCGCCTCGGCCACAATCGCCACCATGGCCGGCAGCGAAAACTGCCACAGCAGGCGGCCGATTTTTTCTGTCCCCAGTCGGTCAGCACGATCCATTCGTAAGTCTTCTCCACAGGAATTTTCCAGCTGACGGGCAGTGTTAAACAATCGGCCGCCAAAGGCAACTGATTTATACGACCGGCACCCTATCCGGCCGCGGCAATCCTCTTCTCAGCTTCCCCGGGCATTTTGCCAACCTGCCGGACACCGGGGTATTCCCTACGACAGACCGGGGGCTGGCGGATCACGGTCTCATGGCCGGCCAGCCGCCTGATCTGCAGGCGGATGAACTCAAGTGTGGCACTCGCACTCAGGACCGTGGCTTTGGCCCACTCGGCCGCGCTACTCCGGCCGAAAACCCGGCGGTAGCGGCGCATCACCTTTAATGTCTTGCGCCGCGCGCGGTTATTGGGGGCAAAAATCAGGGCCGGCAACAAAGACGGCCGGTAACGCCGGGCCTCGGCGGCTATCATCTCCAGGCGCAGGCGCATAAACTCATCCGGCCGGGGATCGGTGCTTTTTTCATAGCGCAACAGATCCTGGTTCCAGCACAAACCGTTGGCCGCGCGGTGCTCGAAATCTCTCAAGCCCTGTTCATAACCGTTCAGGGCCGTAGCCGCCAGATTCACAATTGCCGGCCCGCCCCCCACATATTTACGGCGGAAGGCCTGTCGCAGATAGCTCTCATGTTCTGTGCGGGTCTTAAAATGCGGGTGTTCAAAACTGAGTTCGGACGCCCCGTGATGGTGGCGGTAAGCCACATCCCGCAGCCGGCCCTGCTCATCCAGTTCGGCATGCAGCGGGGTGCCCGGCCAGGGATGATAGTTCATGAACTGCACCATGTCCGTATCCAGGTCACAGACCCAGTCGATCTCCTCCCGGATGGTGTCGCGGTCATGGTGGTCGTGGAACAGGATGGTGGAAGCCAGCACCGCAATTCCCTTTGCCTGCAGTTCGGCAAACAGTTTTTTGAGGTCAATCCCCTTGGTCTTGTCGTGCAGGTTGCGTTTGGATTCCACCCCGACCCAGACCCGGCTGATGCCGGCCCGCACCATGAAATCCGCCCCCATGCGCCGGATATTTTCCGCCGACGAAAACGTGACAAAGACATAGGGTTTGCGGTTGTCCGTCATCTCCTCCAGCAGTTCACGGGCGCGCTGGTCATGTTTCAGAAAATTCTCGTCCAGCACCATGAAGTGCCGCGCGCCCAGTTCCGTTTCGGCCCGACGGCAGACATCAAAGACATCCCGGCCGGCCGGCAGCAGCGAGACATGTTCCTTCTTGAACATATGCGAGGTGATGCAGAATTTGCAGCCGTTTTCACAGCCCACCCCCGGAAAGATCACCGAACCCCGCGGCGGAGTCTTCAGCCCGTAGACATAGTTATAGACCGGATTCTTCAAAATCGGATGGTTTATGGGCGCTGACGGATCATCCCCGAAATATTCCCGCAACCAGCGCACGCCCTCCCCCTGACAACGGGCATCATGCGGCACCAGCTCTTCGATCTCAGGAATGATGGTGCCGTAACCGCCCAGAATAATCTTGATCTGCGGATGACGGCTCCGGATATATTCGGCCATGCGCTTGACCTTCAATACATTGGGGACAATGAAGGAGATGGCCACATGGGTGTAGTCTTCCCTCTCAAGCTCATCCACAAAGGCCTCCCAGGTAGGGAAATCAAGCACTGTGGAAGGCACCGATATGTTTTCCGCCAGCAGATAAAGCGCAAAGGTAAGGTAGGACTGCCGCGGCGAATGCACCCCCTGCTCACGGGTAACCTGGTTATTGAGCAGTTCCATCTGCATGCCGAGCTCTTCGCCATACTCATCCCTGACGCCATAGGGACTGAACGCCGCCGTAAAAAGTATCCGGTTCATCTTCGACCTCCTTCACAACAGAATATTCTAAGGAGGTACCACAGCCGGACTATATGTAGGTTTAAAGGAGTTTAAAATAACGGCAAATTTTATGTTAAAATACACATCTGATCATTACGCGGCATTTCCCGGATTGCAAAAAGGGGCGGAGCAGGCGCCCCGCCCTTGCAGACAGATCAGATTCCCAGCATCCCGTTTCGCAATTCAACCGAGGCGTGATACGGATTCTCCACCAGCCAGACCCCGAAAAGGGCCTGTTTGAGATCAAGCCCTTTGACGGTGGTCACATATTTATCATTTTTATAGAAGTCCACACCCTTATCCGGGACATAGACCATGTCGTAGATGTCACCCCGCTCAATACCCGCTTCAAAAACCGCCATGATCTTATCTATCCGCTCCTGCAATGGCGCCATCCTGCCGTTGGTGGATCTCTCAAATCCCGCCAGGGTGTGATCTATAAACATCTTTGGCTTGATGAGCCTGGAGATGATGTGCAGCCGGATCGCCATGGGACGGTCGGCATTGATAATCGCCTTGTGATCGCTGCATTTCTCTTCCAGATAGAGTCCGGCGGCATAAATAGGAACCACCACCTTCTTGCGGATTCCCGATCCGTTCAGATTCAGCGCGATATCATTTTTTTTAAGGACAGCGGAGAACTCATAATGATCAAGGGCCTGTCCCGCAGGACAGAAACCCAGCACCACCAATATTGCCAGCAACAGGACCTTCTTCATCTTCACACCTCTAAGTTTTCTTTTGAAACGGCGGACACAATCGCGTGCACACACCCGGGCCATTTTATATGTAAAGCATATAATTGGCAATGTATTTTTATTTTGCGGAATTCAATGGGACAATTTTTACATTTTCATTATATTATCGCCAGCCGAGAGGTCACGCACGATATCTGCGGGCGTTGTATACAGGCCCACCGGCACCTCCCGGACAGCAATTCCCTGCTGCCGATAATAATCAAGCAGGGGCCTGGTTCTCCGGCCGAAGATCTTAAGCTTGTTGCGCACAGCCTCCAGCTCATCATCGGTGCGCCCGCTGCGGTCCCCTCCCGTATCCAGCCGGATACGTTCAAAAACCACCTCGGCCGTACAGTCCAGCGCGATAACCCCTTTCATGTCCAGCAGTTTTCCCACATCACCGGCCTGCCCCACATGGCGCGGCAACCCGTTCATGACCATGAGATCGGCATCGCAAACCTCCCGGCGGACAACAAAATCTTCCACAATCCTAGCGGCGATATAAAACTTCGCATCCTCCAGTAACGCCCCGCGCTCCAGGACATCCTGCACGAAACTCCGCTCTGACAAAGTCAGACTGGTATCGCCTCCGCCGGCCACCATTCTCAGATTTTCGCCAAAATCAAAGTGCACACAACGGCAATCGCCAAGTCCGTTCTCTTCCAGATAATTCCCCAGGGGCGTCTTGCCCGCCCCGGTCGGCCCCAGCAACAAAACCGCATTTTTCCTGTCCATTGCACTACTCCGCTGTTTTTAACGGCGCATAATAACTGAAACACAGCCACAGGCCAACCACTGATGGGACTGGATATTCCTAAGATATGGATGATCAGAGAAGTTCGCTGATATTACTGAGCAGTTCTTCGCGTTCAACCGGTTTTGTAAGGGTTCTCACTGCACCGATCTGCCGGGCAACTTCCAGATAGGCATCCGGACCGATTCTGCCCCCCCCGGACATGGCGATAATCTTGACTTCGGGAAATTCCTGAACAAGTTCACGGATAGTTTCAATGCCCTCTTTTTCAGGCATCACAATATCGGTGATCACCAGGTCCGCCCGGCATTCACGGTAGCACTTGATTCCCGCATTGCCATCCGGGGCATCGAACACAACATAGCCTGAACGTTCAAGCATCTGCCGCAACATCCTCCGGACCTGAAGATCATCATCAATTACCAGAATACAAGCCATTACCGCCCCTTAAATCTAAAAACAGCCTTTCCCGAAACCTTGTACAGATGTCATATTTATCGGGATCAAGCTTTTATTTCTTTAGATTCCCGACTTGCGCAAAATCTTTTTCGCATGTTCAGCCCCGGCTCACAAACCGTCGCAACAAAGCAAAAAAAACGTAGGCCGGATATTATTGACACGCCTAATCCCTTTTGTTAGAAGTTCATCGGGTTGCAATTATATGATTAGAGGTACATTCAATTGAAGATATTGATAAGCGATAAACTCTCGGAAAAAGGCATCTCCATCCTTCAGCAGGGAAATTTCCAGGTTGATGTAAAAACCGGACTTTCCCCGGATGAACTCAAGGCCATAATCGGAGAATATGACGGACTGGTGGTCAGATCGTCCACAACCGCCTCGGCCGACATCATCGAAGCCGGTAAAAACCTCAAGGTCATCGGCCGGGCCGGCGCCGGGGTCGACAACATCGACATCGAGGCCGCCAGCAAACACGGCATCGTGGTGATGAACACTCCGGGCGGCAATACCATCACAACCGGTGAACACTCAATCGCCATGATGATGTCCATGGCCCGCAATATTCCCCAGGCCGCGGCCTCCATGAAGGACGGCCAGTGGGAGAAGAAAAAATTTGCCGGCCGCGAAATCACCGGCAAAACCCTCGGCATTATCGGCATGGGCCGGGTCGGGTCGGTCGTGGCATCCCGTGCTCAGGGCCTGATGATGAATGTCCTGGTCTATGATCCCTTTGTGACAAAAGATTTTGCCGATGCCCAGGGGATCGAACTGGCCAGCCTTGACGAGATCTACAGGAGGGCCGATTTCATCACCGTGCACACGCCGCTGACAAAGGAAACCAGAGGCATCATCGACGACAGCGCCTTTGCCAAGATGAAAGACGGTGTCATGATCATCAATTGTGCCCGCGGCGGCATCATCAACGAAAAGGCCCTGTTTGACGCCCTGGAGTCCGGCAAGGTTGCCGGTGCGGCCATTGATGTCTATGAAAAAGAGCCGCCTGATGACTACACCCTGATCAACCATCCCAGGGTTGTCAGCACACCGCATCTGGGCGCATCCACCCACGAGGCCCAGGAAAATGTAGCCATTGCCGTGGCCGAACAGATCGTGGATTATCTGGGCAAGGGACTTGTCAGAAACGCCGTCAATGCCCCCTCGGTTGCCCCGGACATGCTGCCCAAGCTCAAACCCTATATTGAGCTG